>CAVCRS010000001.1:0-79905 GCA_963604635.1 Faecalibacillus sp.
GCAGCAACCGTTTCGGAGCGCTGACCTGCGCGTACTACTTCTTCCGCTATCTCGAGGCGGGCGGCATCCGCGTGAGCGAGGGCCCTGCCGACATCGACAACCGCGGGCGTCTGCGCAATTTTTCCGAGGAGGCCTTGACGGCCAATGCGGCCCCGGCCGATGAGCTTACGCATCTAGGTGAGTATCAGTCCCCTACCCTTAAGGAAATTGCCCGGAAGACCAATTATGAAAGCGACAATTTCTATGCGGAGACCCTTCTGCGAGCCATTGCTCTGAAGGCCACTGGCTCATCCTGTTACGATTCCTGCGCGGTAGCTGAAAGCGCCGCTCTGCGCTCCCTCGGGCTCAAGCCGGAACGCGTTCAGATTGCTGACGGAAGCGGGCTTTCGAGAAAGAATTATATCTGCCCTTCATTCTTTACGGATTATCTTGCGGCCGTTCGCAGTGCAGATTTTCTCTACACTCTTGCGGGGCCGGGCAAGGGTACGATGGTAAGCCGACTTCGGACAGCTCCGGAGTCGGTGCGCAGCCGGGTGTTTATGAAGAGCGGAAGTATGGGCGGAGTCCGCGCTTTCAGCGGCTACATCCTGCCTGCAGACCCGTCGAAGGCGGATACAGACACCATAGTATTCTCGATCATTACGAACAATACCCTAGTGGATGTCTCCCGCATCAATTTCCTGATGGATAAGATAATAACGCTGCTGGCGGAGGAGAATCAGTGAGTTCTATGGATTCTTTAGAGGGACTGACCGGGAGACCGGCCGGATTGCTGCCGGATTTTCCGGACGGAAAGAGATACCGTACCTATGTGGGCTACAGCCGCGAAAAGTATGGCGAGCGGCTGCAGAAACTCGTGATCGACGCGGGGTTCACCTGCCCTAACCGGGACGGGACCGTGGGCTGGGGAGGCTGCACCTATTGTGACAATGCGGCCTTCCATCCGGGATACAGCAGTCCTCAGAAGCCTATTTCCGAGCAGCTTTCCGAAGGCATCGAGTTCCATAAGGTCCGCTACCGCAATGCGGGGCATTATCTGGCTTATTTCCAGTCATATTCAAATACTTACGCTCCTTTGTCTGTGCTTCGGGAGCGCTGGAGCGAGGCTCTTTCACACCCTTCTGTCGTGGGGATTGTAGTGGGGACACGGCCGGACTGCGTCGATGGAGAGAAATTGGACGCGTTAGCGGCCTTTTGCAATCGCCCGTTCGAGCAGGCGCGCGGACGGTTCGAGCGGCCGGTGGTGGTGGTCGAGTACGGGATAGAGTCGTGCTATGACCTGACTCTGGGGCACATAAACCGCGGGCACGATTTCGCCTGCGCCCAGCGGGCAGTATCGGAGACGGCTCAACGCGGGCTTGATGTCGGGGCCCATTTCATTTTCGGGCTGCCGGGCGAGACTCCTTCAATGATGCTTGATGAGTGTGCTATGATTAACGATCTGCCACTCACCTCGGTGAAGTTCCACCAGCTGCAGATTATAAAGGGCACGGCGATGGAAAGGGAGGAAGCCTCTTATCCTGAGCGTTTTGCGCGGTGGACACTGGATGAGTATCTGGACTTCATAGTCGCCGTTCTGCAGCGGCTCCGCCCGACGCTCGCCATCGAGCGCGTCGCCGGCGAAGTCCCGCCGCGCTTTGTCAGCGAAAGCCGCTGGGGCCTTATCCGCAACTTCGAAATCTTGCGCCTGCTCGACGCCCGCCTCGACGCCCTCGGCGCCTTCCAGGGGCAGTCGCTTCGCCATTTCCAATAGTTTGTCCGTAGGAAAACGTTTTAACGCGGACAAGTGCTGTATTTTCTGAGGTTTGTCCGTAAAAAACGTTTTAACGCGGACAAAATGCTCTGGAAAGTGAGTTTGTCCGTAAAAAGGACTGTTTTTACGGACAAGTAGCCAGGAAGCGTCACGGAGGTGATACTCTCTGCCATTAAGCAAAAAAGGCTGGCCGGGCGGGTGCCGGTCAGCCTTCGTAAATATCTGGGGTCAAAGAGGTTACTCTTTGGCGGTAGCCTTGATGACGTCGCTGAGCTTGTTGTAAAGAGCGTCGGTCTTGATGACAAGATCCTTGCGGATGGCGTTGAACTGCGCTTTCTTGCTGCCCTCCACCTTCTCGGCACAGCGGTCTCTGAGCTCATTGTAGAGGTCGATAGCCTCGTCGAAAAGCTTGGAAAGCTCGTCGTCGGAAGCTGAAGGTCTCATAGATGCGAAGATGTAGCAATCATCGATGAATGCGCTGATAACGTACTCGATGTCCTTTTTGATGTCTCTAAGATTCATAATTCAATGGATTTGTAACAGGCTGCAAAGATAGTGATTTTACGGGAGTTTGCAAATTCTCCTCGGCCGCACTGCTTTCGGACGGCAGGGATGCGGCGTTCGTGCGAAGCGCATTTGCCGTTCGTATGGCGTTCGTGCGAGGTGAGTTTGCCGTTCGTGCGACACCGATGCGGTGCGAAATCCCTCGCTTGAAACTATTTGAAATAATACGGACTTTCTGAAATGCGCGGGATGGAGTCATCCCCGAGGATGCGCCTGGCGCGAAGAGGCCCGCGTCCGGCATAGTCTTCCGAAGCGGGGTCGAGCGAATTGATGCGCACCACCTGCGAAGAGTGGATATACATTCCGTCCCCGATGTAAATGCCTACGTGGGTGACTCTCTCCGGCCGGTCGGCAGTCGCCGCGCGTCCGAAGAAAAGCAGGTCGCCGGGCTGCAGATGCTCCGTGTCCGGAGTCACGTCGATGCCCACTTTCGCCTGCTGCGAAGCGTTTCGCGGCAGCAGAATGCCGTTCAGAAAATACGCCGACCAGGCGAGCCCGCTGCAGTCCACACCCTTGATTGACGTTCCGCCCCAGAGGTAAGGCACTCCGATGAAGCGGTACGCGGCCTCCAGAATCCCGTCGGCCGTCGCGCTTCGCGACGACGTCCAATCCCGGAAGTCCTCCACAGCCTCCCTGCGCATCCATCCGGCCCGGCCGGAAGGCAGCATAACTTTCAGGAACTTCTTATGTTTCAAGGCTTTACCTTTATCGCCAAGACATTGTCTCACCAAGTCTCCCGCCACAAAATCGCACACCCGCATACTCTTCTCCGAAGGTTCGCTCCAAATATGGGTATAGTCTGCGGTACAGATGTATTTCGGGGCCGCCAGATAGGCATCCTTTTCAGCCTCAGTCATTTCTGTGAGGCCCATTTCGTTCACCCAGGCCTTGTAAGGTTTCGGCGCCACTATCTGTTTCCAGTAGGACTGCTCGCCGACGATTTCGACAAGCGTTCCCATCAGGCACTGGTCTCCCATCTCGGCGGCATAATCCGGCTGCTCCCTCATATTGTTCACGGAGAGATTCACCACGGCCCAGCGCTTTTCCTGCACGGTCCCGGCTACCAGTTCTTCCTGCGCGGCCCCGGCATCCCGCTTTTCCTGTGCGGCCCCGGCATCCCGCTTTTCCTGCGCGGCCCCCGTCAGAGTCGCCATCATCCCTGCAAGCAGGCAGATTATCTGTTTCTTCATATAAGTGACTAAATTGAACGCCATTTTGAAAGAGCCTTCTTTTTCTCTCTCTTCCATCCTCTCTTATCCTTATCTCTTTCCCATCCATTTAAGAAAAGTATCGGAATTCAAGATTCGTACAAAAATAAGAAAAAACCTCTTACCTGTCCACTTGCAGAGTGCGAAGTTCTTCGTATTTTTGGAAGATGATTGGCGGCGGGAGCCAGATCCGGGATTGGCCGGGTCCGCCCGGCCGCGTAATGAGAAAAAGAAGATGGCGACAAAGGCGAGAACGGTCTGGTACTGCAGTTCCTGCGGCAATGAGAGCTCGAAGTGGATGGGGCGCTGCCCTGCCTGCGGCGAGTGGAACACTATGATAGAGGAACCCAAGGCGGCGAAGAAGGCATCGGCGGCCTCCTCACGGGAAGGTTTCAGCGGAGTGGAGCGTTCGCGTCCCGTAAGGCTCCACGAGATCAGCCCCGAAGGGGAGCTGCGGCGCTCGCTGAACAGCGCCGAGGTCGACAGGATTCTGGGCGGAGGCATCGTGCAGGGGTCACTGGTGCTCATCGGCGGAGAGCCGGGCATCGGCAAATCCACCCTCTCGCTGCAGATTCCGCTGCATTGTCCGGAACTCAAGACGCTTTATGTCACGGGCGAAGAGAGCGTGCGGCAGGTGAAGATGCGCGCGGACCGGCTTGGCGGAGACGCCTCAGAATGTATCATTTACGCAGAGACCTGCCTCGAGAGCATATTGGACGAGGCCCGAGGACTCGGCCCCGACCTTATGGTGGTGGACTCTGTGCAGACGATGTATTGCGAGGCGGTCGAGTCATCGCCAGGCAGCGTCTCGCAGATCAAGGAAGTGGCGGCGCGGCTGCTGCGCTTTGCGAAGGAGACTGGTGTGCCGGTGATTCTCATCGGGCATATCACTAAGGACGGCTACATCGCGGGGCCGAAGATTCTGGAGCACATCGTCGATGTGGTGTTGCAGTTCGAGGGTGAGAACCGCGGGTCGTACAGGATTCTGCGGAGCATCAAGAACCGTTTCGGCTCGACGAACGAGCTGGCGGTGTTCGAGATGACGGGCAAGGGTCTGCGCGAAGTGAGCAATCCGTCGGAGATGCTGATTCCGATGCACGAGGGGAATCTGAGCGGCACGGCTGTAAGTGTGATGCTGGATGGAAGCAGGGCCTTTCTGTTTGAGGTTCAAGCACTTGTAAGCTCGGCAGTATATGGGACGGCGCAACGTTCGGCTACGGGCTTCGATGTGCGGCGACTAAATATGCTGCTGGCGGTGCTGGAAAAGCGGGCGGGCTTCAAGCTCGGGGCGAAGGACGTGTTTCTGAATATGGCGGGAGGTCTGCGGGTTACGGATCCTGCGGTCGATCTGGCGGTCATCTGTGCGGTACTCTCATCCTGCTTCGATTTCGCCATTCCGTCTGACTGCTGTTACGCGGGCGAGGTGGGCCTGAGCGGGGAAATCCGCCCGGTTTCGCAGGTCGACCGGCGCATCACGGAGGCCGCACGCCTCGGCTTCAAGACCATCTATGTCTCGGAGTTCGCCGCTACGGACGCCGCAGGCGGGAACATCCGCGTCATCAAAGTCGCAGACGTCCCCGCCCTGGTCAAAAGTCTGTTTCGGAGCTGACGCTTCGCGGTGGTTGAGCTTGTCGAAACCATTATGAGGAGGTGCTATGTCATTTCGACAAGCTCAATGGCCGCACGCGCAAACTCAATGGCCGCACGTCACGAAGCGCTACTTTATCCCGCGGATATGCTTCTCCCACTCCCAGGCGGCCTTGAGGGTCTCGTCGAGGGAGCGACCGGCCTTCCAGCCAAGCTTCTTCTCGGCCAGAGTCGGGTCGGCCCAGATGGCGGTGACGTCACCGGCGCGGCGCGGAGCGAATTTGTAGTTGAGTTTCAGATTGTTGACCTTCTCGAAGGTGTTCACGAGCTCCAGAACTGAAACCGGGCGGCCGGTACCTACATTGAAAATCTCATAACCCTGCTCCATCTTTCCGTCAAGCATCCTGCGGACTGCATAGACGTGCGCCTTTGCGAGATCGACGATGTCGATGTAATCTCTCTGGCAGGTTCCGTCAGGGGTCGGATAGTCGTTTCCGAAGATGGAAAGGCATTCGCGGACACCGCTTGCGGTCTGGGTGATGAATGGCACGAGATTGTTCGGAACTCCGCGCGGGAGCTCGCCGATAAGTGCGGACGGATGGGCTCCGATAGGGTTGAAATAACGCAAGGCGATGCCCTTTATCTTTTCAGGATATGCCTTTACGCTGTCGCGCAGGAAATCTTCGCACATCTGTTTGGTGTTTCCGTAAGGCGAAGTGGCGCTCTGGCGCGGGGACTCCTCGGTTACAGGGAGTTTCTCAGGCTCGCCATAGACTGTGGCGGAGGAGGAGAACAGCACGTTGCAGCCGTGTGTGCGGGCGGTGTCCAGAACGTTCAGGAAAGAGGTCAGATTATTCTTGTAATATTTTACCGGTTCGGCAACTGACTCACCCACAGCCTTGTAGGCTGCAAAATGGATAACGGCGTCGATTTTTTCGGTACTGAAGAGGTGCTCTACGGCAGCGGCGTCGCAGAAGTCCATTTTGTAGAACGGGAGGTCGCGGCCCGTAATCTGACGGACACCCTTGAGGCAGGTGTCGTCGCAGTTCGACATATTGTCGGCTATGACTACATCATAACCGGCCTCGATAAGTTCGACTGTCACGTGGCTGCCGATGAATCCGGCGCCTCCGGAAACCAATACTGTCTGTTTCATATTATAATTTTATAAATTTTATCCTCGCGCGGCCGTTCCGGCCAAAATCATCTCTTTTTTTTCTCGCGTGGCCCCGGCCAAAATCGTCTTTTTTTTTTCTCGCGCGGCCGTTCCGGCCAATGCCAGCTTTTTTCTTGTGCGGTCCCGGCCAAAATCATCTCTATTTTTTTGTGCGGCCCCGGCCAAAATCGTCTTTTTTTTCTCGCGCGGCCGTTCCGGCCAATGCCAGCTTTTTTCTTGTGCGGTCCCGGCCAAAATCATCTCTATTTTTTTGTGCGGCCGTTCCGGCCAATGCCCGGGAACAATGGCTGAAAAGTCTGCCTGTTTTCGTTTTCTACCCCTCACAGCCACTCCGAGACAGCCCATTCCTTTCTCCGGCCGCAAAGTTAGTGATTCCTGCCCGTCTTTTGAACCTCAAATCGGGCAAAATCAGACAAAAACCGGTCGGCCCCCGCCGCGACCGGCAATTTTGTCCGTGAAAACCGCTCTTTCTCCGGACAAACCTTAGTTAGGACCCAACTTGTCCGTGAAAACCGCCCTTTCTCCGGACAAGCCTTAGTTAGGACCCAACTTGTCCGTAAAAACCGCCCTTTCTCCGGACAAACCTTAGTTAGGACCCAACTTGTCCGTGAAAACCGCCCTTCCCACGGACAAACTCTCTCCTCAGGGCAACTCGGCCGCGTTAAAACGTTTTCTTACGGACAAACCCACTCCTCAGGGCAACTCGGCCGCGCTAAAACGTTTTCTTACGGACAAACTCTCTCCTCAGGGCAACTTGGCCGCATTAAAACGTTTTCTTGCGGACAAACCCACTCTCCAGGAGAGCGCAGGGGAAAGCGGGCGGCAGAGAGGGTAGAATTCCTTGTATTATTAAAATTTTTACCTAACTTTGCGAGTCCAAAATTCCCGATTTAATGAGTATTGATACTTTGAAACAGCATCTTCGGACTATTCCTGACTTTCCGAAGAAGGGTATACTCTTTTACGACATCACGACTCTTTTTAAAGACGCCGCCTGCTTCAAGGAGCTGAGTGACAGGCTTTACGAGATGTATAAAGACAAGGGCATCACCAAAGTCGTGGGTGTGGAATCCCGCGGTTACGCCCTCGGGGCCATCCTGGCTGAAAGGCTCGGCGCCGGCTTCGTGATGGTCCGCAAGGCGGGAAAGCTTCCGGCGGAAGTCTATCGCGAGAGCTACGACCTGGAATACGGACAGAGTACCATCGAAATACACAAGGACTCCATCTCGAGCGATGATGTCGTGCTGCTGCACGACGATCTGCTGGCAACGGGAGGAACGATGAGCGCGGCCCTGAAGCTCGTGTCGAAATCGAACCCGAAAGCCGTCTATCTGAACTTCATCATCGAACTGATGGACCTCGGCGGACGCAACACCTTCCCTCAGAACATCGAGGTGACATCCGTCCTGCAGTTATAGAGGCAATGAGACCAACCGCGCGCACGCACCGGCTGGCCTCTTTTGTTTTGGAAAAAGTTGCAGCCCTTTTTAGAAAAAATCGCAAGCAGAGTCATTCCGACAAGCTCAATGACCGCACGAAAAAAGAGAGCATGCAAACAGTTTTCGAGTCAATTTACACTATATAGTAGATGAAAAAAGTATTCATTCTGGGTGCTATTGCCACCCTGTTCCTGGCTCAAGGAGCTAAGGCACAAACCAACTTCCAGACCTTCTACGACTTCGAGCGCGGTCACGTAACCACAACCCTCGAGGGTTACTACGGAGACAAGTGGGGAGACACTTTCTTCTTCGTGGACTACGACTACAACCATCCGAAGGATGATGCAGGCAACAAGACCTATGGCGTAAGCGGCAGTTACTTCGAGATCGCAAGAGGTATCAACTTCTGGCAGGATACAGCCCTCAAGAGCCTCAGCGCACACGTCGAGTACAACGGCGGCGTAGGTTTCGGCAATGCCAATTTCCTCTTCGGTGTAAACTATTTCCTCCACAATGCAGACTACTCGAACACCTTCACGTTCGAGCTTATGTACAAGACATTCCAGGGCTCCTCTTCCGACATTCCGCTCCAGTTCACCTTCGTATGGGGAATGAACAATCTCTTCGGAGTGAACGGCCTCAAGTTCAGCGGCTTCGCCGATATCTGGGGCGAGAACACCCCTTACTGGTACGGCGACAAGAACCCTCTCGGAGAAGAAGAGGGCAAATTCATCTTCCTCTCAGAGCCTCAGCTCTGGTACAATGTCGGCAAGCTCTTCGGAATGGACAACCTCCATATCGGCACAGAGCTCGAATTCAGCTATAACTTCGCAGGCTGCAGCGGTTTCTATTTCCGCCCTTGCCTCGGTACCAAGTGGGTATTCTAATCTGAGAGACATATGTCAAATTTCCTTACCAAAGCATTCGGCTTCGACCCTCAGAAGCACAGCGTCCGCACTGAAATCATAGCGGGCGTCACCACCTTCCTCACTATGGCTTACATCCTCGCTGTCAATCCAAGCATTTTCAGCGCACTCCAGGATATGCCTAATGCTCCTGTATTCACAGCTACGGCACTCGCAGCCATCGTAGGTACCCTCGCTATGTCCCTCTACGCCAAGAAGCCTTTCGGTCTGGCTCCGGGTATGGGCCTTAACGCATTCTTCGTGTTCACCGTCTGCCTCGGAATGGGTTACAGCTGGCAGTTTGCGCTCACGGCCATCCTCATCGAGGGCGTCATCTTCATCATCCTCTCCGCCACCAAGGTACGCGAACTGATCGTTGACGCCATCCCGGCCACAATGAAGAACGCCATAGGCGCCGGTATCGGTCTGTACATCGCCTTCATCGGCCTGCAGAACGCCGGCATTATCGTGGACAACGGCTCCACCCTCGTCACCTTAGGCAACCTCAAGAGCTCGACAAGCATCCTCTTCATCATCGGTCTGATCCTGACTTCCGCACTGGTAGTCCTCAAGGTCAAGGGCGGCATCCTCATCGGTATGCTCGGCACCGCCATCATCGGCATTCCTTTCGGAATCACCAAGTTCACCGGCGTAGTCGCAATGCCTGCATCCATCGCTCCTATCTTCTGCAAGTTCGAGTGGAGCCAGATTCTCTCCTGGGATATGCTCGTAGTGGTATTCACCTTCCTCTTCATCGATATGTTCGATACCATCGGAACTGTAGTGGGTGTATCCGTCAAGTCCGGTATGGTGGACAAGGAAGGCCACGTGGACGGCATCAGCAAGATCCTTATGGCTGACGCTGTCGCCACCACCGCAGGTGCCTGCTTCGGTACCTCCACCACCACCACCTACATCGAGAGCGCTACAGGAGTCGCTGAAGGCGGCCGCACAGGTCTCACATCCTTCGTGATTGCAGTCTGCTTCGCCATCGCCCTTCTCTTCTCGCCTGTATTCCTCGCCATCCCTAGCGCAGCTACGGGAGCAGTGCTTGTAATCGTGGGCGTGATGATGATGAGCCCTATCCGCAACATCGACTGGAACGACTATTCCGAGGCCATCCCGGCATTCATCACCGCCATTATGATGCCTCTCGCATACAGCATCGCGCACGGTATCCTTCTCGGTATGATTTCCTATGTCGTCATCAACGCGCTTTGCGGCAAGTTCAAGAAAATCAGCGTCACGATGTGGGTGCTCGCGATTCTCTTCCTGCTCCGCTACATCCTGATGTAAGCGACATCTGAAGCCTATATATAGAAATAAGGGATTGGCCGGAACGGCCGGTCCCTTTTTTCTTGTGCGCGCAGGAATGTTCGAGCGGATTTTCATATGCGCGCGGGAATGTCTGAGCGGAGAGTGAATTTTTGCTTATCTTTGCAGGCTGGACGTTCGCTCGCAACGTCCGCGAATGAAACGAAAATGTACACGAAAATGAGGAGATTACTCAGCTGCATAGCCCTGGCTATGATAACGACTTTCGCAGTGCTCGCCCAGAGCGCCGCTTCCACCCGCAAGACAGCTTCACCGATAATTTCAGATGAGAGCGTAACATTCAGACTCGTAGCCGATTACGCAACCTCAGTGCGACTCGCAGGCTCCTGGCAGAAGGCCACCGTCGAGATGCGCCGCGCGGAAGATTTCGTCTGGACCGCGACCGTCCAGGGTCTGGTGCCTGACCTCTACTCCTACTGTTTCATCGTCGATGGCGTGGAGGCCGTCGATCCGGCCAATCCTTCCGTCGTCCGTCTCCCCGAAGGCACCCGCAATCTCTTCATCAAGCCGGGCAGCAAGTCCGAGGACTTCCAGGACATCTCCGCGGGCGGCAACATCTCAGCCGTCTGGTACGACAGCCCGACCCTGGGGATGAAACGCAGAATGTGGGTATATACCCCGGCAGGCTACGGCCAGAACAAACGCACGAAATACCCTGTGCTCTACCTGCTGCACGAGCAGGGCGGAAATGAAGACTCGTGGCTGAGCTTCGGGCGCGCCGCGCAGATCCTCGACAACCTCATCGCGAAAGGCAAGGCCAAGCCGATGATCGTCGTGATGCCGAACTGCGACGCCCGGCAGGCCTCCGGCCAATCCCTTACCGGAGTCAGCACTTCCCGCAGCGGCCGCAACACCGGCCCGGGGCTCTTCGAAACGAGTATGATAAAGGACATAATCCCTTATGTCGAAAGCCATTACAATGTCCAGAAAGACAGGGCTTCACGCGCCATTTCCGGCGCCGGAACCGGCGGGGAATACGCCCTCAGACTGAGCTGTCAGTACCCTGATATGTTCTGCTATGTCTGCCCTCTCAGTATGGGATTCCAGGGGATGAACGCGAACGGAAGCCCCGTCTTTTTCGATGAAGGCAAGACCCTCGCCTATTTCGACAGGCTCGCCAAGTCCCGTCTGGCCCTCGTCTGGATGGCCTGCGGCAGCGAAGATCCGGTTTACGAAGATTCCCAGAGGCTCGACCGTGAACTGACCCAGCACAATGTCTGGCATTCGTTCTTCGTCACGGGCGGAGGGCACAGCTGGAGCAACTGGAGACATTATCTTGATATGTTCTTACCTATATTGTTCAAATGATTATGAAACGCTTGATTCTTTCTTTCGGCCTTATAGCCACTCTCTTCTCCTGCTCCTGCTGCGGGGGAAAAGACAATCCCGATGACACCAAAACAAAGGAAGACGAAAAGGAACAGACCGAAGAGGTCGCCTTCGCCAAAGGCGCCGACATCTCCTGGTGCACGGAGATGGAGAGCAAGGGATATGAATTCTACGACAACAACGGAACTGAAACCGAGTGCACCGCCCTTATGAAAGCCCTGGGATTCAATGCCATACGCCTGCGCGTATGGGTAAATCCGACTGACGGCTGGTGCGGAAAGGAAGACGTGGTCGTGAAAGCGAAAAGAGCCCAGGCTCTGGGAATGAAGCTTATGATAGATTTCCACTACAGCGACAGCTGGGCCGACCCGGCCAAGCAGAATGTCCCTGCGGCCTGGTCAAAATATTCCACATCTGAAATGGCCAATGCCGTCGGAGCCCATACACGCGAAGTCCTCAACGCCCTGAAAAACGCCGGAGTGGATGTAGAGTGGGTCGCCGTGGGCAATGAAGTGGAGGGCGGAATGCTATGGCCGACCGGGAAGGTTTCCGGGAACAGCGTGGGCAGTTTCGTAACCTATCTGAACGCGGGCTATGCGGCCTCCAAAGAAGTCTACCCGAACGCTTCGGTGGTTCTGCACATCAGCAACGGCTGGAATTCAGACTCCACCCTGTGGTTCTTCAATCTTATGAAAACCAACGGAGGCAAATACGACATCATCGGACTCTCCCTCTACCCTTCCTACTGGGATGACACCACCAAGTCATACCCGAACTGGAACACGAAGGCCAAGCAGTTCGTGATGAACGTCAATACCCTCTACCAGACCTTCAAGCATCCTGTGATGCTCTGCGAGGTCGGAATGCCGGCAAGCGAGCCTGACAAGGCCAAAGCCATGCTCCAGTACATTTTCGACAACACCGAGTCATTCGACTGGTTCCAGGGCATCTTCTACTGGGAGCCGGAATCCGAGAACTCCAGAAACGGCTACGCCTACGGAGCTTTCGAGAACGGCCGTGCCACGGCCGCCCTCGAGCCCTTCAAAACGAACTAGGCCACACCGCTCACCTCGACAGGCTCGGTGGCCGCACTGTCCTTATTTCGAAGCTCCTAATGGAGCACCGCGACCCAGGGGGCCCGGGGGATACGTCCCCCGGTCAATAGAGGTCTACGACCAGAGCCTGCAAAGGACCGACAGCAACCGGGGCGGAGAAATCCACTGTCTCACCTGTGATTACATTGCGTCCGGCGGTAACGTCGGATGCGATTTCGGCATAGCTGCTCCACGGAACGGTCTTGGTATCGTGTGAATTGTTCAGATAGACAAAAACCTTCTGCCCGGCGTCATTGTAGCGGAAATAGGCGTAGGTGTTGTCGCGTGTGAGGAAGTGCATAGTACGGCCGTTGTGAATCACTTCCGCTGTCTTTCTCCACTGGAAGAGAGTGCTCACATAGTCATACAGGTCAGCATAGGTGCCCGCAGGAAGGCTCTCGCCGTTATTCCACACATTGGCCGCGACGCGGCCCTCGGCAGTGAAGAGATCGAACTCGTCGCCCTGCCAGCCGCCCGGAAAATCCACTCTCTTGCCGCCGTCGCCCTGGCGCACGTCGGAGGAGCAGAACATCATCTCGTCGCCGCTGAAAATCTGCGGAATGCCGCGGATTGTGGCAATGAGCGTCAGCACAAGTTTCTGACGTTCAGGACATTTTCTTATCGCATCGCCGAGGCGGCCCGTGTCGTGGTTAGATGACATCACGAGCATATGGCTCATATCCTGATAGGCGAAATCGTGCGAGATGCAGTCATAGATGCGCACCAGGCCTTCACTCCAGTTCACATTGTCCTCCGGGAAGGCGGTATAGATGGCCGCCTGGAGCGGGAAGTCCATAATGGACGGGAGATGGGAGTCGAAACCGTCCTTGTTCGGGTTTCCTGCCTGCCAATAAGCGAGCTGAGGCACGGAGTTGGTCCAGCACTCGCCCACTATGTTGAAGTTCGGATATTCGGCCAATACGGCCTTGCACCACTCGCTCATCGGGACTTTCTCGTTATACGGATAGGTATCGACCCGGAAACCGTCCAGATCGGCCCATTCTATCCACCAGACGGCCCACTGCTTGAAGTACTGGAGAAGGTAAGGGTTGTCGAGGTTCATATCGACCATAGTCTCGGTGAACCAGCCCTTGTCCATACCCTTGCGGTCTATCTGCGCGGCGTTGTAGTCGATGGTGGTGGAGAAGCAGGCATTCGTATGGTAATACTCCGGCCACTGGTTTATCCAGTCATCGAAAGGGAGGTCCTTCATCCACCAGTGATCGGCGGCGGCGTGGTTCGTGACGATGTCCATAATCATCTTTATGTCCTTTTCGTGGCATTTCCGAACCAGTTCACGGTACATTTCATTGCCGCCGAAACGCGGGTCTATCTGATAGTAGTCCGCACAGGAATAGCCGTGGTAGGAAACGCCCGCACTGTCGTTGTCCAGAAGCAGCGGAGTGTTCCAGATGGCTGTGATTCCCAGATCCGAAAGATAGTCCAGATGATCCATAATACCCTGGATATCACCGCCGTGACGTCCGAAAGGATTGCTTCGGTCAGCCTTTTCGCAGGTCAGCGGAGAGTCATCATTGGACGGGTCGCCGTTGGCGAACCTGTCCGGCATTATGAGATAGATCATATCCGCGGCGGTGAAGCTCCCGCGCTGCGCGGAGCCTTCACGGCGCGAACTGAGGGTGTAGGCGCGCTTGAAGCTCCCGCCTTCACCGCTGAACACGAGGTAAATCTCGCCCTCCGGGGCGGAAGGCGGGACACTGAGGTCGAGGAAGAGGTAGTTCGGGCTCTGAGCCTTGTGTACCGCGGTGAGTTTCACGCCTTTGCCCTCAACGGACACATCGTATGCGCCTATGCCCTCGCCGTAAACCATAAGCTGGAGCGGGGTTTTCATTCCGACCCACCAGCAAGGCGGTTCGACGCGGGATATCTGCTCCTGCGTGGCGTCCCGGACCGAAGCTGGGTCGAACGCCTGCGAGCAGGCAGCGACAGCAAGAGCTGCCAATATGATTGTTAACTTTCTCATACGGGTTGATTATTAGTTTGGTGTTGTTGTGTTTGGATTGGACGCGTCAGCGGCCGGACTACTGGGCAGGAGCTGGAACAATCTCCAGATCCTCGGCGGAGACTGCGGTCGTGTCGGAAGAATTCTCCGGCAACGGAGTATAGACGTCGAAGTCCTTCTCCGTCATCGCGCCCAGGGAAATCTTGGTCTCGTACGGAGCCGCGAGATGCACGAGGACGTTTATGGAATCATCCGGCAGGATGCGGTTATAGGAGATCCAGGTCTCGTCTGCGCAGCGCGGATCGCCCTCGACAAGCTCGAAGCCGGCACCGCTCCAGCCCTGCACGCAAGGATGGTCGTGATAGAATTTGAGCAGCGTGAAGTAGAATCCGTAGATATTGCGGATGTTGTCGACATTCGTCCAATGCTCGGCCGGAAGCGGGTCTTTCTCGAAGAACTCGAAGCGCTTCCGGTTTCCGAGCTCCTGTCCGGTGTAGATGAGCGGCTGGGCTCCAGGAAGAGTGCAGGAAAGTACCATACAGGCTCTCCAGGCCTCACCCATACGCTCGAACTCAGTGCCGTTCCAGGAATTCTCGTCGTGGTTCGTGATGAATGCGAGACGGTATGCGTTCGACGGATAGTCTTTCAGGCTCTCGTTTACGACATCGAGAAGCTCTTTCTTGCCGGCCTTGCCCTGTGCTATGTCATTCATCACGTGATGGAGCTTCCACCAGTATGTGGCGTCGAATCCGGCCGTATGGAGCCACGGCTCTTCGCCCTCGGCGAGGAAGTAAAGGTCAGGATTCTTGGCTTTCATCGCGGAGATGGCGTGCTTCCAGAAGTCCTCAGGAACCTGGTAGGCGACGTCGCAGCGGAAGCCGTCCACGCCCTTGTCCACCCAGAATTCCATACACTTCTCCATCTCGGCGCGCATATCCTGATTCTCGTAATTGAGTTTGGCGATGTCTGTCCAGTCGTATTCGATGACGATATTGCCCTGCTCATCCCTTACATACCAGTCCGCAGGCTTTTCGGTAACCCAGGCGTGGTCCGGGGCAGTGTGGTTCGCCACCCAGTCGAGGATCACCTTGAAACCCATATCGTGGGCGTCAGCAAGGAATTTGTCGAAGTCCTCCATCGTGCCGAACTCCGGATTCACCGCGCAATAGTCCTTTATGGCGTAGTAGGAACCGAGGGTACCCTTGCGGTTCAGCTCTCCGATAGGATAGATCGGCATCACCCAGAGGATGTCTATGCCCATATTCTTTATGATCGGGAGGTATTTCTCCGCGGCCTCGAATGTGCCTTCCGGAGTGAACTGACGGACGTTCAGTTCATAGACGGTGGAACCCTTGGTCCACGCCGCGTGCTGACATTTCTTCGGAGCGGAGGTGCAGGCCGCGAGAAGAATCGCGGCGGCGAGCAGGAGAATGATCTTTTTCATATTCTTTGCATTTGTTTTTTACTGAAGGAAAACTGCCGAGGCATAAGTGCCCAGAGTGAGTTTCTGACCCTTTACGGTGACATTTCCGTTCGAGCCGATGAGACGGGTGAGGTCATCGTTAGGAAGGCTGAATGTAGCGGGAGCCGTGGCGAAATTGTGGAGTACCAGCACCTTCTGGCCGTCATAGCTGCGGTACCAGGCGGAAACCGACTGGACGGACGATATGGAGGAGCAGGCGTCGAAACTGCCTTTCGCGAGAGCCTTGTAGCGGTCGCGGAGCTCTCCGAATTTAATGTATGTGCTCAATACCGAAGTGGAATCTGCCTTCTGGACCTCGACGCTGTAGGAGGAATTGCGCATTGCGGCGTCTGTCTTGCCTCCGAGCTTGGCGTCGGCGTAGGAGGAGCCGTCGGAATTCCACATTATCGGGGTGCGGACATACTCGTCGCCGTTGTTCTTGTTCCCCAGATACCCGAGTTCCTCGCCCTGATAGATATACGGTTCACCCGGGGCTGTAAGGAGCACCGCTCCCGCGAGCTTCATCTTTTCGGTGTTCTTCTGAAGCTCCGTACCGGCACGGACTTCATCGTGGTTCGAGAGCTTCGTGGCCTCGATATAGTCGCTGCGATATTTGGCGTAGGTACTGCGGTAGCCCTGGACGGTGGCGACAAAACTGTTCCCGGTGCCGCCGTTTATGGCATCGCGCAGAGTCCACCAGAAACTGAAGTCGAAGAGGGCCGGAAGCCCCTTGTAGTAAGGTGCAGCCTGATCGTAGCTGCTGTACTGTTCTCCCACCATATAGAAGTCCCCTGTGCCGCCGTCAGCGTGATAACGCTCGTTGCAGCGGTCATAGAACTTCTTGAGGAAAGTCGGATTTTCATCTGAAGAGGCGTTGTGATAGATGTGCTTCACCGCATCGAGACGGAAACCGTCGACACCCATATCTATCCACTTGTCCGCCGCAGTGCAGACGGCTTTGAATGCTTCCGAGGTCTCGCAGGTCGAAGCCGGGCCGTAATTCAGGTCCGCAAACCAGGAGGTCCAGAAGTGGGAGTGGTACATCGTAGTGGACATACCGGGAAGGAGAATGTCCTGAGCGTCGGAGTTCGAGAGTTTGAGCGCCTGTCCCCAGGAGAGCCGGTTCTTTCCGGTCGGAGCGCCATATTTGTAGGAATCCCACTGCGTCGTGGAAGTGCGCACGAGGACTCCCCAGGAGCTTTCCAGCTCCAATGAAAGGGTGCAGCTCTTCCCTCCGGCGGTGTAGAACTGCTGCATAAGTCCGTCTCCGTAATAGAGATATACTCCGCTGGTCTGACTCCCGATGTTCTTTATTTCCTCAACCTTTTCCATCGTGAGGGTGGAAGGCTTTCCGGAAGCGTCCAGAGCGAGGGTGAATTTCACCTTGCCGGCCGACGAACCGCCGCTTACTGCAGGGAACCACTGGCCTGAATCATAGCCGGAGGCCCCTTCTGTGGCGATCATTGCTATCTTCCCCGCCTTGATGTCGGCCTGAGGGTTGTCGGAGAAGATGTAATAGTCTCTGTAAGGACTGTCCGGATTCGCCTTGGCTTCGAGGAACCACGGATTGTCTTTCGAGGAGTGGTTCAGGACGTAATCCAGATAGACCTTTATGCCCTTCGAATGTGCGGATTTGAGAAGGGACTTGAAATCGGCTTCCGTGCCGTAGTCGGGATTCACGCCGGAGTAGTCGATGACGTCATACCCGTGGTAGGAAGAGGCCGGGTGGATAGGCGAAAGCCAGAGGGCCTGTACGCCCAGATCCTTGAGATAGTCCAGTCTCTGTTCTATGCCACTGAAGTCACCGCAGCCGTCTCCGTCGCTGTCCGCGAAGGAGTAAACCAGCAGCTGATAGGTGATTCCGGATTCGCCGCTGCGCGCGGGAATCTGCTCTTCGGGGTTATCTTTGCCGGAATCCGGAGCGGGATCGTCGGTGCCGTGTTTGCCGCAGGAGAGGGCCAGGGCCCATACCAGCAGCGAAGAGAGAATAAGAGATCTGAACTTCATAGCGCAAAGTTATAAGTAATCAGTAAAATAACGGATACTGAAAATCTGTTTTGAAAACAAAAAAACAAATGCGCTCGAGCGCATCCCGAGCGCATTTGTTCAGAAATTGACGGTGCAGGTTTTATTTGATGGTACCTGTTCCGGCATTGAAATCGAGTGTAACGGTCTGACCGGCAGTGCACTTGACTCTCGTCTGGTCATCACCTGTGCCTCTGTAGACAATCTTGCCGTCGAGAATGATGAACTCGCGGGTCCACCAGTCTGTAGTGGCGATGGAAGAAGCTACATACATACGGACTTCACCGTCTGCAGGGAGCTTGATGCTTGCGGTCTTGTCACTGTCGGTAAAGAGGGCGCCCTCAATGCCTTCAGTCCAGCCGCCGAAGCACTCGCCGATACCGTAGATGCGGGCAGGCTCGACGTGCAGCTTCTCGTTCTTGAGGTCGATATGCACGAGGTAGAGACCTGACTTCTCCACAATGCAGTTACCGCCGCTCTCGATGAAGCCGTCATTGTTCGTCTGGCCGCAGAAATCGCCGCTCCAGGCTTTCTTCGCGCAGAACTTGAAGCCCTTCTCGGCAGTGAAGTAGCGTACTGTCCAGAACTGGCCTTCACCGCTGTGTACAGGAATCATATCCACGATGCCGTCTGAAGCCCAGTCCCAGCTTCCGAATTCCTCGCCGATCATATACATGGTCTCAGGGAATGCGACAGACTCGATTCTGATGGCCTTTGTCACGGCGTTGAAGATGACCTTGTAGTCGCCTGCTTCAGGGACGGTGATGTTGCTTCCCGGCTGTGCCGCGGTGAAGTCCTCTCCGATGACCGGAGTGAAGTCAGCAGGTGTGCCGTAGCAGTTCTCGTCTGCCCAGGAGTAGTCATAACGGATCTTGAAGCCGCCTGTGATGTTCACTACAGGGCTGGTCCAGATGTCACCGTTCTGATTCATAATCACATCCGTGCTCCAGGAGTCGCCGTTGATTTCGCCGATGAGGGAATATGCGGCCTTGTGCTCCTCGATGAGGATGGTGCTTGCGGCATAATCGAGGGTGATGTCATAAACACCCGCCACACCTACCTGAATGTTCTTGTCACCTGTAGCGAATGCCTTGCCGAGTTCCGGCTTATAGACATCGTAAGGGTTCGTAGCGTCGATGGTGCTCTTGGAATTGGCCTCTGGGCCACCGACACAAGTGGTCCAGGCGTGGTCTGCGCGGATCTTGAACTCATCGCTTGCGGTCAGAGTCACATTGCGAACCACCCAGATGTCACCGGTGGTGTTGGCAAGGTCGATATCGGTGTTCCAGTCGCCGCCGATTCCGACGAGGGACCAGGCTGCAGGCTTGTCAGACTCCGGTTCATCGCTGCTGCCGGAAGCGGTAGGCTCAGGCTGGCCGTACATCTTTTCATTGAGCTCGACGGTACCCTTGTTGAGGTCGAGATATACGCGGTATTTACCGGTGCTTACTGCGATGTTGCCGCCATTGACGGCTGTCTCTGCACCCCAGTTCCAGGTCCAGTCCTCATCAGCGCGGAACTTGATTTCCTGGTCGCCCTCAACCTCGAGGTCAGCCCAGAAGCGTACATAATCGGCGTTGTAGTTCATCACTACATCCGGAGCGCTCCAGTTGTTGATGGTACCGACGATACCGATCTGGTCTGCGCCCCACTCCTTGGTGAGGACGAGGGTTTCGGTGTTCAGCGAGAGCTTGTAGAAACGCTTGCTGTAGCACTTGATATCCTTGGAACCGCCGCCAGAAACGAGCTGGATGCTGCCGGCCTCTGACTCTTCGGCCTGAGCCTCGGAACCCCAGTTGCCGTGATCCCAGTCTGCGGCATCGGTGAACTTGATACCGTCAGCGGCCTTGTCGGCGAAGTCGATTACACCCGAGTAGTTCTTATTGTCCTTGCTGTAGTTATAGAGGAACTGGCACTTGGAGTGATCCCATCCGCAGTAATTGCCCTGTACCCATACGGTCTGATAGGTGTCCTTGTCGAGAACAGTCTGATCATAAGGGATGAAGGTGGCGGAGACGATGTTAGAGTAGAGCAGAGATGACTCCACAGCGGTACCCTTGTCCGTCGCGAGCCAGGAACTCAGACGGAAGTACAATGTGAATTCTTTCTCCGGCTCACCGCCCAGATTGAGGATGAGGGAGTTGATGTCGGACTGCTTTACAGATACGCTGCCGTCGGTGCCGATAGTTGCGGAAACCTTCTCAGGGCTTGTGAAAGTCTGGTCGGCGGCTGCATAGAGAGCATATGTCTTTCCGGACGAAAGCTTGTAGTCCGGCAGATTGAAGTTGAAGGTGATAGGGTCGCCGTCAGCGGCAAGTGTCGCACCCTGAACGGAGGCGATAGATGGAGCCGTGGCATCATTCGGATCGAAGACCACGCGGTCTTCTTCCACAGTACAGGATGCTGCGGACAATCCGGCTGCAGCAAGGAGACTGAAATATAATAACTTTCTCATAATCTATTAATATCCAGGGTTCTGAGTAAGATTTCCATTGGCATTGAGGTCACCGGAAGTGATAGGGTAGAGATTGAAGTGGTCATCCACTGCACGGCCGGCCTGAACGCCGCCCTTGAACTCCCAGAGATACTTGTCTGTGGTGTACATACCGAAGCGGATGAGGTCCTGGCGGCGGAAGCACTCCATATAGAGCTCGCGGCCGCGCTCATCGATGATGTTGTCCAAAGTGAGGTCGATATTGCCCACGCCCGCTCTTGCGCGGACGGCGTTGAGGTAGTTCTGACCCTTGGTCTTGTCAGCCGCACCGCGTGCTGCGCACTCTGCGTACATAAGGTAAGCGTCAGCTACACGGAATACAGGGAAGTCCGTGTCGACGAAGCCCTGTGCAGAAGCTGCTGATCCGTCGTGGTTGATGTTGAGGAACTTCATTGATTTCCAGCCGTTCGACCAGGAGTCGGACTCGCGGCGGACTGCATCTACATACTGCTCGTAGTCAGCGCTCTTGTAGAAGACAGCGCGCAGGTCACCGTCCTCGAACTTGCTCGTGAAGGCTCCGGTCAGAGAAAGACCGCCCCATCCTGAAGAAATGCCGATGTCATTGACAGAATCCATCGTGCCGCCTGTGCAGGCGAAGATGATGTAGTTCGTGGCGCCATAAGAATGGACATCGATACCGTCCTGCTCCACTGCGAAGATGATTTCGTCACCGTTGTAGGTGGTATTCGCAGTCCAGAGGTTGTTGTCAGCGCAGAAGAGCTCGCGCCAAGCGCTGTAGACGCCTGTGGATTTGGTATGGAGCTTGTACTCACCGATGATCTGCTCGCATACTGTGGCAGCCTTGTCGTACATTGCGGTACCCTTCCAGATCTCGGCGTTGAGATAGAGCTTGGCGAGAATCATCTGGACCATACCCTTGTCGCAGCGGCCGTACTCGTTCTTGCCTGCGGCGGCGAGGTCACTTCCGTTGATGAGGTCTTCGCACTCGCTTACCATCCAGTCGAAGAGGTCTGCGCGGGACTTCTGCTCAGGAGCGGTGGATCCTACGGACATTTCTTCAGTGGCGAAAGGCACGTTGCCGAAGAGGTCGATGGCGTGATAGTAGCTCAGAAGTCTGAGGGCGCGCGCCTCGGCGATATAGGCGTCCTTGTTGGAGTAGCCGCTGATGGAAGTTTCGTTCGAACGGCGGATGAACTCGTTGCAGAGGCCGATCTGGAAGTAGATACGGTAATACATCGCAGCGATGAATTCGTTTGACGATGTCCAGTTCATATAGTGGATATCATAAAGGTTGCCGTCGTTCCAGCAGCAGGTGGCCACGTCGGTGGAGAGCTCCTCCAGATGGAAGAGTGCACGGATATACTGGCCGTAACCGCCGTCGATGCCTTCGATGTCGGCATCACCGCTCTCGCCGTATGAAGATGAGCAGGCAAGGCCCTGATAGCACTTGGCAAGGAGCTGGGTGAAGGCCTCAGGAGAATCGAGAACCTCCTCAGGAGGTACGGTATTCTCGTCTATAGGTGTCACGTCGAGGTCGCCCACGCAGGAAGTGGCCACACCCGCGAACATCAGGGCTGCAATGGCCCAAGAAATATATTTGATCTTTTTCATACCTGAGTCGTGTTTTAGAAGTTAAACTTGACACCAAGGACATAAGTACGAGGTCTCGGGTACATATTGTTGTCGATACCAGAGAAGATTTCAGGGTCGATACCGTCGTAATTCGTGAAGCAGGCGAGATTCTGAACTGTTGCGAAAACATTGAAAGTCAGGACCCTGCCGTAATCGAGACCGAGATTGAATGCGCGGCTCAGGGTCACGTTGTCGATCTTGAGGAAAGAAGCGTCCTGAACATACATATCTGAGAAATACTGGGCGTATGTCCTGAAGTTGTGCTCCTTCGCAGTAGAATAACGGTTGCTTACGAAGTTATTTGCCCAAAGGTCGGTGAGAAGGTCTCCGTTCGAGGAGATGTTGTTGTAAACATAGTTGCCGACATTGGCGTGAGCGCTCATTGCGAGAGTCCACTTCTTGTAGGCGAGCTGGGTGTTGAAACCGAAGGTCCAGTCCGGAGCTGCCTTGTGGAAGCAGTACTTGTCGTTGTCGGTGATCTTGCCGTCGCCGTTGCGGTCTACATAGAGGCCCTCGATAGGGGTGCCGTCCGTGTCGTAAACCTGCTGATATACGAAGAATGAGTTAGGAGCGTAGCCGGTCTGATGCACCTGGATGGTGTTGCCGGTACCGCCGGAGATGCCTCCTGTAGTGATTCCGTAGTAGTCCTCACGCTCGTCATCGGTGGTAAGCTTGGTGATCTTCGTCCTGTTATATGAAGCGTTGAAGCCGAGAGTCCATCTCCAGTCTGTAGTCTGGACCGGAATGACGTTCAGGTCGAACTCGACACCCTTGTTCGTAAGGTTACCGATGTTGGCGTCCAGATAGTTGGAGAGGTTGGCACCTGCAGCCACAGGAGTGCGGTTCAGGAGGTCCTTGGTGTCACGCTGGTAAACATCGATGCTTGCGGTGATGCGGTCGCCGAGGAAGCCGAGATCGAGACCTGCGTTATAGGTGGTCGTGGTCTCCCACTTGAGGTCGGCATTGTAACCCTTCGCCGTGATAGGAACGACAGTCTTGTTGCCGAAAGTGTACATCGAAGCGTTGGTGTTGTAAACGTAGGTCGCGAGGGTAGGATAGTTGCCGGACTGGAGGTCCTGCTGACCTGTCTGACCCCAGCTGAGACGGAGTTTCAGGGCTGAAACGGTGTCATTGTTCTGGAAGAAGTTCAGCTTCGCGAAGTTGTAGCTGAGGGCTACTGAAGGGAAGAGACCCCATTTGTTGTTCGAGAAGCGGGATGTTCCGTCATTACGCAGGGTGGCGGTAAGGAGCAGGCGATCGTTGAAGCTGTAGTTCAGACGGCCGAAGAAGGATACCAGATAGTATTCTGTCTTGAAGGTGTAAGGGTCGCTGAGATAATAGTCAGTATCGCTGGAGGATGTGCCGTCAGCCTTGTACGTCTCGCTGAAGGTCTCATTGTAGAAATGCTGCCAGGAGTAGCCGGCCATCAGGTTCAGATAGTGCTTTCCGAAGGTCTTGTCGAATTGGCCGTAGGCCTCGAGAGTGGTGTCCTGCTTGTTCTGGCTGTAGTTGGTGTGATAGCCGGAGCCGAGCTGTGCGGTGGTGTGCAGGGACTGCTCGGTGTTCTTGTCCACATCGACGGTGCCGTCGGAGCCGGAAATGTCGAGACCGAGGTTGAGGTTGAAGCTGAGAGCCTCGAAACCGTGAACCTTGTAGTTGAACTGGGCGTTGCCGATGAAACGCTTGGCGCTGGAGATGTCCCTCTTGTCATTCAGGAGAGCGAGAGGGTTCTGGCCCGCCATCGTGTTCACGTTGTCCTGAGGATCGGTTCCTCTGTCATAGTGCCACCACCAGTAGCCGTTCAGACCTTCTGAACTGCTGTCATAGACAGGCTGGGTAGGGTCCATTCTGACGGCTGCACCGATGGCGTCCTGGTTTGCGAAACGGGTGTCCATATTCATTCCCTTACCGTTCAGGTTTATCGTGAGGTGATCGTCGAGAAGGGTAGGAGTGAGGTTGACGGAGAGGGTCTCGCGGAGGAGACTGGATGTCTTGAGGGTACCTTCCTGGCTGTGGAAGCCGAGGGATACGCGGTAAGGCATATAGAATTTGTCATTCTTCGAGCTGACCTTTCCGGAGAGGGATACGTTCTCGTCATAGGTCTGGCCGAGCTGGTAGATCTGCTTCTGCCAGTCGGTGTTCTCGGAGCCGAGGGCTGCGTAAGCCGCGCCGTCGGTACCGATGTAGGATGCCATAAGGTCACGCATCTCATCGCCTGTGAGAACGTCCACGAACCTGGTGTTCTGGCTCAGGGAAGCGGTGAAGTCCGCATCCACGTGGATGCCCTGCTGGTACTTGGAGCCCTTCTTCGTGGTGATCATAATGACACCGTTCGAAGCGCGGCTACCGAAGATGGCGGTTGCGGAAGCGTCCTTGAGGACGGTGAAGCTCTCGATATCGTTAGGGTTGATGGATGACATCGCATCCGAAACGCCGCTGATGGAAACTTCGGAGATAGGAAGTCCGTCGATTACGACGAGAGGGTTGTTGTTAGCCTTCAGTGAAGAGCCGCCGCGGATACGGATGGTGCTGGCTGAACCCGGAGCACCGTCACCTGCAGTGACGACGACACCTGCGGACTTGCCCTGAAGCAGGTCGGTAGGGGATGTTACGACACCCTTGTTCAGCTGGTCAGCCTTTACGGCCGCCACTGAACCGGTCATATCGCTCTTCTTTACTGTACCGTAACCGATTACCACTACCTCATCGAGGAATTCGTTATCCTCTGCGAGAGTGATGACAGCGGGCACCTGTGAAGCTTTGTAAGTCTGGGTGGTGTAGCCGACACAGCTGACTTCCACCATTGCTTCAGCGGATGAGACTTTGAGGACGAAGTTTCCGTCGAGATCGGTGGTCGTACCGTTCATCGTGCCGGCTTCCATTACGGAAGCTCCGATGACCGGACCTATCTGGTCCTGGACGGTGCCCTTCACCTCATATCCGCTCTGCTGTGCGAATGCGTTCACTGCAAGTGCAATGAAGGCAAGGATTGAAAGGATTCTTTTCATAAAGAATTTGGTTAGTTAATAATTTGGTATTATTTCTCTTTGACTAGGGAAGTACTTGCCGCAGCCAGTACGAGCAGAACGGCAGCCACGAGCATCATCGCGGCCTGGGAGCCTCCCAGACCCTTGAGGATGACGCCGCCCGTAGCGGCCGCCACTATCTGCGGCAGACAGATGGCACAGTTGAAAAGACCCAGGTATGTACCGATATGGTCTTTCAACGCATTGGTGACGAAGGTGAAAGGCAGTGCGAGTATTGCCCCCCAGGCGACACCTATCAGAATGAATGACACGAACAGCATATACTGGTCGTGCAGGAAATATACGGAAGCGAAGCCGGCCGCACCCAACAGCAGGCTCACCCAGTAAGCTCTCTTGAGTGTGGAGAATCTCGGAATCACAAGGGCCCAGAGCATTGCGCCCACAGCCTCGACGGCGAAGAGAACGCCCACCCAGTTGCCGGCGGCCTGATATTCGGCGGAAGCCGCGTCAACAGTGTTCCAGCAGGTGGATGCGATGGCGCCGTTGGTGTAGGTCCACAGCAGCAGGAAAGCCGCCCAGCAGAAGAACTGCACGAGGCTGACCGTCCAGAATGTGCGCGGAGCCTTGACAAGGCATTTCAGGAAGCCGGCCGGATCCTCGTCGCTCGGCTGAGCGTTGTGGAACTCGGCGTACTCCTTCGGAGGCATCTCCTTGACTCTGAGGAAAGTGTAAAGCACGCAGAGAATCAGGACCGCGGCGCCGCAGTAGAAACTCCATTTCACCGAAGCGGGAATCTGACCGGCAGGGGCGGTATTGGCTATGCCAATCCAGGTGAAGAATATCGGGAAGAGATAGCCCACGAGGGACCCTGCGTTGCAGAGGAAGCTCTGGATGGAGTAGGCGGTGCCTTTCTGCTCCTCGGAAACCATATCGCCGACCATCATCTTGAACGGCTGCATAGCCACGTTTATGGAGGTGTCCAGGAAAATGAGGGAGAAAAGACCGAACCACATCGCGGCGTTCAGGCCGAGGAAGACGTAAGCAGTGCTGAGGTTGAGGTTTCCGGCATTCGGAAGCAGAAGCATCACGAGCACCGCAACTATCGCTCCGATAATCAGATAAGGCTTTCTGCGGCCCATTCTGCACCAGGTGCGGTCAGACCATTTGCCGATGAGCGGCTGAACGATCATACCCATAAGCGGCGGCAGTATCCAGAAGAAGCTGAGCTGGTGCGGGTCTGCGCCCAATGTGGCAAATATGCGGCTGATGTTCGCGCTCTGAAGTGCGTATGCAATCTGGACTCCGAAAAATCCGAAGTTCAAGTCAAACATCTGAAGAAATGACAGTTTGCGTTGAGGCATCTTTATCGTTTTAGTGTATTAACGTACAAAAATAGCAATTTCTGTTTCCTTTATACACACGCGCGAAGATGAATTGCATCGTTTTTAGGACAAACGGTTGTTTTTTCGGGATGAAATACCTATTTTAGACCTCGCAATTATGGAGAAACAGTATAGAACGGACATAGCCATCATCAACGGATTCGCGCTTCTGCACGCTCTGGTGGCCCTCGGCAGCCGTCTGATAGGTATTCAGGACGATCTGATGCTGACGATGCTGACGATGCTGCTTGTGGTCATCATCTGCCTGCGCAGAGGGGTGAGCGCCAAATTCATGGGCATCTGCATCATTGCGGTGAACATCTTCGGATTTCTGTTCGGAATGGGATGTGCGGCGCTTTTCCGCAGGTGGACTGACTACACTCTGCTCGTCAATCCCCTCTCCACGTTCATCACCACCGAAATCATCGGCTGGGCTACCTACGGCTGCACTGTGGCCATCCGCCGCCGCCCGGGATTCAAGCCGAGCAACACGACCGGTTTCAAGTGGCTGCTGGTAGCCATCGTGGTGATACTCTGCGCACGCCTCGCCATCATCCTGATATTTTCCGACGTTCTGAACAGCGAGAATATCGGGATAAATCTCATCATAGACTACGTATTCAGCTGCGCCGTGCTGGTATTCCTCTCGGCAAATGCCATCCATATCGACGAGTCCGCCCGTTCGGACCGCGAGCGCACCCGCATGGCGCAGTACAGCTATATGAAGCTCAAGCAGCAGGTGAATCCGCATTTTCTGTTCAACAGCCTGAACATTCTGGACTGCCTGGTAAAGGACGCTCCGCGCGAGACGGCCTCAAAATATATCCACAAGCTCGCCGGAATGTACCGTTATATGCTTAGAAATGAAGATGAAAAGCTGGTGACGCTGCGCGATGAGATGGAGTTCGTGAACCAGTACATCGATATGATGAAGCTCCGTTTCCCGGAGGGGCTCAAGGTCGAAGAGGACATTCCCGAAAAGGCTCTCAGCCGCAGCGTGGTGCCCTGCTCCGTGCAGCTGCTGATAGAGAACGCGACAAAGCACAACCGCATCAGCGGGAATCAGCCGCTTCGCATCCGCATCTTCTGCGAGGACGGCTACATCGTCACAGACAATAATCTTCAGCCCAAGCCGAAGAGCGAGAATTCCTCCACTGGCCTGGGACTCAAGTATATACACGAACAATACCTGGATCTCGCCGACCGCAGCACGGTAGTCATTCCCGACGCCGCGGATGAAAGCGGGACACTGCATTACATCGTAAAACTTCCACTGCTATGAAAGTTCTGATAGTCGAAGACGAAGTTATGGCCCGCGAGAGTCTGGCCAGAACCATAAGGGAACATTTCCCGGACCTGGAGGTCATCGGGATGACTTCATCCGTCCAGGAAACCCTGACGTTCCTGCAGAGCCACAGCCCGGAGCTCATCTTTATGGATGTGGAGCTCTCGGACGGCAGCTGCTTCGAGATTTTCCGCCGCACGGCCGTTACGGCCAATATCGTAATGACCACGGCTTACGACAATTACGCCATCAAGGCGTTCGAGGCGGGAAGCATCGACTATCTGCTCAAGCCTGTGGAGCTCAGCGATCTGACGAGAGCCGTGGAGCGCTGCCGGCGGCGGACGGAAAAAGTCGACGTGTCCGCTCTGCTCTCCGCTCTCGGACAGAACCGGGAGGGCGGCAGACAATACCGTTCGCGTTTCATAGTGCATCTCGGTGAGAAGATCATCCCGCTTAATACCGGTGACATAGCCTATTTCTATTCCGAGAACAAGAGCAATTATCTCACTTCGACTTCCGGTGCGCGCTACATTCTCGACGCCTCGATGGATAGTCTCGAGGAGGAACTCGACCCGTGCGTATTCTTCAGAATATCACGCAGTTGCATAATCTCGATGGGAGCCATCCGCAGCATCACCCGACAGAGCGGGGGGCGCCTCCAGATCAGCGCCGAGCCAGCCCCGAGCTTCGAAATGACCGTCTCCCGCGCCCGCGTCGACGAATTTCTCAAGTGGATAGAATAGCCGGCCGGCGCAGCCGTCCAATACGGTCTTGTAGAGTCTGCCGGCGGGTCTGCTCCGCGATGAACAATCCATCTTTTCAAACCGACGTCGATGGGATGTACCTCTCATAGATCTGCAACGGGCCAAAACTCGCGTTACACCCCGTAAGCGTCTCCGCAATTGCGTCCAGGTACCAGCATTTTTCGCTGAAAACCCTTGTACCTGGATTGGCCGCAGGCCGTAGAATGGCGTCTGTGGCACCCGCGTCCTCCAGGTCCGAGCAAAAACGACCGAAAACCCTCAGACCTGGACTGGCCGCAGACAGTAGAATGCCGATTTCAAGACAGACTCGCCTACATCTCGTTGAGCTTGAAGATTTGGTTCAAAAATCGCCGGTATTTTTAACCAAATCAAGAAATGGAGCCATCTGGTTAAAAAAAGCCCCGTATTTTCAACAAAATTCAGGAATAGGTTCGTTTGGTTAAAAAAGCCCCGTATTTTTCAACCAAAAGGCATCGCTTGATTTCGGATGTATTACTCTTCCGGATTCGGCCAGCCGGGGGCGCGCAGAGGGAACTCTACGCCGTCGGGGGTCACGAGGGTTGTACCGGCCTCTGCCTGAGCGAGATGGCCGATGATGTCGAAGTCCTGGAAATCGTGGCGAAACTTCTCCAGATGCAGAATCGGGACGGTGAAAAGCAGACGGAAATCGTCCCCGCCGTTCATCGCCGCGGACATCGGATCGATGTCAAGTTCCTTGCCGGCCTTGAACGAATTGCCCTCGAATGGGATCTTGTCAGTGTAGATTTTCGCCCCCAGACCGGTTTCGCGGGCAATCCTCTTAACGGCATCCGACAGCCCGGCTGTCACGAAGCACGCGGCCGTAGGGTAGATCTCCGCCTCCTCGAGCCTGTCAATGGTGTCCGGGCTCAATTCCGGCTTCAGATAGGCTGCAACAAGCATTTTATACGGTCCGAGAGTCTTTTCGCTGTCCTCCCTTTCGCCCTTGTCGAAGCGGCGCCTTTCCCTTTCCAGCAGCCTCTGCCCGAGATATGCCGCACCGAGACTTCCGCTCACGCAAAGCAAGTCCTTGCTTTTCGCCGCGCCCCTGCGCTTTTCGCTCAGAAGAGAAGTCTCTCCCACGGCGGAAAGGCTGATAACCAGCCCGTTGCGGGACGGAATCAGGTTCAGGCAGACTTTCCCGTACTTCTGCTCTTTCGCGGCGGTAACGATGCCTTCCCAGATCTCTGAGACCTGCGGAAAGTCCAGTTTTGCGGAAACGCCCAGCACGACCGAGAGGGTGCGGGGACGGGCCATCCCGGCGTACAGTTCTCCGGTTACGGAGACTACAGCCTTGTAGCCCAGATGTTTAAGCGGGAAGTAAACCAGATCGAAGTCGGTTCCTTCCAGCAGCACGCGGCTGCTCTCGCGGATGAATTCCCGCGAAGGGGCCTCGACGGAAGGTTTCTCGAAAGCCTTGAATGGGGTATTCTCATAAAGACGGGAAATGGCTTCAATTTTCCCTATTTCTGCAAAACTTGTCTTATCCATATTCTGCGAAGTTAGGTATTTTGTGCGATAAATTTACTATTTTTGTGAGCGCGGGGCGCATCGTTCCGTCCACATTGAAATTCAAGGCACGAAGTGCCGACAGATAATTAAATAACATCTTATGAAACTACGTTCAATTTTCATTCTTGCGGCCGCGCTGTGTGTTCTCTCACCGTTCGGCCTGTCGGCTCAGAAAGCACCTGCCGGCATCACTGTAATGTCCTTTAACATCCGCCAGAGCGTGGCCAAAGACGGTACCAATTCCTGGGAATACCGCTATCCGGCTTCCGCTATGATGATCGATGACCAGAAGCCGGACATCGTCGGCGTTCAGGAGGCGATGCTCGACCAGGTTTCGTATCTGAAGAATATCCTTCTGCCTGATTACAAGGCTATAGGCGTGGGCCGTGAAGATGGCAAACAGAAAGGCGAACATATGGAGATATTCTATAACAAGAAGAATATAAAGGTGCTCAAATGGGGTACCTACTGGCTTTCAGAGACGCCTGACAAGCCGTCTAAGGGCTGGGATGCGGCCTGCTACAGGACTGCCACCTGGGCTCTGATGAAGGACAGGCAGAGCGGAAAGAAATTCTATATGGTGAACACGCATCTGGACCACATCGGAGTCGTGGCCCGCGAGAAAGGCCTGCAGCTCATCTGCGACCGCATCGCAGAAATGAACAAGCGGGGACTCCCGATGGTTCTGACGGGGGATTTCAATATGGACATCTCCGATCCGTCGATGGCTCCGGTGAAGAAGGTTCTCAACAATGCCCGCACCACCGCAGTCAAGACCGATGACCACGATTCATTCAACGGCTGGGGCAAGGGTTCCGGCGTCATCGATTACGTCTGGTACACCGGATTCTCCTCCTGCACCGAGTTCGAGACCGTCACCAAGCCGTATATGGACCGCGCCTACGTCTCCGACCACTACCCGATCAAGGCCCACCTGATTTTCTAGCACTTTGCGCTGCAAAGCGATAGAAAATTCTATTCACCGGGGAGCGGACTCCCCAGACCCCTTGATGCCATTAAGAGCTTCGAGCCAGCAGCGAAGACGCACTGTCAGGAGCTTCGATACAGAATGATATTGGCCGCCTCACGAGGCGGCCAATTACGTATTCTACACGGCTTTGCCGTTTACGGTGAAGGCGAGGTCGTGCTCACGCAAGGCGCAGAGGAGTTCGTTGCTGACGTCGATGCGCAGCTTCTGGGAGACGAGCTCGACTTTGTAGCCTTTGGCGCTGTCGCAGAGCAGGATATCGACCGGGTAAGTTCCCTTGTGGGCCTTGAGCAGCTTAAGGAAGTCGCGGCGGAATTCCGGGTTCAGGCGGGAGGTGTCGAGAATGATCTGGAAAGACTTCAGCAGGTCCTGACGGACATTGCCCAGAAGGGCTATCTTCTTGACTTTGAACTGGTACGGCACCTGTTTGGCTTCCTTGCCCTCATCCTGGCGGCTCCAGTAGCGCTCCTTGATGTCGCCCTCGATATAAAGCTCCTTGTGCAGGGCCAGATAAGGCTGCCATGCCTCATAGTCCTTGCCGAAGAAAGCGAACTCGAAGCTGCCGCTCAGATCCTCGAGCGTTATGCTCATCGCAGGATTTTTCGAATTTATCGGTCTCGCGTCCACCACCATTCCGGCCACGGCCGCGGATGACGGGCTGCGACGGGCTTCGCACTCATCGATGCGGGCCTTCAGCTGGGCCAGAGGGCAGTTCGTAAAGTATTTAATCTCAAAGCCGTAGCGGTCCAGCGGATTAGCCGAAATGTACATTCCGAGCAGTTCCTTCTCCTTCTGGAGCAGGGCGAAAAGATCCTCTTCCTCCTTCAGGGCAGGCACTTCAGGACGCACCGGCTTGAGCTCCTCGCTGTCCCCGAAAAGGGATGCGGATGAATCAACGGTATCGTTGCTGAAAAGATTCGCGTAGCGGGCAAACTCCTCCACGAACGGGACTCCGGTGCTGCCGACAGTGAAATACTGGCCTCTGCGGTAGCCGAAAGAATCCAGAGCCCCGCAATGAATCAGGAGTTCCAGGGCCCTCTGGCTCAGATTAGGGGCCAGACGCTCCACGAAATCCATCAGGTCAGAGTAATTGCCGTTCTCCTCGCGCTCGTTTATTATGGCCTCCGCAAGGCTGGTGCTGAAATTTTTCACGCCTCCCAGACCGAAACGGATGCTGCCCTCGGAATTCACGGTGAAAGTCTTGAGGCTCTCATTCACATCAGGGCTGAGAACCTTTATGCCGTGATCCTTGCAGTCCGCCATAATCTTCTGGATTTCATCCATTTTCGACAGATTGCAGGAAAGGTTCGCCGCCATGAATTCCGCCGTGTAATGGCACTTCAGCCATCCGGTCTGATAGCTCACCCAGGCATAGCAGGTGGCGTGGGACTTGTTGAAGGCATAGGCCGCGAATTTCTCCCAGTCCTTCCAGATCTTGTCCAGGGTCTTCTTCGGATGACCATTGGCCTCGCCGCCCTTCATAAACTTGTCTTTCAGCGAGTTCAGAATGTCGATCTGCTTCTTTCCCATCGCCTTGCGCAGCTTGTCGGCCTCACCTTTGGTAAATCCGGCGAGCTTGCGGCTCAAAAGCATCACCTGCTCCTGATATACGGTGACTCCGTAGGTTTCCTTCAGAAACTCCTCCATCTCCGGCAGGTCGTACTCGATAGGCTTCTTCCCCAGCTTTCTGTCCACGAAATCAGGGATATAGTCCATAGGACCCGGACGGTAGAGGGCGTTCATCGCAATGAGGTCCTCGAAACGGTCAGGCTGCAGGTTCTGGAGCCATTTGCGCATACCCGGAGATTCAAACTGGAACACGCTGGTGGTGTCTCCGCGGCCATAGAGCCGGTATGTAGGGGCGTCATCTATCGGGATGGCCTCGATGTCGATGGTCTCGCCCGTGCGGGCCTTTATGGTGTCCAGACATTCGTGAATGATGGTCAGGGTGTTGAGTCCGAGGAAGTCCATCTTGAGCATTCCGACATCCTCGATATAGTGGCCGTCATACTGCGAAGTCCAGACCTCGCGGCCGGTATCCTTATCCTTGGAAAGGCAGATCGGCAGGAAATCCGTAAGATTGCCGCGGCCGATGATGGTCGCGCAGGCGTGCATTCCCACCTGACGGATGCTGCCCTCGAGCTGCTGGGCATAATTCAGGACTTCCTTAGTCAGTTCGGAGCCGTTTTTCAGCTCCTCCTGGAACTCGGGAACCAGCCGGTAATAGTCCTTAAGGGTAGGATTCTTGACATCCTTGTCCTCCATTCCCACCTGATACAGGACTTTGGACTGAATCTTCTCCCCCGGATGCTCCGGATCATCCTTCTCCTCCATCCTCTCCTCCACCTTGAATCCCGGCTTCAGGTCATCCAGTTCGGGATTATATCTGTATTCGGTCTTTTTCTTTTCGCTCAGATGGTCCGGAATCATCTTCACCAGACGGTTCGACTCTTCGATGCTCAGATGGCTGATGCGGGCGATGTCCTTTATGGCGCTCTTCGAGGCCATAGTGCCGAAGGTGATGACGCGGGCGGTATGGTCCGGATGGTACTTCTCGTCCACATAGGCGTGGGCCTTCACCAGATCCTCGAAATCCACGTCGATATCAGGCATACTGATTCGGTCAGGGTTCAGGAACCTTTCGAACAGGAGCTGGTAGCGGATAGGGTCCAGATTGGTGATTTTCAGGCAGTAAGCCACTACTGAGCCGGCAGCGGAGCCACGCCCCGGGCCCACCATCGAACCGGCAGCGCGGGAAGCGGCGATATAGTCCTGCACGATGAGGAAGTAGTCAGGGAAGCCCATCTTGCAGATGGTCTTGAGTTCGAAATCTATTCGTTCCGCCTGCTCGTCGGTCAGGGTTTCGCCGTAGCGCCAGTGGGCGCCCTTATAGGTCAGTTCGCACAGATAGGCTACAGATATGCAGAACTCCCGTCCGCGGTCGTTCCCGTCCTTGTCGGTGCGGCCCTGATCTATGATGTCCTTGTATTTCTCGAGATTCGCATCAATGTCGGCAAGGAAGGCCGGATCGATGTCATATTTAGGGAGGATAGGGCTGTGGTCGATAGAGTACTTCTCTATCTTTTCAGCAACCTCCAGGGTGTTCGAAATGACTTCAGGATGGTCAGGGAAGAGACTTGCCATCTCCTCCTCGCTCTTGAGGTACTCCTGCCGGGTGTAGCGGAGACGGTCCGGATCATCCACGAAAGCATTGGTCGTAAGACAGATGAGACGGTCGTGCGCCGGTCCGTCCTCCTTGCAGACGAAATGCACGTCATTGGTCGCTACGACCTTCGTACCGGTCTGCGCCGCAAGGCGGAAGATGGCTTCGTTCACCACCTCCTGCTGCTGTCCCACCTCAATCATCTTTTCCGTAGCTCCAGAGACCTCCGTGACGTGGTGCTGGACTTCCAGGTAATAATCCTCGCCGAAGACTCTCTTGTGCCATTCTATGGCCTTCAGAGCCTCTTCTTCGGTGCTTTCGATGATGTCCTTCGGAATTTCTCCTGCGAGACACGCCGAGCAGCAGATGAGATTGTCGTGGTACTGCTCTATTATCTCGTGGGTCACGCGGGGCTTGTCATAGTATTTGCCCTCGATATGGCCCAGGGAGACTATCTTTATGAGATTCTTGTAGCCCGCATAGTTCTTCGCGAGAAGTATGAGATGGTAGTATTTGCGGTGTGCGTTGTCCTTCAGGCGATGGTCGTAATGACGGGTCACATAGACCTCGCAGCCTATGATGGGCTTGACGTTCGGATGCTTGCCCGCCATCTTCAGGAACTCCTTCACACCGTACATATTGCCGTGGTCGGTTATGGCAAGCGCCGGCATGCCGAGCTCGTCGGCCCTGTCGAAAAGCTTCTTGCAGGAGGAGAATCCATCGAGGATGGAGTACTGGGTATGAACGTGCAGGTGAACGAAGGACATAGTTGAGAATCTTACGGGAACACAAAGATAAAAAAAACAGCCGTCCTCCGAAAGGGCGGCTGTCAAAAATATGATAAGAAATCTGATTACTTCTTAGCTGCAGCTTTCTTCTTCTTGCTCATCGTAGCATCGAACATGATAGGAGCACCGATCATAATGGAAGCGTAAGTTCCGATGATGATACCGATTACGAGAGCGACAGAAAGACCTCTGATGGACTCACCTCCGAAGAATGCGATGGCAAGCATAGGAAGGAGGGTGGATACTGAGGTGTTAACCGTACGGGTGAGGGTCGCGTTCAGGGACTTGTTAACGGTCTCCTTGAAGTCATCGTTAGGATGCAGGCCGAGGTTCTCACGGATACGGTCGAAGATAACCACGTTATCGTTGATGGCGTAACCGATGATGGTCAGTACCGCAGCGATAAATGTCTGGTCGACGTCAAGGTTGAACGGCAGGATACCCGAGAAGAGGGAGAAGAATCCGATTACGATGATTGTCGTATGTGCCAGTGAAACCACACCGCCCAGACCCCAGGTCCAGCCGCGGAAACGGAAAGCGATGTATGCGAAGATTACGAGCAGTGAGAGGAGAACCGAGAATATGGCGGCTCTCTTGATGTCGCTCGCGATGGATGCACCCACCTTGTCGGAACTGATGATACCGTTAGGGTTCTCGAGAGTGGATGTGAACTCATCCAGGGTAAGATCCTCGAAGAAGAACGGTTTGAGGGCGTTGAAGAGTTTGCCCTCGATCTCGGTATCCACAGCTGTGGACTCGTCCTCAACCTTGTAGGCTGTAGTGATCTTCATCTGGGACTCGCCGCCGAACTGCTTGACCTCGACAGCACCGTCGAACTCATTGACGCAGGCCTCGCGGATACCTTCAGCCGTGACAGGCTGGTCGAAGCGTACCACATAGGTGCGGCCGCCGGTGAAGTCGACACCGTAGGTGAAGCCCTTGATGCACATCGAGCCGATGCAGATGAGAATGATGATACCGGAGATGGTGTAAGAGTACTTGCGGCCGTCAAGGAAGTTGACGTGAGTATTCTTGAGGAAGTTCTTGGTACGGTTGTTCTCGAAAGTGATGTTCTTGCCCTTGTTCACGCGGGTGTCGAATACGAGTCTCGTGATGAAGATGGCGGTGAGCATCGAAGTGATGATACCGATTACGAGAGTTGTAGCGAATCCCTTGACAGGACCTGAACCGAAGAAGAACAGTACGAGACCGGTAAGCAGGGTAGTTACCTGACCGTCGATGATTGCCGAATATGCATTCGAGAAACCGTCGTGGATGGCCTTGCCCAGACCCTTTCCTGCCTTGAGCTCTTCCTTGATACGCTCATAGATAATAACGTTCGCATCCACGGCCATACCCATAGTCAGGACGAGACCGGCGATACCGGGCAGCGTCAGGACTGCTCCGAACGAAGCGAGGGTTCCCATAAGCAGGAGCACGTTCGTGAGAAGAGCGAAGTCAGCCACGAGACCTGCACCCTGGTAGAAGAATACCATATAGATGAGGACGAGGATGAACGCGATCACGAAGGAGATGATACCCTTGCGGATGGACTCTGCACCGAGTGAAGGGCCGACTACCTGCTCCTGAACGATGGTGGCAGGTGCAGGGAGCTTACCGGACTTGAGGACGTTAGTAAGGTCAGTTGCCTCCTCCACGTCGAAGTGGCCGGTGATGGATGAGCTTCCTCCGGTGATTTCACCCTGAACTGTAGGGTAAGAATATACGGTACCGTCGAGAACGATGGCGATCTGCTTGCCGATGTTCTCTTTGGTCAGACGTGCCCAGGTATTTGCACCTTCAGCGTTCATGGTCATGGAAACGCTCGGCTCACCGCCGCGTGCGTTCTCATACTGAACACGTGCATCTGTAACGACTCCGCCGTCGAGAGGGGCCTTTCCGTCACGGGAAGAAGCCTTGATGGCAACGAGCTCGAAGATATTGTCGGTGTTGAAATACTCAGAAGGCTTTACAGACCACATCGCCTTGAACTCTGCAGGAAGGATATCCTTGACCTGAGGCATAGCCAGGAGTTTGTTGATTCTTGCGGTATCTGTAGCCGCAGCATAACCGATGCAGGCGTTGCCGCGGGCCTGAGAAGGCTGGAGAAGGGAGAAGAGAGGGTTATCCTTAGACGAAGGTCCGGCAGTCTCCTCGTTCTGAGCTGCGAGCTCCTCGGCGACTACATCACCTTCCGCGCTTTCCTCCGCTGCTGGAGTTTCCTTAGCGACAGGAGCCTCCTCCTCCACGAGAATCTCGGAAAGGAGAGAGTTGACCTCCACGAGGTAAGGATAGATCTCTGCATTGTCATATGTGGTCCAGAACTCGAGGGATGCGGTTCCCTGAAGCAGCTTGCGGACACGCTCAGGCTCCTTTACGCCAGGGAGCTCGACGAGGATACGTCCTGTGTTTCCGAGCTTCTGGATGGACGGCTGGGTAACGCCGAAGCGGTCGATACGGTTACGCAGAACGTTGAATGAGTTGGCGACTGCGCTCTCGGCCTCTGCCTTGATGACGGTAAGAACCTCTTCATCAGAGGATTCAGGCTTGATCTGGTCCCTCATTTCATAGGTACCGAAGATCTGGGCGAGTCTCTGACCGCTGCCGACTTCCTTCCAGGCCTCACCGAAGAGGGTGATGTAGTCGGACTGGGAATTCACGCTGCGCTCCTTGGCAAGGTTCAGGGCATTGAGGAACTCAGGTGTGACATTGTCACCTGCGAGGGCTCTTACGAGGTCCTGGAGCTGCACCTGCAGCATTACGTTCATACCGCCCTTGAGGTCCAGACCGAGGTTGATCTCCTTGGCCTTGACTTCCTTGAAGGTGTAACCGAAATATACTTTCTGCGAAGAGATGGAATCAGTGAACCATCTGTTCTGCTCTTTGCGGATGGAATCCAGGTAGTATGCCTGCTCCCCTTCCGGAACATTGCTGAATGCGGCTGAGTTCTGTGCGGCGACAGCTGCCTTCTCGGCAAACTTCTCGGCCTTCTTCTCCTGAATATCTGTCACGAGAGTGAAGGACAACTGCCAGAGGCAGGCAATAGCCAGCAGAATAGCCACAAGCCTAATAGCGCCTTTACTTTGCATTTTTTATTATTTTTTAATTAATATATCGGCAAAATAGGGTGCAAATTTACGATTTTTTTCCAAGCAAAGAAATTTTATTCCATCCTTTTCGTACTTTTGCATTCCAAATCCGTCCATATGAGAGTGCGTGACCTCGTATTTATGCTGATTTCCGCAGTTTTATGCTGCGCGAGCCACACCGCCGGAGCGCAAGTTCCCGCGGACTCCACGGACTTTGCCGCGCGCGAAAACCTTCTCAAATCGAAGGTCGATTCCCTGCGCGAGAGCATGAGCCGCCGCCGTCCGGGGAATCTTTCAGTCGCAGAGCTCCGCAGCGTGGGGGACTCCCTGCGCCTGCGCTACGAGTTCGCAGCTTCGGTCAAGGCTCTGGAGGACGCGCTGGACGCTTCGACGGATTCTCTCGAGCGCCTCGACATCGAAGACAGACTGCTGCTCTCGCGTAACGGCCTGAGTATGACGGACTACTGCAGCAAGCCGACCGTCGTAGCACGCAAACGCCTGTCCATCAAGGACTTTTTCCTCTATTACCCGATGCGCGACAGCAGCTGGCGGACACTTCCGAACTGTCTCGACTCCCTGACCACGCACCCGCTGGTGCACGCGAGCTATGTTCCGGACGACGCGGAGCGGCTCTACTTCAGCACCGCTGATGAAGGCGGTGTGCGGAACGTCTATTATACTGAGCATCAAGACTCAGTGTGGTCCGTTCCAAGCCTTGTGAACGAGGGGATGACCACCGCGAGCGATGAGATTTTCCCGGTCCTGAGCGATGACGGCAAGTCGCTGTACTTCGCATCCGCCGGCCTCTTCGGAATGGGCGGCTATGACCTCTACGTCTCGCACTGGAACGAGCGCACGCGCGACTGGGACACTCCGATGAACCTCGGATTCCCGTACAGCTCGCCGTATGACGATTTTCTCTACTGCAATTCCGAGGACGGACGATACACCGTCTTCGCTTCGAACAGAGCCTGCTCCCGCGACAGTGTAGATATCTATGTGCTTGAGTATGACTCGCTTCCGCTGCACTCCGCAGTCACGGACCCTGGCGAACTCCGCCGTCTTGCCGCGCTCGACCCTACTGTCAGCCGGCCGGCTCCGCCGTCCAATCCCGCCCCGGCGGCTTCTGTTCCGCAGCAGCCAATGGGGGAAGATATGGCTTCCTACCTCGAGCAGATGAATACCGTGCGCAGCCTGCGCGATTCCCTGAACACGTTCTCCGCAGAGCTGGATGCCCTGCGCGCCTCCCTCGCCTCCGTATCCGAAGATGAGCGCAAGGACCTTTCCGCACAGATTCTTCAGAAGGAGATGGACCTCATCCCGCTTCAGAAAGCCCTCGGCGAAGCAAGCAAAGCCCTGCAGGCCACGGAAATGGCCTTTTTGGAAAAGGGTGTGGTCATAGATCCGGAAAGCCTGATGTCCCCTTCGCGGAAGCCTTCGGAAACTCCGGAGGACAGTGCCCCTGAAGAATTCAGATTTATCCGCCATTCCTGGGGCAAACCTTTGGGAATGAACATCCTGAAGCCGGAACCGAAGTTCGATCTGACCTTCCGCATCGACTCGGAGAGCCAGGTTCTGGACGCCGCCACCGCGCTTCCTGACGGAATCATCTATCAGATACAGATTCTCTCCTCCGCCCGTCCGGCCGAAATCAGGGAGTTGCGCGGCCTGAATCCGGTCTTCCTCAAGTCCGGCGACCGCTACGTATATTCCGTCGGAGCCTTCCGGAGCTACTCCGAAGCCCTCTCCCACCTGAACAGGGTCCGCACCCTCGGCTTCCGTTCCGCCTTCATCACCGCCCTCCGCGACGGCTCCTCCATCTCCGTCCTCCAGGCCCGCAGCCTGGAATAACCTCCGGCTCCGGTACCCGCCCCGCTAATCCGGAGTGAAATAAGCCGCTTGTTTCACACCGAATCGATATGCTTCGAGCTGATGGGAGAAAAAGGAATAAGCAACGTGTCGCGACAATTCAATGTCCAGGGCCATCGAACAGGCCCTATACAACCGTTGCTTACTTCTTTATCTCTTTCAAGATTTATCTCTTTTACAGATTCCTGAGGAGGTTGTTCATATTCACCCTCTCATCGATAAGCTTGCGGAGCTCAGTGACAGGAACCCTCTCCTGGGTCATCGTGTCGCGGTCACGGACGGTCACGCAGTTGTCCACGAGAGAATCGTGATCCACGGTGATGCAGAACGGAGTTCCGATGGCATCCTGACGGCGATAGCGCTTCCCGATGGAATCCTTCTCCTCGTACTGGCAGTTGAAATCGTATTTCAGGTCATCCATAATCTTCTGGGCGAACTCAGGAAGGCCGTCCTTCTTCACGAGAGGAAGCACTGCAGCCTTAACCGGTGCCAGAGGGGCCGGGATGCTGAGCACGGTACGGGTCTCGCCGTTTTCGAGAGTCTCCTCCTTGAGGGAATGGCTCAGAACCGCCAGAACCATACGGTCCACACCGATGGAAGTCTCGACCACATACGGAGTATAGCTCTCGCCTGTCTCAGGATCGTAATACTGAATCTTCTTGCCGGAGAACTTCTGATGGTTTCCGAGGTCGAAATTGGTACGGCTGTGCACACCCTCAAGCTCCTTGAAACCGAACGGGAAGTTGAACTCGATGTCGGTGGCGGCGTTGGCGTAGTGAGCGAGCTTCTCGTGGTCGTGGAAGCGGTAGTTCTCCGCACCCATTCCGAGATTCACGTGCCACTTCATTCTCTTCTCCTTCCAGGTCTTGAACCAGTCCAGTTCGGTGCCCGGCTTGATGAAGAACTGCATCTCCATCTGCTCGAACTCCCTCATTCTGAAGATGAACTGACGGGCCACAATCTCATTTCTGAAAGCCTTGCCGATCTGGGCGATACCGAAAGGAATCTTCATACGGCCGGTCTTCTGCACGTTCAGATAGTTCACAAAGATGCCCTGAGCCGTCTCAGGACGCAGATAGATGGTGTTCGCGCCGTCAGCGGTGCTGCCCATCGAAGTGCTGAACATAAGGTTGAACTGACGGACCTCCGTCCAGTTGCAGGTGCCGCTGATAGGGCAGACAATGCCGCAGTCGATGATGATCTGACGGTACTCGGCAAGGTCATTGGCCTGCTCCGCCTTCACGTAACGGTTGTGGACCTCATCGTAGCGGGCCTTCTCGCGGAGGATATTCGGATTCGTCTCGCGGAACTTGGCTTCGTCGAAAGCCTCGCCGAACTTCTTGCGTCCCTTCTCCACATCCTTGTTCATCTTCTCCTCGATCTTGCCGAGATAATCCTCGATGAGCACATCCGCGCGGTAACGCTTCTTGGAGTCCTTGTTGTCGATAAGCGGGTCATTGAAAGCGCCCACGTGGCCTGAAGCCTCCCAGATCTTAGGGTGCATGAAGATGCAGGAATCGATGCCGACGATGTTCTCGTTCAGGCGTGTCATCGCATTCCACCAATACTGTTTTATGTTGTTTTTAAGCTCCACGCCCATCTGACCGTAGTCATAGACGGCAGCAAGTCCATCGTAGATTTCACTGGAGGGGAAAATGAATCCGTACTCCTTGCAATGTGCTACCAGCACTTTGAACAGTTCGTCCTGTGTCATTTTAATAGTATTTTGAACAATTCGTAATATTTCCGAATAACCTGCAAATTTATAAAGACTTTCGCTATTTGACAAACTCCCGGCCCGCGAGCGCAGCGGAAAAACGGAGCGCTAATAGGTGTGCAGACTGAAGCCGCGTGCCGCAGGAAGCAGATTGACCCCCCACCAGCACATCTGCAGCAGCAGGAAGCAGAAAATCAGAAGATACATAGGAGCGCGCATTGACCGGCCGGCTTCGCCGTCCAATCCCGTACCTCTCATCCTCCTCAGATGCAGGTAGAGCAGGTAACCCAGCCAGGTGGCGGCGGCCCAGGTCTCCTTCGGATCCCAGGTCCAATAGTCCCCCCACGCCTGCTTCGCCCAGAGCGCTCCCATCGCCATTCCCATCGTCAGGAATGCCCAGCCGATGCGAACCAGAGTGTCGCAGAGCCTGAGTTCTGTCCGGATTGGACGCCGCGGGGCGGCGGCCCCGGAAACCGGATTGCCGGAAGGTTGCGACTGTGCGGCTTCCGCCTTTTTTCCGCGCGTCAGAATCAGGATGCGGATGGCGAGAACGGTCACGACACCCATCAGCGTGTATGCGAAGATGTAGGCCGCGATGTGCGGAACGAGCCACGGACTGCGCAGCGCGGGTATCAGATCCTGCGTATGGACCCCGGGTCTGAAGATGCTTATGCAGATGAAAATGACGGACACCGCGATGCTGGCAAGGAACCTGTGCCGCTCCCCCGGTTTTCTGGCTCCGCCGAAGAACGCCATCGCCGCCGCCGAGAAGAGAATCAGATAGAGAATGACCTTGTATATTCCTGACAACGGGCAATATACGCATTTCAGCACGCTCGTGAATTCTCCTGTCCCGACGTTCATTCTATAATCCGTCTGATAGAGCCGCCAGGAGCCGACCTTCGCGGGATGGTTCACACAGACGGCGGTCTCGTAAAAACTCCCGTCGGGGAGCGTAACGGCGACTCCCGAGGTGTATGACTCCGCATCGAAACTCTTGAGGGTCAGTTCGAAAGGAAGTTTTCTCGCAGCCCCGGTCCTTTCATCGGACGCCGTATGTACGGGGGTTCCCATAGCCGCCTCGATTTTCGCCCTTTCCGTCGTCCCTCCGCCGAAAAGGCCGGTAATGAGGATAACGGCCAGGCCCAGATGCGCGCAGGTAGCGCCCAGATGATGGCGAGGGAAATGGCGGATATCATCTGTCGCGCTCAGCGTCACGCCCGTAGAGAGAAACAGGATGGCCAGCAGGAATACCGGCGAACGCTTCATGGCTCTGAAACCCAGCGCCCCGAAAAAACCGTTCCCGCCCCCGTCTTGCGGAACGAGTCCGAAGATCAGAAGCAGGAACAGAAGTATAGATATCGAATATATGCAGGCTTTCCGGCCCGCAAGGATTCTGTACAGGGGCCAGCGCCCACGCCGGGCATAGATGACTGCCAGAAAGCAGACATAGACTATGGCCGCGACGGCGGCTGCCTGACCGGAGAGAGCCATCAGGCCTGAGCCCACTGCTCGCGCAGGAGTTCGACGGCTTTGGCGACGGTCTCGGCGCGGTCACCTGCGGTGCCGCACTCGAAGCTGACATACTTGTCGTACCCGATCTCCTTGAGAGCCTTGAACCCGGCGAGATAGTTATCCTTCTCTCCGTCCTCACCAGGCATCAGACGACGTCCGCGGCTGGCCATATGCACGTGCTGGAGGTATTCCTTGCCGGCTGACATAAACGCGCCGTAGTCTGACGTCTCCTCGGACATATGCCAGAAGTCTCCGAGCACCTTGACACCCTTGCTGCCGCAGTCGCGGGCTATGGCGGCGGCATCTGCGACCAGACGCAGGTAGAATGCCTCTTTTCTGTTCAGAGGCTCAAGAATCACGTGTGTACCGCACTCGAGGGCATACTCGCCAAGCTTGTAGAGTTCCTCACAAAGGAAATCGCGGGTCTCCTGAGTATGGGGACGGCAAGGTTTCTGGCTGACAAAAGCCGGAACCATTATCACTCCGGTGGAGCCGAGTTCTCCCGCGGCGGCGAGAATCTCACGGTAAGTCGTGTCAAAGGCTTCCTTCACTGCAGGGTCTTCGGCGAGAATGAAGCCGTCGAAACCGGCACAGATGGCGGAAACCTTGATATTCCTGCCGCTGAGAGCCTCCTGAATTTCCTTCACGCGCCCTGAAAGCCCCCTTCCGCCCGGTTCGAAACCGGTGATGCCGTGGCTCTCCATATAGTCAAGCCTGTCGGAGAGAGTCTCTCCCGGAGCTGTCCATTCCTGAAAAGAAAGGTTCAGAGGGACCTCGGGCTTTTTCTTGTCAGACGCGGCGGTGCAGCCAGGAAGAATGGAAGCGGCCGCTACGGCAGCACCGCCCATTGCGGTGGCTGTCAAAAACTGTCTTCTGTCCATACTGCTATTTGCCTGTTCCCGGAACCGGAACGGTGTATTTGCTCATATCCATCTTGCCGAGCTCGAGTTTCTCAGGCATATAATCCAGCTCTGCGGCACTGATTTCATCCCACTTTACGGTCTGGCCGGTATAAGCGGCCTCACGGCCCATCACACCGCACAGAGAAGAGATTCCGCACTCCCCTGCCTCGACGTGCGCTTCACCCTTGCGGATATGGTTGACCCAGTCCACGTGCTCCAGGACGTAAGGATTAGTCTGCTGATACTGAGCCTTTTCTGCCTCTGCGTCGAACTGCCAGATGATATTGTTCTGATAGTCGCGGATAGCGAAGTCGCTCGAACTCCACCAGCCTTTGGTACCGCGTACGACCTCGCCGACATTGCTGGAACAGCCGTCTATCTGGCGGCACATACTGTGCAGATGCACACCGTTCTCATACTCGAAGTCTATGCTGAAGTTATCGTACTGGTCACCGGTGATGCGTCTCTGGCGGCTGCCGAAGCCGGTCGCCGCTACAGGGTGCTTGCCTATCATCCAGTTGAATACGTCGATATTGTGAACGTGCTGCTCCACGATATGGTCACCCGAAAGCCACTTCCAGTTCACCCAGTCGCGGATCATCCATTCCATATCGCTCCAGCCCCTCTGGCGCTCGCGATACCAGAGCATTCCCTGGTTCCAGTAAACGTTGCCGCCGGTAATCTCACCGATCAGACCTTCCTGAATCTTCTTGAAAGACTCCACATAAGGTCTCTGGTGATGGCGCTGGGTTCCGGTAACCACGCTGAGCCCCTTGGTCTCGGCCTGCTTGGCGGTAGCCATAATCAGACGGTAACCCTTTGCATCCACTGCGATAGGTTTCTCGAGGAAGGAGTGGACTCCCTTCTCGGTCGCATACTGGAAATGTGAAGGACGGAAAACGGGAGGAGTGGCCACGATGACCATATCCACGCCGGAATCGATGACCTGCTTGTAAGCATCGAAGCCCACAAAGCAGTGGTCTTCAGGAACTTCCTGAGACCTTTCATTCTTCAGTTTCTCACGGAGGTCATTCAGACGGTCTGCAAAGACATCGCCGAGTGCGGTCACCTTGATGCCGTCGGCGGCATCCAGCAGGTTTCCGATGGCACCGCTTCCGCGGCCGCCGCAGCCGATGACTCCGACCTTCAGCTCCTTTCCGTCGATCGCCTTGTCAGCAAGCTCCGGTACATAGTACTCGCCTGCCTGGCGCAAAGGAGTCACTTTTTCTGATTTCTTACCATTACCGCAGGCTGACAGCAATACACTGCCGCCTACAAGGCCCACGCCGATTTTGGCGCTGCGTCCGAGAAAATCTCTTCTGTCCATTTTATTACCCATATTATTAATTATGAATTATTTCTTCAGGAACATCGCACACTACTCTGAAGCCGATGCCTTTTATGTCTGAATACCACCAGATGCTCTTCGGGTTCTGAGGGTCGGTACGAAGCCAGTCATCGTGGTGAGTATGGCTTCTGGCCGCACAGCGTACCTTCGATGCGTCATCCGAGTACGAACCTCCGCGCACCACGAATTCATCCCCGCTTTCCGGTCCCTTCGGGTCCAGAGCCCCGTCGGAAATCCCAGAATACGCATTCTCCGCATAGCGGTCGGCGCAGTATTCCATTACGTTACCCAGCATATTCTTGAGTCCGAACGGATTAGGCTTCACGTCCGAAGGCTCCTGGGTCTTTCCGAAACTGTCCTGTGCATAGACCACATAGCGTGTGATGAAAGTCGTGTCAGCACCGAAAACCTTGCTTCTGAAAGTCTCGGCGGACAGTCTGCGGGGATCGCCCTCGAAAAAGTATGGAGTCTGGGTTCCGCCGCGGGCGGCATACTCCCACTCAGCCTCCGTAGGGAGGCGATAGTTTCGTCCTGTCTTGAGCGACAGCCACTGGCAGAAAGTTTCAGCCGCATAATGTGTCATCGTTATGGCCGGGCGGTCGCCCATTCCCCAACCCTGGTCAGGGAAACCGAACGGCGGCGTAGGACCGCTGACGGCGTCCACGTCGGGACGGGAATTGTTCGCATAGATTTTTTCCGGCGGAGTGCGGCCCTCGGACATAGTCTCGTTATAGAAGGCCCAGAACTGGCTCCAGGTCACCTCCACCTCAGCCATAAAGAACGGGGAGATCCTGACTCTGCGCGCAGGCCCCTCATCGGCATTGCGGAAAGGCTCGTCCTCGGGACTGCCGAGAGTGAATTCGCCGCCCGGAATAGCCACCATTCTGATCGCGGCCGATGTCCCCGGCACGGTCTCGGTGAAGTTTTCGAAAGATGTAACCTGTGCCGCAGAGTCGTATTTCACGCTGCTGCCGGTATCCATCACCTTGCCTTCCAGACGCTTGTGCTGATAGCCAGGCATCTCGTGTCCGGTGTTCAGATGGCAGCTGATGCACTGCAGGTCGAGTTTTTCGGAATTTTCATCGTAATACAGGTGGGCGACGATGCCGTCATCGGAAATTCCCGAAGGGAAAAGATTCTTGTGACATTTCTCACAGGACTCGTTATAGACTATCCGTGTGCCGTTTTCGAGCGTGCGTTTCGCATTCCAGTCTATCTCGTCAGGATTCTTTGTCATCTTGGCCCACAGATCTTTCGCCCCGATTCTGGCCTTTGTCATATAATAGCGCAGATAGCCGTTCTCTTTCGGGGGAAGATGACAGGCGGCGCAGTCGGTAACGACTCCGCTTTTACTGTTGTAATGTTCAGCCTTTTTCCAGTCCGCATCAGCCTGCTCGTGGTAGTGGCAGCTCATGCAGTAATCATTCGTGGAAGTGCGGTTCAGAGCACCTCCAGCCGCGATTACAGCGCACACTCCGACCGCCAGCCCTCCGAGACCGGCCCACAAGACCCATTTACCTTTTCCTTTCATCCCGAAAACCGTTTCAGCAAAAATCCCTCAAAGTTAAGCAAAAGGTCTAAGAGAACAAGCATTGTAAGTCCCAAAAACGGCGGAATTTTTGTAAAATAATTCCGCCGTTTTCACTTAGCCCTCACTCGTGAGGTTCGTTGACAAATTTCTAAAGGGTAGTCAGAACGAAATTTCTCCAGAGCAGCTTGATATTGTTGCCGTCGTGGATCTGAAGCATGATACGGCCGTCTTTCGAGCCGATAAGTTCATCGTTGATGTCGATCATCGCCTCACCGTTCAGCCAGGTCTTTACGTTGTCACCTTCCACTCTGAGTCTGAGAGTGTTCCATTCTCCCTCGCGAAGGATTTCCTCCTTCTCGTCAGGAATCTGGACCAGCCAGCCGCGGCCGTAGGACTCATAAATTCCACCTGTATCGCTGCCTTTCGGAGCCACTTCGCACTGCCATCCGTTGACGATATTGTTCTGGTAACCGCCTTCCACGAAAGAGTGGAAGAACAGACCGGAATTGCCGTTGGAACACTGCTTGAACTCGACTGTCAGGTCAAAGTTCTTGTAATATTCCCTGGTTCCGAGATAGCCATAGCGCAGGTCCTCTCCGTTTTCGGTGACGAGATTACCCTCCTCATCGACTCCGGTGCGCATACTTCCGAACAGCTCCCATCCGTGAAGGTCCTTGCCGTTGAACAGACTGATCTGCCTGCCTGCACTCTTGTCAGGAAGTTCCTTGATCTTGATGTTGCGGAACGATGCCGGATCACCGTGGTCCTGAAGGCAGATTACACCCTCGTGAGCCAGGCCGTATTCTGTGGCGTTGCCCCATTTGCCGCTTGCCTTTCTGGCGAACCAGTCATCGGTCCAGGCTTCGAATTCGAGTATCTTTTCACCGTTGAGCCAATGCTCGACGTGGCCATTGTCAAAGACAATCTTCGAGTTGTTCCATTCTCCCTGCGGATTGACGTGCATTTTGCTTTCATCCGGCAGATGCATAGCGTAGTCCACTCCCAGTTTCTGCCATTCCTGAAGCTTTTCAGGAGCGTTCACTTCCTCCCAACCCTCGTTGTCGATAAGCTGATATTCAGGGCCCGTTACATACGGAACGGAGAATTTCGGGCTTTCGACCACGTGGTAGAGCATTCCGCTGTTGCCGCCGTGAGTGAGTTTCCAGTCCCAGGAAAGCTCGAAGTTGCCGTATTTTTTATCAGTCACGATGTAGCCGGAACCGTCGGCACCGGTGCCTGAAGCCTGGATGCAACCATCGACAACTTTCCAGCCGTTGGTCAGCGAATCGCCGTTGTAGTCGCGCCAGCCGTCCAGATTTTCTCCGTTGAACAGGAGCACCCATCCGTCCGCCTTTTCAGCCGACGTGAGCGTGTTCGGTTTCTGTGCGCACGAAACTAAAGCCGCAGCAGTAAGCGCTGCAATAACAAAAAATGAATTCTTTCTCATATCAGTGATATTAATTATGTGTTTCCAAACCGAATATTTCCGGAAATGCTGCTGTCAGCTCCGCCGGGACGATTTCGCGCAGTGGCTTCATAACGAACTCTCTTTCTGCCATCAGCGGATGCGGCACCGTCAGGCGCGGCAGCGAAAAGCGCTGAGTCCCGATGAACAGGACATCTATATCGATGATTCTGGAGTGATAGACCCTGCGTCCGTTCACATCGTACTGCACATTCTGCACGCGGCCCATCTCCGTCTCTATTCCCTTAACCGTGTCCAGAAGCGCCAGAGCCTGCCGCTCGGAGAATTCAGAAGTTTGCATTGGACGCGACAGCGGCCGCGGAAAAAGTTCGCACGACAGGTCATAGCGGAGCACGCAGTTGAGGAAATCTTCGCCGTCGAAGCCCCACGCGGGCGTTTCGATTACGCTCGACTTTGCCCGGACGCAAGCGTCCAATGCAGCATCGAGCCTCCGCTCGGCTTCGGCGAGGTTTGCGCTGCGGTCTCCGAGATTGGTTCCGAGTGCGAAATATACCGGAACACTATGCATCAGGCACTTGGAGTCTCTTCCGGCTGCGCCGCGTCATCGAAATCGACGTCGAAGCCCAGAGTTACTTTAGCCTCATCCGACATCATACTCTGGTCCCAGACCGGCTCGAAAACCAGGTCGATGCTGCAGCCTTTCACATTCGGGACATCCTCGACATTCCGCTTCACCTCCGCCATCACCTCATCGGCCATAGGGCAGTTCGGAGCGGTGAACGTCATCTTGATATAGACTTCCCTCGATTTTCGGATGTTCAGTTCGTAAATCAGTCCGAGGTCATAGATGTTCACCGGAATCTCCGGGTCATAGACCTGCTTGAGGGCGAGAATCACGTTCTCATAGAGAGGGGTAAGTTCCTTGACATCCTCTGCCGTAAGCACTTCCCCGTTATTCTTTACTTCGTTTTCCTCCATTTTATCGTATGCTGCCAGGCTCGGTCGCGAGCCGTTTTCTTTAATTTTTTATACAAATCTTAAATCAGCGATGCCGCCGCGCTGCGGATCGTGGCTATCATCGAAACGAGTCCGTTGGCTCTGGTCGGAGAGAGATTCTCCTTCAGTCCGATCCTGTCCAGGAACGAGAAATCATCTGCTGCGATTTCAGCCGGAGTGCGGCCGGAATATACGCTCACGAGCAGAGAGATTATGCCTTTGGTGATGATGGCGTCGCTGTCCGCGCTGAAATAGAGTTTCCCGTTCTCGCATTTCCAGTCCAGCCAGACTCGGGACTGACATCCCTTGATGAGCCTGTCATCCGTCTTTTTGCTTTCATCTAAAGGCTGGAGATTCTTTCCCAGATCGATGAGATATTCATATTTGTCGAGCCATTCGTCATAGAGGGAAAAATCCTCCACGACCTGCTCCTGTACTTCTTTCAGTGATTTATCTTCCATATTCTATTTCAGCATTTCGATGGCCCGGTTCAGGCTCCTGATGAAATATTCGGCCTCTTCGAGAGTGTTGTACGGCAGGAAGGAAGCCCTTACCATTCCTGTCACACCATAGCGGTCCATTAGCGGCTCCGCGCACATCTGGCCGGATCTGACAGCCACTCCCATCTTGTCCAGAATCAGCGCAAGGTCCTCGTGGTGAGCGCATTCCACTGTAAAGGAGAAGAGAGCGACCTTGTCAGATGTTCCACGGGGAACACCGAAAAGGCGTATCCTGCTGTCGGAAGTCAACGCATCCAGAACGTAGTCGCGAACAGCCCCGTATTCTTTCTGTATCTCGCTGTCATTCATTGCTTTGAGCATCTCGATAGCCTGCACGAGCGTCGGAGTTCCGGCTATGTTCTGAGTTCCGGCTTCGAATTTCTGGGGAAGCGGCGCGAAGGTCGTGCGCGCGAAGCTGACATTGCCTATCATCTCGCCGCCGCCGAGGAAAGGAGGCATATTTTCCAGAAGTTCGCGTCTGCCGTAAAGCACTCCCGTGCCCGGCGCCGCGAACAATTTGTGCCCTGAGAAGGCGTAGAAGTCGCAGCCTGTTTTCTGTACGTCGATCCCGCCGTGCAGAACTCCCTGCGCTCCATCGATCAGCACCTTACAACCCCTTGAATGACAAAGAGTTACTATCTTCTCTACAGGATTTGTAAGTCCCAGTACATTCGATATCTGGGCGATGCAGAGTATTCTGGTTCTGTCCGTAAGCAGGCTCTCCAGAATGTCAAGTCTCGGATAACCGTCCTCATCCACAGGCAGGACTTTCAGTATGGCTCCCTTTCTGTCACAGGCGAACTGCCAGGGAACTATATCGGAGTGATGTTCGCTTTCGCAGACTATGACTTCATCTCCCTCGTGGATATAAGCTTCTGAGAATGAGTATGCTACAAGATTGAGCGACTGTGTCGCTCCGGAAGTGAAGATGATTTCGGCCGTGCTGTCCGCATTCAGGAACTTTCGCACCGCTTCGCGTGCGGCCTCATACTGCTCCGTTGCGTCCGCGGCGATTTTGTGGACTGCGCGGTGGAGGTTTGCGCTGCAGCTGGAGCTGAGTTCGTTCCACCTGCCGATGACGCTGCGGGGACGCAGGGACGTGGCGGCGTTGTCCAGATAGACAAGCGGCTTGCCATATACCCGGACGTCCAGCTGAGGAAAACAGCTTCTGAGTTCTTCGATTTTCGACATAAATTTCGACTTGTATATAGTCTTTGCAAACTGCAAAATTACAAAAGATTGAGTAAATTTGTGGACTTGAAAAGGAATAAATGTTCTCGTTATGATAGATTACATCAATGGTAAAATTGCAGAGCTCACCCCTACTTTTATGGTAGTGGATAATTCAGGTATCGGTTACGGTGTGGAGATTTCACTTCTGACCTATCAGGCTCTGGATGGTAAGGAAAGTGCAAAAGTATTTATCTATCAATCCGTTAACCAGCGTGATTCGACGGAAGTGATGTATGGTTTCGCTTCGAAGGATGAGCGCGAGCTTTTCAAGCTTATCATAGGGGTTTCCGGTATCGGTGCGGCTTCGGCGAGGATCATTCTCTCGTCGCTCACTCCTGACGAGCTGCGCGATGCGATTCTTTCGGAGAACATCACCCGGCTGAAGAGCATAAAGGGTATCGGTCTGAAGAGCGCGCAGAGGATGGTTCTGGAGCTCAAGGATAAGATCGTGAAGGGTGAAGGCGCGGATGTGCAGCTGCCGGTCAAGGTCGATAACAACGCGGATATTGAGGAGGCGACAAGCGCTCTGCAGATGCTGGGGTTCTCGCGTCCGAACATTCAGAAAGCCGTTCAGGCGGTTCTCAAGGAAGAGCCCGACGCCAAAGTCGAAAAGATTATCAAAGAAGCCCTCAAGCGGCTTTAAAGAATCAAGATTCAAAATTATTTGCGCTCTCAGCGGCTGCCACAACAGTCTCCGAGAGCGTAATCATTTTCCTCGGCCGCTTCGCGTCCAATGCTGATTTCAGCGGTCGGCAGCTCTGCGCCTGCGGGACTCCGCTCACTTCATTCGCTCCGGTCCTCCCACTGTATCCTGCGTCCCGCTTCGCGGAACTGGTCTCCAGCGGGTCCCTCCCGCTATACTTGTCCGCGGATGGACAAGCCCGCAGGCGCAGACTACTGACCACTGCCGTGAATATTACAATAAAATGTAACTATCTGCCGAAATAGACGAGGAGGACAGAGATGTCGGCGGGGGATACGCCGGAGATGCGGGAGGCCTGGGCGATGGTCGTCGGGCGATACTTCTTCATCTTCTGACGGCACTCGATGGTCATACCGGTGACCTTGTCGAAATCGAAATTCTCCGGGATTTTCAGATCCTCCAGACGATGCAGCTTCTCGGCCAAAAGCCTCTCGCGCTCGATATAACCGCTATACTTCAGCGAAATTTCCACAGACTCCACAACCTCTTTTCTGAGCATTTCGCTGAAGCCCTCGGCAGCCTCGGCGAGAACTCCCCTATCCTCACGATAACCGCAATTCGACTTCAGAACCTCAACGGCGTCAGCATAGGAAGAGCCCTCGAGTTCTGAAGGAAGCTGTTTCGAATCGAGAATATAATCAGCATAATCTTCAAGAACAGGCTCCTGAAAATCGAGTAAATTTTTAGAAGATGTTCCACGTGGAACACTTTCCAAAAGAGAGACAAGAGAAACTTCAGGACGGGCGGCAATCTCAGAAATCTTTTTAGAATCCGTAAGAGGAGATGAACCTATCGACTCGAGGAACGGATTTGCCTGTCGTGCCGTAAGATTTTTAGACTCGACATAATCCGTGAGAGAGCGGACTCTCCCGTACTTTCGCATAGTGAAATCATAACGGAAATCATCGGCAAGTCCTATCTCGTGAGAACGGGAAGTCAGACGCTCATCGGCATTGTCCTGCCTCAGAAGAATACGATACTCAGCGCGGGAAGTGAACATCCTGTAAGGCTCATCGACTCCCTTAGTGATAAGATCATCTATCAGAACCCCGATATAGGACTCATCACGGGAAAGAATAAAAGGATCACGCTCAGAGAGTTTCAAATGAACATTAATTCCAGCCATAAGTCCTTGAGCAGCAGCCTCTTCGTAGCCTGTAGTACCGTTTACCTGACCCGCAAGGAACAGATTCTCAATACATTTCGATTCCAGAGAAGCCTTAAGCTGGGTCGGATCGAAATAATCATACTCGACAGCATAGGCAGGACGGAACACTTTCACATTTTCGAGGCCGGCGATGGAATGAAGAGCATCCATCTGCACGCGCAGAGGCAGAGAGGAAGAAAAGCCCTGAAGGTAGTACTCCCCCGTATGGCGGCCTTCCGGCTCGAGGAAAAGCTGATGACTGTCCTTGTCAGGAAAGACGCGGAGCTTGTCCTCGATGCTCGGACAGTAACGCGGACCTTTGCCGTGAATCATACCTGTGAAAAGCGGAGACTCATCGAAGCCTCTGCGAAGGATTTCGTGAGTGTGTTCGTTGGTATGAAGGATGAAGCAAGGCATTTGGGGAGTTCCGTTCTGGACGGTGGAAAGATACGGAAGAAAAGAAAACTTTTCCGGCCGGTCATCTCCGACCTGTCGGAGAAGCGAAGATGTATCGACAGAGCGGATATCGATCCGGGGAGGGGTACCTGTTTTCATTCTCGAAGATTCGATCCCCATCGAAACGAGCTGCTCGGTCAATCCGTGAGAAGCGGACTCCCCTATCCTGCCGCCCTCGAAACTGTGACGTCCGATAAAAAGACTGCCGCTGAGGAAAGTCCCGGCGGTCAGAACAACGGCGCGAGATTTAAAAATTGCGCCTGTGGTCGTACAAACTCCCGTAATTTTTCGATTCTCAAAGAGAAAAGAAATGGCGGAATCAGCGTAAATATCTAATTTATAATTACTTTCGAGAATTTTCCGCCAGTTTCTGGAAAACTCGATTTTATCGCATTGCGCGCGCGGACTCCACATCGCCGGACCCTTCGAGCGATTCAGCATTCTGAACTGGAGAGTCGAAGCATCAGTCACAATACCGGTATATCCGCCGAGTGCGTCGATCTCACGCACAATCTGTCCTTTGGCGATTCCGCCAATGGCAGGGTTGCAGGACATCTTGGCAAAGCCGAGCATATCCATCGAAATCAGAAGAACTGAAGATCCGAGACGTGAAGCAGCCATCGCGGCCTCGCATCCGGCGTGTCCTCCCCCGACTACAATGACATCATAGGAAGTGTTCATTTCAGGAGGTATTTTCTCATCTCGAGATAGTAATTTTCTTTCTCACGCATCACGCGTTTCTCCTCGTCCGTATGGTCATCGTAACCGATGAGATGAAGAAGCCCGTGGACAATCACGCGGTTCAGCTCATCAGGAAACTCAGTTCCATAGAAAGAAGCATTCTCACGGACGGAATCCACGCTGATGAACAGGTCACCTGAAAGTTTGTTACCCTCGCAGTAGTCGAAAGTGATGATGTCGGTGAAATAATCGTGCTGGAGGTATTTGATGTTCACGTCCAGAATGTAAGGGTCGGAACAGAAGATGATGGAGATGTCACCCAGACGTTTGATCTCGCTCTCGGCGACCATTTTCAGCCAACGGTTGTTCAGCAGCTTGTTCTTGAATGTGAAGTCGGTGTCTTGAAGGTAATAAGTAACCATAATCTTAAGAAGCTAATTTGAACGGTGTCGGAAATCATCCTGTCCGGCAACGCTGCAAAGGTAGGGATTTTTATCAGAAAAGGACCTTATGAAGCCTTTAAGGGGGTCAAAAAGAGGGAAAAAGGGCAAAGAAAGTTGAAGAGTTTGTTAAAAAATTGTTTTTGAAAAGAATTATTTCTACCTTTGGGAGTCTAATGGGATATTAAAAGAAAAAGATATGGAAGTTAAGAAAACAAGTAAAGCTAGTCTTGAGAACAAGAGACTGCTGTTTGTTGAAATCGGCTTCGTGGTTTCGCTTCTGGTAGTATGGGGAGCATTCTCCTACAGTACAAGTGAGAAGGCAGAGGCGGTACTTCAGGCTGACACAGTTGTTGTAGAGGAAGAGGAAATGATTCCTATCACTCAGGAGACCCCTCCACCACCTCCAGAAATCGCCAAGATTCCTGTACTCTCCGACCAGATCGATATCGTGGACGATGAAATCGAGGTAGATGACGACCTTTTCATGAACCTTGAGGACGACGCCAATATGGGTGTGGAAATCATGGACTATGTAGAGGAAGTTGAAGAGGAAGTAGTAGAAGAGGAAGCCATTCCGTTCCAGCTCATCGAGGACAAGCCTATGTTCCAGGGCAAGGATGCGAACTACTTCACCAAGTGGGTTAACCAGCAGCTTGTTTATCCTGAAATCGCCAAAGAGAACGGTGTACAGGGTCGTGTAACTCTCCAGTTCACCATTAATCCTGACGGATCGGTAAGCAACATCAAGGTTCTCCGCGGTGTCGATCCTTCACTTGACAAGGAAGCCGTACGCGTGGTTTCGATGTCACCGAAGTGGACTCCAGGAAAGCAGAGAGACCGTGCGGTCAAGGTTACATACACCTTCCCGGTTATCTTCAAGCTCCAGTAAGGAAAATGAAACTCATAAAGAAGGCTGTCCAAAAGGATGGCCTTTTTTAGTGTAAAAACTTGACTATATTATAATTATGGCGGAAGAAAGAGTGGAAAAGGCAGTTTTCGTCGGTGTGATAACACAGAGCGACGACGAGAGGAAAATCAAGGACTACCTGGATGAACTGGAGTTTCTGGCAGAGACTGCCGGAGCTGTGGGTGACCGCAAATTCATACAGAGGCTGGACAAGCCGGAGAAAGCTACCTATATAAGAAGCGGAAAACTTCAGGAGATAGCCGAATACTGCGAGGAGAATGAAATCGAATATGTGATATTCGATGACGAACTCACAGGAATGCAGCAGAGAAACATAGAAAAGGTAATAAAGACCGCTCACGTCATAGACAGAACGAGCCTGATTCTGGAGATTTTCGCCCAGAGGGCGCAGACTTCATATGCCAAGATGCAGGTGGAACTGGCCAGATATAACTATATGCTGCCGAGGCTTGCAGGTATGTGGACCCATCTTGAAAGACAGAGAGGCGGCGTGGGAACCAGAGGCGGTATGGGAGAGACCCAGATAGAGGTCGACAGACGTATCGTAAAAGAGCGTATAAACCGCCTTAAAGAGCAGCTTAAGAAGGTGGACAGGCAGATGGCCACCCAGAGGGGAAACCGCGGTCAAATGGTACGTCTGGCGCTTGTAGGCTATACTAACGTAGGAAAGAGCACGCTGATGAATGTGCTCGCCAAATCGGACGTAATGGCGGAAAACAAGCTCTTTGCCACTCTGGATACCACAGTGAGAAAGGTAGTTATAGAGAATGTGCCGTTTCTTCTGAGCGACACGGTGGGATTCATACGGAAACTCCCTACGCAGCTTATCGAAGCCTTCAAGAGTACATTGGACGAAGTCCGGGAAGCGGATATTCTTGTCCACGTAGTGGACATCTCACACCCTTATTTCGAAGAGCAGATGCAGGTGGTGGAGAAGACACTCCGTGAGATCGGAGCGGGCGACAAACCCGTCTATGTCGTTTTCAACAAGACAGATCTTTATAAATCAGAGGAATACGATATGTATTCGCTGGAGCCGAAGGGAAAGGAGCATCTTACTCTCGAAGAGCTCAAGAACAGCTGGATAGCAGATGAGAAGAGTCCCTGCATCTTCATTTCCGCGACTCAGAAAAAGGGCATAGAAAAACTCCGCAACGACCTTTACAAGATGGTTGCGGAGATTCATGCGGGACGTTACCCCTTCAATAATTTCCTCTGGTAAATTTGCATTCTTTTCGGCACAGATTCATTTTCTCATCAGTCATTCAGTTCGCCAAACTCCTTCTTCGAAAATAAATCTCTGCTCGAAAATCTCTGCAAATCAAACTAGTCAGAGAACTTTGCCTTAAGGAACTCACGGTTCAGGCGTGCGATGTGAGATACGGAGATTCCCTTAGGGCACTCCATCTCGCAGGCGCGAGTGTTCGTACAGTTACCGAAGCCGAGTTCATCCATCTTGGCCACCATAGCCTTGGCTCTGCGCTTGGCCTCAGGACGACCCTGAGGGAGAAGTGCGAGCGAGCTGACGCGGGCGGCTACGAAGAGCATTGCAGAACCGTTCTTGCAGGTGGCGACACAGGCGCCGCAACCTACGCAGGCAGCTGCATCCATACTTTCCTCAGCACGGTCGTGAGGAATGAGTATATTGTTGCCGTCCTGGGCTGAACCGGTACGTACGGAGATGAAACCGCCGGCCTGAAGGATCTTGTCGAACGCTCCCCTGTCGACAACGAGGTCCTTGATTACAGGGAAAGCGGCGCTTCTCCACGGCTCCACAGTGATGGTGGCACCGTCCTTGAAATGACGCATAAAGAGCTGACAGGTAGTAACGTGGCTGTCAGGACCGTGTGCGCGGCCGTCAATGAACAGCGAGCAGGCACCGCAGATACCCTCGCGGCAGTCGTGGTCGAATGAGACAGGACCGCTGCTCTGGCAACCTCTTTCGACTGCTACAGGATCACAGCCTTCACGAATAAGCTGCTCATTCAGAATATCAAGCATTTCGAGGAAAGAAGCGTCTTCCTCAATGCCCGCGATATGATAAGTCTCGAAATGTCCCTTATCCTTGGCGTTTTTCTGACGCCATATCTTCAAATTGAATTCCATCTCTGTATTAGTCTTTGTAGTTTCTAGTCTTAACCTCAATAAATTCGTAGTTCAGAGGCTCCTTGTGGAGTTCAGGCTCGGCATTCTCACCCTTGTACTCCCAAGCCGCTACATACATATATTCGGCATCGTTTCTCTTGGCCTCGCCGTCCTCGGTCTGGCTTTCGATACGGAAGTGACCTCCGCAGGACTCGTTTCTGTTAAGAGCGTCACGGGCCATAAGTTCACCGATTTCAAAGAAATCCTCGAGACGCAGTGCCTTTTCGAGCTCCTGGTTGAACTCGAACTGAGTTCCCGGAACCTTTACATTCTGATAGAATTCCTTCTTCAGGTCCTTGATCTTCTGGATGGCAGTCTTGAGGCCTTCAGCGTCGCGGGCCATTCCGACATACTCCCACATAATGTTTCCGAGTCTCTTGTGAATAGAATCCACAGTCTCTTTGCCGTTGATGGAGAAGAGTTTGTCGATACGTGCCTGTACGGCCTTCTCGGCATCGTCGAACTCCTTGACGTCAGTCTTCTGCTTAGGCTCGGCGAACTTGTGCGAGAGATAGTCGTTTATTGTGACAGGAACTACGAAATATCCGTCTGCAAGACCCTGCATAAGGGCTGATGCACCGAGACGGTTTCCGCCGTGGTCGGAGAAATTGGCCTCACCGATGGCGTAAAGTCCAGGGATGGTGGTCTGGAGATCATAGTCAACCCAGATACCGCCCATAGTGTAGTGGATGGCAGGATAGATCATCATAGGCTCCTCCCACGGGGAAGAAGCGGTGATCTTCTCGTACATATCGAAGAGGTTTCCGTAACGCTCGGCAACTCTCTTCCTGCCCAGGCGGGCGATAGCCTCCGAGAAGTCGAGGAACACGGCCTTTCCGGTCTCGTTAACGCCGTAACCTGCGTCACATCTCTCCTTTGCGGCACGTGAAGCCACGTCGCGAGGCACGAGGTTACCGAATGCAGGATATCTGCGCTCGAGATAGTAATCGCGGTCCTCTTCAGGAATCTGTGAAGGCTTGATGGTATGTGCGCGGAGCTTCTTTACATCCTCCATCTTCTTAGGAACCCAGATGCGGCCGTCATTGCGCAGGGACTCGGACATAAGGGTGAGCTTGCACTGCTGGTCACCGTGTACAGGGATACAGGTAGGATGGATCTGAGCGAAGCAAGGATTTGCGAAATATGCGCCCTTCTTGTAGCACTGCCAGGCTGCTGAACCGTTGCTGTTCATTGCGTTGGTGGAAAGGAAATAGGTATTTCCGTAACCGCCGGTGGCAATGATGACTGCGTGGGCACCGAATCTTTCGAGCTTTCCGGTTACGAGATTGCGGGCGATGATACCCTTAGCCTCACCGTTGACTACCACGAGGTCAAGCATTTCGTGACGTGGATAGCTGGTGACGGTACCTGCTGCAATCTGACGGTTCAGGGCAGCGTAAGCTCCGAGGAGAAGCTGCTGACCGGTTTGTCCGCGGGCGTAGAATGTACGGCTTACCTGTACACCTCCGAATGAACGGTTTGCGAGGTAACCGCCGTATTCACGGGCGAAAGGAATACCCTGTGCAACGCACTGGTCAATAATCTGGGCACTTACTTCAGCCAGACGGTAAACGTTAGCCTCGCGTGCACGGTAGTCGCCTCCCTTGATGGTATCATAGAAAAGACGGTAAACTGAATCATTGTCGTTCTGATAGTTCTTCGCAGCATTGATACCGCCCTGTGCGGCGATGGAGTGCGCACGGCGAGGTGTATCACTGATACAGAAGACTTTAACATTGTATCCGAGCTCTCCGAGAGTTGCAGCTGCGGATGCACCGCCAAGTCCGGTACCTACTACGATGATCTCGAGTTTCCTCTTATTGTTAGGACTGACAAGATGAATTTCTGACTTGCGCTTGGTCCATTTTTCGGCAAGCGGTCCGGCAGGAATTTTGGAATTTAATTTATCGGCCATTTTATAGTTGTTATGATTGAATTCAAAATTATCCGCAATTTTAGTCATTTTTAATGAAACGACCAATTCAAACTGCTGAATTATAACAGAAATGCGCTGAAACAGCTCTTATAGACATCAAAGTAAGTCTCTGTGAGAGCAGCATATCCGTCATAAAATTCAGAATCCGAAATTTCAGAGTTCAGCCAGCGGCGGTACAGGGCATAGAAAGAGGAATCTATTTTCTTTTCAGCGGCATTGCAGCAGGAAAGCAGAGACGGCTTCTCCCCCACCCCTTTCAGAATGTTGTCCAGACGCAGATACTTCTCGCCGCTGCTAACCTTGAATGTGAACACATAATCAGATTTAATCTTCAGTGCGAGGCTGCAGAGATCGGAGTTAACGCTTGATTCTGACTTCTTTATGCAGGAAGGAAGCCTGTCGGAGTCCGTAACCATCACAGGAAGCGCGACGCTGCAGGCCGGGTAGCCCAGAACAGTCCACATAACGGCGTGCGCAGGATTCTCTCCGGACGCGACACCCTCGAACACGATGGCTGCCGAAGTCGAGATGCGCGGAATGAAATCCTGGTCGATTCCCACACCGGTGAAGGAAGTCTTGCGTTTGAGCGTTTTCCAGTCCTTAGCGAAATCAAAACCTGTCAGAGAATGACGGTAGGAGCGCGAAAGGGAGTTAAACAAATCATTATGATTCAAGCCGTTCCACTCTTTTCCCGAAGAGCGCAGCTCCGACATCACATCGCTCGCGGTCAGATAGCGCTCGTAACCTCTCACATCCTCCTGACGCCCGCGCGTCGAGAAGTTCGTCACGACCCGATAGCCCGTCTCCGATTCATTTACGTCGTACTTGACCCAGGAAGTGTTGTCCACTTCATAGTATGCAGCTCCGCCGAAAGCGTCGATGACTCCGAAGTTAGTCTGAACTCCCATTGGACGCGCCAGCGCGTCCAATAGCAACTCAAAGTCTTTCAGCGTCTTGCACTCCCCCAGCGCGCGGTACATCACCTGCCCCTCGCGGCTCATTTGGGAACGTGGAACGTCATCGTACTTCATATTGTACGAAGCTGTATTGATGATCGCGAAGCCGGCTTCGTTCAGTCCGCTCCAGACCTCTCCCCCTTCGGACGGAGAATCCACGAGGCCCGTGAATGCGTAGAGGGGACCGCGGAAATACTCGACCCTGTTATTCATCTCATCGGTGTCACGATTTTTAATCATCAGCGGACGGCCGTCGGAAGTGGCTCTTCCTGAAATAATTACTGATGTGCAGCAGAACGATGGAACTGCGCACAGCAGAAGCAGAATGGTAAAAAACAATTTCTTCATATTAACCGAATAATGTATCTTCCTTGCCGCGGCGGTTTTCCTCCAGATACTGGTCGAGACCCAGATGCCTGTAGGCGAGTTCTGTAGCTATGCGCCCCCTCTGGGTGCGGACGATGAAACCTTCCTTTATGAGATACGGCTCATATACTTCCTCGAAGGTCCCCTGGTCCTCGCTGATGGATGTCGCGATGGTGCTCGCGCCCACCGGGCCGCCCTTGAAATTGGTGATGATGGTGCGCAGGATCTTATTGTCTATGGAATCGAGTCCGCGGGTGTCGATTTTGAGCTTGTCGAGAGCGTATTTGGTGATTTCCAGATTGATATGACCGTCTCCCATCACCTGGGCGAAGTCACGGACGCGCTTGAGGAGAGCGTTCGCGATACGCGGCGTGCCACGGCTTCGCATCGCTATCTCCTTTGCTGCCTCGCTGTCGACGGTTACCTTAAGTATATATGCGCTTCTGCGGACTATCTTCACGAGCTCGGCGGTATCGTAGTATTCCAGCGCGCAGGTGATGCCGAAACGCTCCCGAAGCGGAGCTGTGAGAAGTCCGCTTCTGGTGGTCGCGCCCACGAGAGTGAACGGATTCAGGCTGATGCGGACCGACCTGGCTCCCGGACCCTTGTCTATCATTATATCTATTACATAATCCTCCATAGCCGAGTAGAGATACTCCTCGACTTCCGGCGAGAGGCGGTGGATTTCATCGATGAAGAGCACATCCCCCTTCTCCAGGGAGGTCAGAAGTCCGGCCAGATCGCCCGGCTTGTCTAGAACCGGTCCCGAAGTGATTTTCATATTCACCCCCATCTCATTCGCGATGATATGCGCCAGGGTGGTCTTTCCCAGACCCGGAGGGCCGTGGAAGAGAGTGTGGTCGAGAGCTTCGCCGCGGAGTTTCGCCGCTTTTATGTAAACGCTCAGATTTGAGACGATTTCCTTCTGGCCCGTGAAATCTTCGAGTTCCTGCGGCCTGATTATTCCGTCTAATTCCTTATCTTTGCTTCCGCTTGTACTGCGGGGATCGAATTCGGTCATAACGCTGTCGTGTATTTCGAATACAAATATAAGTTTTTTATTTTTAAAGTCTGTTTATAGTTATTCGGCTGTTAAATTGTTAATAACTCACTGAACATTCTGATTAAGAGAGATTTAAGAATTAATAAAAATGTTGAAAACCCTGTTGACGGACTTTTGATGAACTGTGGAAAAGTTCCGCTCCGATTTTTTTAACAATCCGGCGGCGGGTTATCAACAGGTTTATGAACAGTTTTTCACATATTTTTCAGACAAAATGTTGATAAGTTCGTTATCCTGCGAAAATCTCAAGACAAAATTAAGGGAACATTCTGACATATACTGTACCGGGCTGTATCTGTCCGCCCGGTGGATGGTGCTGTCACAGGCCGTCTCGAAAGGGGTCCAGTTCATAGTTCTTCCCGACAAGGATAACGCAGAGTACTGTGCGGCAGACCTTTACAATCTTCTGGAAGGGGATGTGGTGTTCTATCTGCCTTCCTCGGGGAAGGGGATAGAGAGGAGCAACTACAAATCGACCCTCGGAGTCCAGAGAACTGCCGCCATAGAGAAAATCATCTCCCACGACCCGTCTTCGCTCCTTGTGATAGTGACTTATCCCGAAGCTGTGGAGGAGGGGATACCTTCCAGGGAGAATATAGCCTCATCCATTCTCACTCTGAAAAAAGGAGATGAAATATCTTATGACGATATTCTCAACACCCTGGGTTCCAGGGGGTTCGAGAAAGTGGATTTCGTCTCGGCGCCGGGACAGTTCGCTCTGAGGGGATCGGTTGTCGATATATTCTCATACTCTTCCAGCGACCCTTACCGTTTCTCTCTCTGGGGCAACGAGATAGAGGAAATCCACATTTTCGACTGCAATACACAGCTGTCCAAAGACACTCTCGAAAAGGCCGAAATCGTATCTTCTGTCGTGTCGGAAGGGGAGTCCGAGATGTCCGTCGCGGGAATACTCCCGGCGGATACCGACATTTGGCTCGATTCCTCGGATATGTATTCCCACAGGGATTTCTTCGGTGAATATTCATCCTTCCGCAGGATTTTCCTCGAGATGCCGATTTCCTCCCCGGTGGAGGATCCCGTAAGATTCAGCATCGCCCCGCAGCCGGTTTTCAACAAGAACTTCGACCTGCTCTCCACGGACATCCGCGCCAAGATCGAGCAGGGCTTCCGAGTCCTTATCTACGGCGAGAAGGAATCCCAGCTGGAAAGGCTCAAAAGCATTTTGTATCAGAGCGGTTCGCTGATGCCTGAGTTTGTCGTGGGCAAGAACCTGCACAGCGGATTCATAGACAGCGAGAACAAGGTCTGCTGCTACACCGACCACGAAATATTCAACCGCTACCATCGCGTCAGCATAAGGCGGAGCGTCGACAAGAGCGAGCAGTTGACATTGAACGAGCTCAGCTCGTTCAATATAGGAGATTACGTCGTGCATATCGACCACGGTGTGGGAGTGTTCGGCGGGCTTGTGCGTATGCGTGACGAGCACGACCGCGTGCGCGAAGTGGTCAAACTTGTCTATAAGGACAATGATGTCGTGTTCGTGAGCGTGCATTCGCTGAACAAGATCTCCCGCTATCGCTCTAAGGATGGCGAGGTTCCGAAGATAAACAAACTGGGCTCGAAGGCCTGGTCGAATCTGAAGAGCAGCGCCAAGTCGAAGGTGAAGGATATCGCGAAGGACCTTATCCAGCTCTATGCCAAGCGGAAAGCCTCGAAGGGTTTCGCCTTTTCTGCCGACACTTATATGCAGGAGGAACTCGAATCGTCATTTATGTACGAGGATACTCCGGATCAGGAAGCCGCTACGCGCGCGGTTAAGATGGATATGGAGGACAACTGCCCGATGGACCGCCTTGTCTGCGGTGACGTGGGCTTCGGCAAGACGGAAATTGCTATCCGTGCGGCATTCAAGGCTGTCGCCGACGGCAAGCAGGTGGCCGTGCTGGTGCCTACTACGATCCTCGCACTGCAGCATTACAACACCTTCACCGCCCGGCTCAAAGATTTCCCCTGCACTATAGATTATGTCAGCCGCCTGAGAACCGCAAAGGAGATAAAACAGATTCAGGAAGATCTGGCTTCCGGCAGGACGGAAATAGTCATAGGTACGCACAAGATACTCGGAAATGGCTTTAATTTCAAGGACTTGGGCCTGCTTATCATAGACGAGGAGCAGAAGTTCGGAGTGGCGGCAAAGGAGAAGCTGCGCCAGATGAAGATGTCTGTCGATACCCTTACCCTGACGGCTACGCCGATTCCGCGAACCCTGCAGTTCTCGCTTCTCGGAGCGCGCGACCTTTCCATAATCAGCACCCCTCCGCCGAACAGGATTCCGGTGCAGACTGAAATCGTCCTTTTCGATGAAAAGGAAGTCAAAGGCATCATAAACTACGAGCTTAACAGGGGAGGGCAGGTCTTTTTCCTGCATAACCGCGTGGAGGAACTGCAGTCCATATACGATATCCTGCACCGCCTGGTGCCGGACGCCAGGATCTGCATCACCCACGGAAGGATGGAAGCGGGGATTCTGGAGAAGAGAATGCTCGAATTCATACGTGGGGATTATGACATATTGCTGAGTACCACCATCATAGAGAATGGTCTGGACATCCCGAATGCGAACACGATAATCATTAATCAGGCGCAGAACATAGGTCTGAGCGACCTTCATCAGCTGCGCGGAAGAGTGGGGCGCTCGAACAGGAAAGCCTTCTGCTACCTTATCGTGCCGCCGTTGGTTTCCATTTCCGACGATGCCCGCCGCAGGCTCAAGGCCATAGAGGAGTTTTCAGACCTGGGCAGCGGCTTCAACATAGCCATGCAGGATCTGGACATCCGCGGAGCGGGCAATCTGCTGGGAGCGGAGCAGAGCGGTTTCATTATGGATATGGGCTATGAAACTTATCAGAAGGTCATCTCGGAAGCTCTTGAGGAACTGGGAGTTGAGGCCGGTCTGAGCAATGTGGCCACCAGGAATTCCCTTGTGGATGAATGTACCATAGAGACTGACCGGCCTGCGATGATTCCGGATGACTACATCGATGTGCAGGCTGAAAAGATACGTATCTACAAGCAGCTGGATTCTATGGTAAGCGACAAGGAGATCGACCGCTTCTACAAACAGATAGAAGACCGTTTCGGAAGGATTCCTCAGGAACTGAAGAATCTGTTCTGCGTGGTCCGGCTCCGCAATCTCGGAGGTTCGCTGGGCTTCGAGAAGATTATATTCAAGAACTCCCTGTTTATACTGTTCTTTATAAATAATTCTCAGTCAAATTATTATAAATCCGATACATTCAGCAGGATACTCTCGCGGCTTGCCGATGTGCCGAAGTTTGAAATGAAGCAGACGGACAAACTGAAACTGGTCGCCAGAGGAGTGGAAAGTCTCGATAATGCCCTCGAATTGTTGAGAAAATTGAGATAATTTCATATATTTGCCACCCTTTGTGTTTTTTTGGACAAATGGCGAATCTGCTTATAGAAATAGGCAATACGGCTCTGAAGGCGGCCTGGGCTGACGGACAGACACTGGGCAGGACTTTCCGCTATCAGGGCGAGAAGAAAATCGAGTTCATCCTTTCCCTTATGGAAAAGGAGAAGCCCGGCGTCCTCTGCATATCTTCGGTTTATGACATTTCCGGTTATGAAGAGTCGCTTCTGAAGCAGGCTTGTCCGCAGTTCATCCTGCTGGATCCGTCGCATTCGGGAAGTTTCCTTTCGGAGCACGCTCTTCCTGACTATCTCACCTGCGACCGTGCCGCCGGGATACTGGCCGTAAAACATCTTTTTCCGGGGAAGGGATGCACCCTTATGGATTTCGGAACTACTCTGACGGTCGATTTCATCTCTGCATCCGGAGAATATCTGGGCGGCAACGTCTCGCTCGGATGCCGGACCAGATTCAAGGCGCTCAACAGATATTCCAAAGCTCTTCCGCTGGTGGACACCCCGTCTGAAATTTCTTCCAGGGGACACTCCACGGTCTCGTCCATCGAGAGCGGAATTATTTCAGGCATAATGTTTGAAATACAGGGCTACATCGATTCAAACACAGAGAATGTTACCATATTTACGGGTGGTGACGCTATTTATTTTGCAAAGAGAATGAAAAATCCCATCTTTGTGGTTTGTAATCTTGTAATGATGGGATTAGCGATTTTAACGGACGATTATGTCAGGAAGAACATTCAGTAGGTTTTTATTGTTGGTGACAACAATCTTCTTCGCGGAAATTGCTGTATATGCACAGTCGGGCGCATACAGCAGTTACACTCCTTATTCCATCTTCGGCATAGGTGAACTGAACAATCAGGGCTCCGCATACAACAAGAGTATGGGTGGAGTCGGCATCGCCGGAAGAAACAGACGTTATCTTAACTACCTCAATCCTGCAGCCGTTACGGCCCGCGACACCCTGTCTTTTATGGCCGATATGTCCCTGCAGCAGAACAACAAGATTTTCAAGCAGGACGGAGTCCGTTCTGTAAACAATACTTTCAATGTCAATGACCTTGCGCTGTCATTCCCAGTTTACAAGACTATGGCAATGATGGTGGGTCTGGCGCCTTACAGTTCCACGGGCTATGCCTATACTTCCGAAGTGGAATCGACGGATGTTCTGAGCCAGGCCGGAAGCACACAGTATGTGGCTCAGGGACAGGGAAGTATGTACAAGCTTTTCATCTCCGCTGGCGTGATGTTCTGGAACCGTCTCAGTCTCGGTGTGGAGGGAATCCAGTATTTCGGAAACATTGACAAGGCCAATTCCCTCACTTTCGGGAATTCCGCATACAGCAACATATCGAGTGGCAGCAAGCTTATCCTGCGTTCCACTTCAGCCAAGTTCGGTATTCAGTACGAGCAGCCTGTGGGTACAGGGTCTTCGGTTGTGGTGGGTGCCACCTATTCGCTCGGCGCCAAGATCAGGGGATTCGCCACGAACTACGAAATCTCCGCCGGTGCCTCACAGAATGATACGCTCCGCTATGTTACCGATACGCTGAAATTTGCCTCTCAGAGAGTCAGCATCCCGACAGAGTGGGGGGCAGGTATCTCCTATAACCACAAGAACAGGTGGAGGGCAGAGGTGAACTACACCCGTTCGGACTGGACAGATTCGGGAATGTCCACTGCAGAGGGTTTCGCAGTTTCCGGAACTTCCAGAATCACAGCCACAAACACCGAATCCATCCGTGCAGGTTTCGAGATTGTTCCGAACCGCAATGACGTGCGTTATTTCTACAAGCGCTGTGCGTACAGAGTCGGAGCCTACTATGACAAGTCCTATTACCTGATGGACGGAAACCAGGTGAGGGCATACGGAATCACGCTCGGAGGCACCATCCCGGTATTCAGATACTATAACGGGATCAATTTCGCCGTCGATTTCGGACAGAGGGCTTCCACGGCCGGGAATATGATACGCGAGCGCTTCATCAACTTCTCGGTAGGCTTCAACATCTTCGATTACTGGTTCCAGAAGACCAGATACAATTAGGATTTCAGACAGAGTTTAAGAAATAATAAAATTAACAACCATAATGAAAAAATTAAGTTTAGTAATTGCCGCAGTTGCAATTTTGTTGGGTACCAATGCTTTCGCCCAGGGAAAATACGGTGCAGACAGTGCCGAATGTATAAAGTATCTCTCCTACTACAAGGAGTATTTCAAACAGAAGAGTTATGATGAGGCTGTTCCGAGCTGGAGAAAGGCCTATAAGCTCTGCCCTCCCACAGCGAGCCAGAACCTTCTTATCGACGGTACGACCCTTCTCAGAAGACTCGTGAACAAGAATGCGAAGAATGAAGAGTACAAGGCTGCCCTTCTGGACTCCCTGCTCACCATTCACGATGTAAGAGCGCAGTACTATCCTAAGTACAAGGTTACTTCCCTGAACAACAAGGCAGTGGATGTTTCCAACTATCTCAAGAATGATTCACAGCGCGCCTATGACATCTATACGTCGGTAATCGAGGCCAACCAGACTCAGACCAAACCTACGGTCTATATCTTCGCCTTCGACTCCGCCCTCGAGCTCTACAACCAGGGCAAGATGGACGCAGCCCATCTGATCGGTCTCTATCAGAGCTATATGGATCTGATCGACAAGGCCAATCCTGCAAAGGAAAGCGACAAGGAGCAGCTTGCAAGCGTAAAGACCGACCTCGAGAGTCTCTTCATCTCCAGCAAGGTGGCTTCCTGCGATGACCTCATCGCCCTGTTCACCCCGAGATACGAGGCCAACCCTACAGACAACGATCTCGTAAGCAACATCGTGAAGATTATGAGCATCACCGAGGACTGTACAGACAACGACCTCTATCTCAAGGCCGTAACCTCAATGCACAAGAACAATCCTACCTATACTTCAGCATACTTCCTCTACAGGGTTAACTCCGCTCACGGAAACAAGGAAGACGCTGTCAAGTATCTCGAAGAGGCTATTTCCTATCCTGACTGCGAAGAGGCTCAGAAGGGTGAGTACAACTATGAACTTGCCACATTCTGCTTCAAGAACGGTATGTCCGCAAAGGCATTCGCCGCCGCTCAGCAGGCAGCGACCCAGAATCCTGAATATACCGGCAAGGCTTACTTCCTTATCGCAAACATCTGGGGCTCTACAGTCTGCGGCGGTGACGAGGTTGCAAAGCGTTCCCCTTACTGGGTGGCTGTGGATTACCTCCAGAAGGCAAAGAATGCAGATCCTTCCCTCGCTGAGGAGGCAAACAAGCTCATCAGCTCATATGCTGCATACTATCCTCAGACTGCTGAGGCCTTTATGTACGACATCACTGACGGTCAGTCATACACCGTATCCTGCGGCGGTATGAGGGCTACCACAATCGTAAGAACTCAGAAATAAAGGCTTTGTCTGGAATACGACATACGGCTAGGATGATGGCAACCACCCTCGTGGTTGCTATCATCGTATTTTCGTGTCGGGACAAATTGGGCGAAGCCCAGAGACTGGATCTGGAGATGACGCCCGTGCAGGTGGTGGACAGCATGTTCGCCATCCAGAGCACGAACGGCGTGGTGCAGATGCGTATGGAGGCTCCCAGGATGGAGCGTTACGATACGGATTCCACGACCTACGAGTCCTTTCCTGACGGTCTTTCAGTCTATGCCTATACCTCCGACGGACTGCTGGAGACCACGATTTTCTCCGACAACGCGATGCACATAAAGTACAAGAATCGCGACTCTGAGACTTGGGAAGCCTTCGGCAATGTGGTCATACAGAACGTCATCAAGCAGCAGACAATGGAGACGGACACCCTGTACTGGGACCGTGCGAACCAGGAAATATACACGGACTGCTATGTCAGGATGTATTCTGCGGACGGCTTCAGCCAGGGTTTCGGAATGCGCTCGGATGAGCGTGCAAGCAACGCGATTCTGCATCGTCCGTTCAATAATTTCATGGTTGTAGTGCACGATTCGACGGCCGTTGTGGTTGATTCAGTTAATTTTATAGGGCCATTTCCGAAAAAATAGTTTCGCATTTGTCAGAAAATCACTATCTTCGCAGCCCTATTGGAATGTTTTGTACCGCATAGGCGGCTAAAACTTGATAAGTAATTAAAAATTAGATAATAAAATGGCGGTTCTTCAAAAAATGCGCACGAAGTTCGGTCTGGCGATTTCCATTCTTGTCGCCCTGGGACTTCTTTCGTTCATTATTGATCCGACCCAGGTGGAGTCGGCTCTCAATTCGATGTCTGCAAAGTACGATGTAGGCAATATCAACGGTAAATCCATCTCCTACACTGACTTTCAGGACGATGTGGAAAATTATACAACCATAAGCGAGATGCTTACCGGTTCCTCCGCAAGTTCGACGGCTCAGCAGCAGCAGATCAGAGACGCTGCATGGCAGGGTCTTGTGGACAAATATCTCTTCGTGAAGAACGCCAAGGCTGCCGGCCTCAGAGTGGGCGAGGCTGAGATGGTGGATATGACCACAGGTGACAACATCTCCCCTGTAATCCTCCAGAGCGGTGTTTTCTCCGACCAGAACGGCAACTTCAACGCTGAAAATGTAGTCAACTTCGTTCAGAACATCTCCAGCGATGAGACAGGCCGTCTCAAGAAGTATTGGGATTATCTCCAGAACTCCGTTTACAACCAGAAGTTCTACCAGAAGTACGGCGCTCTCTTCACATACAGCAACGCCGAGAACGCCCTCACTCTCGCAAAGGCGGTGGAGGAGAACAACAATACCACCAACGTGGACTTCGTGATGGTTCCGAACACCTATGCCACCGACTCCACCATCGTGGTTTCCGACAGCGAAATCAAGAACTATTACAATTCCCACAAGAAGTTCTTCAAGCAGGATGCAAGCCGTGACATCGAGTACGTGGTATTCGAGGTCGTTCCTTCACAGGATGACATCAACGAGACCAGCAACAAGGTTACCGACGTTTATGACGAGTTCTGCACCACAGACAATATGAAGGCTTTCCTTCTGAAGAATTCTGACCGCTCCCTTTCCACCTACTGGTACAAGGCAGGCGAGCTGACCGGCATCTCCAGGGATGTGAATGACTACGCTTTCAGCGCAGACACAAAGAACGCTTCCCCTATCTTCAAGTCTGGCAATTCTTTCTATGCTGCCAGAGTTATGGACAGCGCAATGAAGTCGGACTCTGTATATGTCAAGCATATTCTCCTTCAGGGTGACAATTCCGACCATCTTGCAGACAGCCTCTGCACCGTGGCTTCCCAGAAGGGCGCAAATTTCTCCAACCTCGTGGCTCTCTATTCAGCAGACCAGAGTTCTTCCGCAAACGGTGAGCTCGGAAACATCGGCTGGATGACCCAGACCTATATGATCCCCGGTTTCGAGTCCGTCATTGACGCCGAGGTCGGCAAGCCGTTCGTTCTCAAGACCCAGTACGGCACACACGTCGTTCTCGTAAGCGATAAGACCAAGCCTGTCCTCAAGAAGCAGGTGGCTATCCTCGAGAAGACCACTCTCGCCAGCAACCAGACTTTCAACGAATACTACGCAAAGGCTAACAAGTTCGCGACCATCGCCAACGGCAATTATGACAATTACCGCGCAGCTGTGGATTCCCTGGGTGTTTACTCTCATCCTATGAACCGTGTCACCGAGGCTACTGAGGCTTACGGTGCCATCGACAACGCCAAGGAGGTTACCCGCTGGATCTTCGACAACAAGAAAGGCAAGGTTTCTAACATCATCACCGTTAACCAGAACTACTTCTTCATCACAGTCGTAAAGGACATCCACGAGGAAGGTTATGCAAAGGTTGCCGAGGTGGCTTCCACCATCCGTCAGCAGCTCTATGCAGAGAAGCTTTCTGAGAAGAAGGCAGCTGAGGTCGCCGAGCAGATCAAAGGTCTCAGCACTCTCGACGAGATTGCCGAGAAGCTTGGCACAAGCGTCAGCAGCGAGAGCGGAGTGGCATTCTCTTCACTTTCCGCACGCTCTCTGGATCCTAAGTTCATCGGTGCGCTGAGCGTAGCTCCGGAAGGCCAGATCTGCGGTCCGGTAGCCGGCACCATCGGAACCTATGTATTCAAGGTAACCGGTCGTGACGTGGCTTCCTTCTACACAGAGGAAGATGCCAAGACTTTCCAGAACCAGAAGAATCAGTATAACAGCCAGATGATCGTTCCGGTTATGAGTGCTGACGCCGAGGTCGTTGACCATAGGGCACGTTTCTTCTAGAATCATACTGAGACACATATATGTGAAAGGTGGTCCCGCATTGCGCGGGACCGCTTTTTTTATTCACTGGGGGACGTATCCCCCAGACCCCATGACACCATTGGGAGCTTCGAAACGTCGCACGGTGCGACGGTCAGCAGTACGGGCAGATGGTCGGAGAAGCCGCCTTTCCAGCGGGGGCCGGAGTAGGTGCGAAGCGGCCGCAGGCCAGAGTGCGTCGAGTCCTTTTCGAGCAGGAAAGGCAGGGGACACACGAAGAAGCGCGAGCGCTGCACCAGCGGCTGCGAAACGAAAGCCAGGTCGATGAACTGCCATTCTCCGTTGAATCTGATGCTTCCGGGAAACGGACCCTTCTGCGGCGGAACGTGTATCAGAGACGGAGGCAGCAGTCCGAAGAGAGGGTGGGAGGGCTGCTCGTTGAAGTCACCCACCGCCACGCGGCTTCCCCATCCCTCGTTTTCCAGAGAATCGCTCAGAAAGCGCAATCGATTCATAGCCAGAGTTCTGAGACCCTCGGAAGAATCTCCGCCGTATTTCGATGGATGGTGATTCACGAGAATGGCAATAGAGTCGCCTGAGGCGGTGAGAAACTGCGCGAGCAGAATGTCGCGAGTCGCAAGGGTATCTATATGGCAGGGTTTCGAGGCGAGGGGAGTGAGGCGCGAAATGCGGTAGAGCAGCGCACAGTCTATCCCGCGATGGTCCGGCGAATCATAATGTATGAAGCGGTAGTCGAGTTTTCGCAGCAGAGTCGAGCTGAGAAGGCGCCTCAGAACCCCCGCATTCTCGATTTCCGCAAGTCCCACCGCGTCCGGCAGCCGTCCCTGCACCTGAGCGATGTACAGCAGCGATTTCGCGAACATATTGCACTTGGCATAGAAGCGTTTCGACGTCCAATGCCTGCTTCCTCCGCCCGAAAATTCCCAGTCCGACACTCCAGTGCCCGAGTCGGTGTAATCGAAGAAATTCTCGCAGTTCCAAAACATCAGCAGGAGCGAATCCCCGCGGGGAGAGGCTGCGGCGGCATCACCGGATTGGACGTCGCAGACGGCCGGTAAAAGCCTGCCTGGACCTGTTTCCGCGGCCGCTGTCGCGTCCAATGCCGCCCCGGCCGCGAGCAGCGGTGCAAGTATCATTTTCCACAGTTTTTCTTTCATAGTCTGTCCGTGTCCGCGCGGCTTCGGTTTTCCGCGTTGCTGCCGCAATATCGGAGTTTATCCCGCACACTCCGCAAAAATGTGGCGAAATTCTTCGGCCTCCTGATACGAATCTTAAATTCCGGATATGTTTCTTTAATGCCGGCAGAAAAAAAACACGCGGCAGAGTGTCGGGTTATATGGTGAGAATGACTATATTTGCTATTCAAACCATTAACGAAATGTCATTAAAATGTGGAATAGTCGGATTGCCGAATGTCGGCAAATCCACACTCTTTAACTGTATAAGTTCAGGAAAGGCGCAGAGCGCCAATTTTCCATTCTGTACCATAGAGCCGAATCTCGGGTCCACCAACGTCCCTGACCGCCGTCTGGACGCCCTTTCCGAGCTCTGCAAGCCCAAAAGAACCATCCCTGCCACGGTGGATATCGTAGATATCGCCGGTCTGGTGAAGGGCGCGAGCCACGGTGAAGGCCTCGGAAACCAGTTCCTTGCGAACATCCGCGAGACCGACGCCATCCTGCACGTGCTCCGTTGCTTCGATGACGGAAACATCGTTCACGTCGATGGCAGCGTGGATCCTGTAAGGGACAAGGAAGTGGTCGATGCCGAGCTTCAGATAAAGGACCTCGAAACGGTGGAGGCGCGCCTCGCCAAAGTTCAGAAACAGGCCAAAATCGGTGCGGACAAGGAGGCGAAAAAGCTTGCCGACCTGCTCGAAAGATACCGTGCAGCCCTTCTGGAAGGCAAGTCCTGCCGCACCGTGGAGCCTGCGAACGAGGAAGAGGAGGCTATGTCAAAGGAACTCTATCTCCTTACAAACAAGCCTGTTATGTATATCTGCAATGTCGATGAGGCTTCCGCCGCCACAGGCAATGCCTATGTCGATGCAGTGCGTGAGGCCGTGAAGGATGAGAATGCCGAAATCCTTGTGATCGCCGCCAAAACCGAAGCGGAAATCGCTGAAATAGAGGATTATGATGACAGGAAGATGTTCCTTGAGGAGCTCGGTCTCGAAGAATCCGGCGTGGTGCGTCTGATTCAGAGCGCATACAAGCTGCTCGGGCTTCAGACCTTCTTCACCGCAGGTGCCGACGAATGCCGCGCCTGGACCATCCGCAAGGGCGACAAGGCCCCGAAGGCGGCAGGCGTCATCCATTCCGATTTCGAGAGAGGATTCATCCGTGCGGAAGTCATCAAATACGATGACTATATGTCCTACAAGTCAGAAGCCGCCATCCGTGCCGCCGGAAAGATGGGCATCGAGGGCAAGGATTATGTGGTACAGGACGGCGACATAATGCACTTCCTCTTTAATGTATAAAAGTTTGATAATCATATAAAAACACATAAAACTACAGGAAAATGAAAAACAGGATTCAGGAAAAATTCCAGACCCTTTTCGGTGAAAAGGGACGTTTCTTCGCGTCCGCCGGACGCATCAACCTCATAGGCGAGCACACCGACTACAACGGCGGCTATGTGTTCCCGGGAGCCATTGACAAGGGTATAATGGCGGAAATCGCCCTGAACGGAACAGACAGAGTCAAGGTATTCTCACTCGATTACGACGAGTTCGTGGAGTTCGGTCTCAACGAGGATGACAAGCCTATCCAGCAGTGGGCACGCTACATCTTCGGCGTCTGCCGTGAGACCATCAAGCGCGGCGGCAAGGTAGTCGGTTTCAACGCCGTTTTCGCAGGCGACGTTCCTCTCGGAGCCGGACTCAGCTCTTCCGCCGCCCTCGAAAGCTGCTTTGCATTCGCTCTGAACGAGCTGAACCAGAACAGTATAAACAAGTTCGAGCTCGCCAAGATCGGCCAGAGCACAGAGCATAACTACTGCGGCGTAAACTGCGGCATTATGGATCAGTTCGCTTCCGTATTCGGAAAGAAGGGCTGCCTTATCCGCCTCGACTGCAAGACTCTGGAATACAAATACTTCCCATTCGATCCGGAGGCTGCCGGCTACCGTCTGGTACTTATCGATTCCTGCGTGAAGCACGAGCTCGCATCTTCTGCATACAATGACCGCCGCGCATCCTGCGAGGCTGCCGCAAAGGCCATCCACGCCAGACATCCTGAGGTCGAATTCCTCAGCGACGCCAAGAGGGTTTGGCTTGAGGAAGTCCGTTCAGAGATTTCAGAGGAGGATTTCCTCCGTGCAGAGTATGTAATCGGCGAGGTTCAGAGAGTGCTTGACGTCTGTGACGCCCTCGAGAGAAACGACTATGAGACCGCCGGCGAGATGATGTATCAGACCCATTTCGGTATGAGCCGTCTGTACGAAGTGTCCTGCGAGGAGCTCGACTTCCTGAACAAGATTGCCAGGAAGATGGACGTGAGCGGTTCCCGCGTTATGGGCGGCGGCTTCGGCGGCTGCACCATCAACCTCGTGAAGAAAGACCTCTATCAGCCGTTCATCGACGCTGCAGTGGAGCTCTTCTCCGCCAAGTTCGGCCACGCTCCGAAGATTTACGACGTAGTCATTTCCGACGGCGCACGCGAGCTGGAATAGTTTGATTATAGAAGGGATTTCGGTAACTTTGCATCCTGCGGACTTAACAGGCCTGTAAAGGCTCTCAACCCCATAAGGATATGAAGATATCAGAAATCCTTTCCACATCCGTCAGACCCTTCCCGTCGCTGGAGATAGTCCCGCCGCTGAAGGGAATGACCAAGGAAGAACTCCTGGACAGCATCCGTCCGTTTATGGAGTTCAACCCTCCTTTTATGAATATCACCAGCCATCGGGACGAGGTAGAGTACATACCCCGTCCCGACGGTGGTTTCGACCGTCGCCGGATACGCCGCCGCATCAGCGAGACGGCGGTCTGCGCGGCCATACAGAGCGAGTTCGACATCGAAGTGGTTCCCCACGTCATCTGTGGCGGAGCCTCGGCCGAGCAGATAGAGTTCCTGCTGGAGGACTTCAAGTTCCTGGGAGTGGATAACATCCTGGCGCTCAGGGGCGACAGCCTGTTGGGAGAGAAGCGTTTCACTCCCGTCCCGGGGGGCTATACCCACGCGAGCGAACTGGTGAAAGCCGTGAGCGATTTCGAGCGGAGCAGCGGCAAGCGCTTCTGTGTGGGCGTGGGAGGATACCCCGAGAAACATTTCGAAGCGCCCAATATAGAGCAGGATATAGCCCATCTGAAGGAGAAGGTCGATGCCGGGGCGGACTACATCGTCACCCAGATGTTCTTCGACAACGGTGTCTATTACCGTTTCGTCGATCTCTGCCGTCAGGACGGAATCACGATTCCCATCATCCCGGGCCTCAAACCGCTTTCCACCGCCCGCCAGGTCTCCCTGCTTCCGGAATCCTTCTCCATCGACATCCCGGAGCCGCTCGCATCCGAAATACAGGCCCACGCCGATGACAGGCAGGCCTGCTATGAAATCGGCCGCGAATGGTGTCTGCAGCAGTGCCGCGATCTCATCGCGCACGGCGCGAAAGCCATACATTTCTACACTATGGGCCGTCCGGACAATGTCCTGGACATCCTCAGGGAATGCTTCTAGAAAATGATTGACACGAACACAGACGGCCTCGACAGAATCCTCATCCTCGACGGAGGTATGGGTACGGTGATTCAGCGCTATGGTCTTGAAGAACAGGACTATAGGGGAGAAATCTTCGCCGGCGTCAAAGCCGGGCTCCGAGGCGACAACGAGTGCCTGAACCTCACCCGCCCGGACATCATCGAAGCCATCCATCAGGCCTACGTCGACGCCGGAGCGGACATAATAGAGACCAACTCATTCAACGCGAACGCCATCTCCCAGGCGGAATACGGACTTTCTGACAGGGCTCCCGATATGGCATTGGCCGCAGGCCGCATAGCGAGAAAAGTCGCGGACCGCGCAGGCAGGCGGGTGCTCGTCGCGGGAAGCCTCGGCCCCAGCGGCAAATCGCTTACGCTCGCTTCTGACCTGAACCGTCCGGCGTACCGCCAATACAGCTTCGAGCAGATGCGCGATGCTTTCGCGGCGCAGATCCGCGCGCTCATCGACGGGGGAGTCGATCTTATTCTTATCGAGACCTGCTTCGACGCATTGAACGCGAAAGCGGCCATCAGGGCACTTGAGGAGGTCAAAAGAGGCTTTCCGCTGATGATTTCCGCGACTGTGAGCGACCGCAGCGGCCGCACGCTCACGGGGCAGACCCTCGAAGCGTTCTATACCGCTGTGCGCCACGCGAATCCGTTCTCTTTCGGCATAAACTGTGCGCTCGGACCCGTCGATATGCTCCCGCTCGTCGAGGAGATTTCCCGCTTCGCGACCTGCCGCGTGAGCTGCCATCCGAACGCCGGCATTCCTGACGAAACCGGCTCATACACAATGACTCCGAAGGCTTTCTCGGACGCTGTCGCGCGAATGGCTGGCGAAGGTCTTCTGAACATTGCCGGAGGCTGCTGCGGAACGGGGCCGGAACACATACGGGCATTGGCGGAAGCCATAAAAAATACACCGGCGAGAGTTGTGTCGCAGCCGTCGAAGCGACTCAGTGTCAGTGGATTGGAAACGTTTACGATAGACCGGAGCCGCAATTTCACGAACATCGGCGAGCGCACGAACGTCGCAGGCTCGCGCAAGTTCGCGAAGATCATCGCGGCGGGCGATTATGACGGGGGGCTGAAGATTGCGGCCTCGCAGATCGAGGGCGGAGCGTCGATTATCGACGTGAATATGGATGACGCGATGCTCGACAGCGCCGCCGAGATGCAGAATTTCCTGCGCTGCGCGGCGAATGATCCGGCGGTTTCGCGCGCGGCCGTGATGATCGACTCTTCGCATTGGGAGACCCTGCTCGCGGGACTGCAAAATGTTCAGGGCAAGCCGATTGTGAACAGCATTTCGCTTAAGGACGGGGAGGAGGAGTTCCTGCGCCGCGCCGCTGAAATCCGCGATATGGGCGCCGCGATGGTCGTGATGGCATTCGATGAGAGGGGTCAGGCGACCGACTTCGCGCGCAAGACAGAGATCTCACAGAGAGCGTATAAGCTCCTGACAGACATAGGAATACAGCCGACCGACATCATCTTCGACGTGAACGTTCTGACCGTCGGGACCGGGATGAGAGAGCACGAAAGATACGCCGTCGATTTCATAGAGGCGGTCCGCTGGATAAAGCAGAACCTACCGGGCGCGCTGACCTCCGGCGGCATCTCGAACCTCTCGTTCGCGTTCCGCGGGAACAACGCCGTCCGCGAAGCGATGCACTCAGCCTTTCTGTATCACGCGATTGCGGCCGGCCTGGATATGGCCATCGTGAATCCGACGATGCTGCAGGTCTATGACAGCATCGAGCCCGAACTGCTGCGCTGCGTGGAGGACGTCATCTTCGCGCGCGACCCCCAGGCCACTTCGCGGCTCGTCGCGAAAGCGCAGGCGCTGCTCTCTTCAGCGGCCGCTGACGCGTCCAATCCCGCTCCTCTGCCGTCGGCCGCTCCCGCGTCCAATCCTGACCCTCTCTCGCGCCTTTCCGAGGCTCTGGTGAAGGGTGCGTCGGAGACTCTTGCAGATGATCTTATGGAGGCTCTCGCGCGTCTGGGAAGCCCTACGGCGGTGATTGAGGGGCCTCTTATGGCAGGAATGGAAAAGGTCGGGAAACTTTTCGGTGACGGGAAAATGTTCCTTCCGCAGGTAATCAAGTCCGCCAAAGTGATGAAGGATGCCGTGGCTGTTCTGCAGCCTTATATCGACGGGGCATCTTCGCAGGCCGCATCTGTCAGGAAAAAGGCCGTCATCGCCACGGTGAAGGGGGATGTGCACGATATCGGAAAGAATATCACCGCTATAGTTCTGCAATGCAACGGCTTCGAGGTTCACGACATGGGGGTTATGGTTCCGGAAGAGGACATTATCTCTTCAGCGGAGAGTCTCGGTGCTGATATAATAGGGGTCAGCGGACTTATCACTCCGTCACTCTACAGGATGGAGGAACTCTGCCGCAAGATGACCGCCGAAGGTTTCACGACTCCGCTTTTTGTGGGCGGAGCTGCCGCTTCCGCCAAGCATACGGCTCTGAAACTCAGGCCTTTGTACAGGAATGTCCACTATGCTTCCGATGCCTCCCAGACTGCGGTGAAAGCCGTCCGCTGCGTAACGGATCCTGTGGCTTTCGCTGCCGCGGAAGATGCTGAGTATGATAAGTTTGCGGGGATTTCTGCAGGCCCGATGACCGCCAGCGCCTGCCAATGCTGCAGCCCGAAGATAGTCCTGAAAAAAGCCCCTGCGGCCACCGAGCCTGTCGAGGTGCACGCAGGAACCCTGAAAGACATTCCTTTTAGAAAGCTCACGGTCGCAGAAGTAATGCCGTTCTTCGACTGGAGAATGTTTCAGGTGGTCTGCGGCACGGCCAAAGCAGGCGATGATCTCAAGGCCGAGATGCGATCCTGCGCGCAGGCCCTTCTGGATACCGTGGATTATGACATAAGGGTTGCGGCCCGTTTCTTCGACTGCTTTACCGAAGATGATACCATCACCTCCGCTGACGGCCTTCTGCGCATCCCTTTGCCTCGTCACGGCTCTTGCGAGACCCTCTGTGACTTCTTCCCGTGGAAGGAATCCGCGAAACTGTCGCAGTGCGGCCTTTTCGCGGCGTCGGTATTTGATGGCTGCGAAACCGACCTGCTTCACCACGCGGTGAGAGTCAGCCTCGCAGAGGCTGCCTCGGGATGGATGGATCACGAGATTAGGGAGGGATTGGCCGGAGGCCTGAAAATGATTATGCCCGGCATCGGGTACAGCTGCTGTCCTGACCACAGCCTTAAGGCCGATGTGCTCGCGCTGCTGCCGCCGGAGTTGGGAATCACGCTTACGGAGAACTATGCGATGCTGCCGGAGTCGAGCGTCTGCGGGCTTGTAATCGCCCATCCGCGAGCGCATTACACAGACCTTCGCTCGCTGGACCTTTCGGAGCTCGCCGACTACGCCCGCCGCCGCGGCCTCTCCCTCACCTCCGCCCGCCAGCTCCTCGGCCACCTGCTCGCGTAGCTCTCACCTCCGCCCGTCAGCTCCTCGGTTATCTGCTTGCCTAGTTCTCACCTCCGTAGCCTGGACCCTTCGGAGCTCGCCGACTACGTCCGCCGCCGCGGCCTCTCCCTCTCCTCCGCCCGTCAGCTCCTCGGTTATCTGCTTGCCTAGTTCTCACCTCCGCCCGCCAGCTCCTCGGTTATCTGCTTGCCTAGTTCTCACCTCCGCCCGCCAGCTCCTCGGTTATCTGCTTGCCTAGTTCTCACCTCCGCCCGCCAGCTCCTCGGTTATCTGCTTGCCTAGTTCTCACCTCCGCCCGCCAGCTCCTCGG
>CAVCRS010000002.1:0-57672 GCA_963604635.1 Faecalibacillus sp.
TCCGCGGCGCCGTGGGAGGCCATCCTGACACCGCTGCAGATTCCGCCCTCTCCATCATCGTATGTCCTCTGCTCCGCGGCAGAATCCCTTGCGTGGTCGATGAGGTAACCACCCTCATCACTCCAGGATCCACTGTGGATGTGGTAGTTACCGAGTACGGTGTGGCTGTGAACCCTCGCCGTCCTGAAATCGCCGAAAGACTCAGGGCCGCAGGAATGAAGGTGGTGGATATCCACGATCTGAAGGACTTTGCTCTCAAACAGATAGGCATCCCTGACCCTCTGCCGTTCGGCGACAGGGTGGTCGGTGTGGTTATGAACCGCGAAGGCACAGTCCAGGATGTCATAATGAATATCGAAGACTAAATCAATAGATGGAAATTACGCTTGACCAGCTGCTGGCAAGTCGCGAGGCGAGGGCGCTTCGCCAGAAGGACTATCTGCAAGATTATCCCGATGCGACCCTCGTGTGCCTCACGGTCATAATGCCGGGCAAGGTCAAGCGCGATTCCCGCTCGCTCATAGTCGCAGGAGCCGCTGTAACTGAGATGGTTGCAATATTTGGAACCAGCATCAGAACCCTCGAGCTCCGCGATCTTCCCACAGGATATGAAGCCTATATGGTTACGTCTCTGCCTTGCCTTCAGGCCAAGGCGGAGACTTGCCGTATAGAGGACAGCCATCCTCTCGGAAGGCTTTTCGACCTGGATGTGATCGGAAGGGACGGAGTCCCGATTCCCAGAACGGCCGTGGGCGAGCCGCAGAGAAAATGTCTTCTCTGTGACAACACCGCGACCTTCTGTATGCGCAACCGCACCCACACTCAGGAGGACCTCCGGAAAAGGATAGACGAATTGATAGATGCCTATGTGCAGTAGCCGCTTCATAAATACGGTTCCTCTAAGCCTCGCTTCGCAGCGCCGCCGCGTGGAGAACTTCCTCGCGCAGAACGGCCTGCGCTTTGCCCCGATGGACACTTACGTGACTGTCAGCGAAGATGAGGACGGAGACAGGCTCCTTGCCGGAGGCGGTCTGGAGGGCAATCTCATCAAGTGCGTGGCCGTAAGCGAAGCGGCCCGAAGCGAAGGGCTCACGGCGAAGCTGGTTACGCGCCTTATGGAACTCACCCGCGAAAGGGGCTATGAAACCGTGAGGCTTTTCACCAAGCCGTCGAACCGCATCATCTTCGGGAGCCTGGGTTTCAGACTTCTCGCCTCTGCCGAGAAGGCCATTCTTATGGAGGCCGGGGCCGACGGCTTGAAAGAATACAAAAAGTATCTCTCCGAAAAAGCCACAGAAGGCATTAACGGCGTCATAGTGATGAATGCCAATCCTTTCACCCTCGGGCACCGCTATCTCGTGGAGCAGGCCGCCGCTCAGGTAGACCGGCTCTATGTTATCGCCGTAAAGGAGGACAGATCCCTTTTCCCGTACGAAGAAAGGCTGAAGATGATAGAAAAGGGATGCGCGGACATAGCTAACGTAACGGTCTGCAAGGGAAGTGATTACGCCATCTCTGCCGCCACCTTCCCGACTTATTTCCTGAAAAAAACCGATGACGCCACGCTCACCTATATGGCCCTCGACCTGGACCTTTTCGCAACGCACATCGCTCCTGCATTGGACGCGAAAATACGCTTCGCCGGGTCCGAACCGGAGGATGAACTGACTCGCCTGTATAACGCTCAGATGGCTGAAATACTTCCGGCAAAGGGCGTGGAATTCGTTGAAATCCCGAGGGTCGAGAAAAGCCGCAAACCAGTCAGCGCCAGCGGGGTGAGGAAAGCATTGGACGTCGGCGATTTCGCCGCGGCCTGTGAAATGGTTCCTCCGACCACTGCGCCTCATCTTCTCGCGCAGCTCGCGGAAAACGCTCTGCGAGAGGAGCTTGACACGACTCCCAAGCCGGGTCTGGTAGATAAAAGCGACAGCGGCGCGCATCGCGATATGGACTATGAAACAATGTCCCGCGGCATCGGCGCGCTCTGCCAGTATTTTACCGAATTGGCCGTAACGGCAAAAGAAGAATTGGACGCTGAAAGCGTCCGCAAGATAGGTGTAAAAGCGGAAAAGGCTATGCTCGAAGCGACGGGCGGGGTGAACACGCACAGGGGTGCGCTTTTCTGTATCGGACTGACTGTCAGCGCGGCGGCTTCGCTTCTAAAAAACGGTGAGGCTCTGAGCGAAGAGAGTCTGCGGCGGAATATAAAACGCCTTGCCGAAGGGATTCCGCAGGCGACGGATACGCACGGGGCGGCCGTAAAACGCTCATACAGAGTGGGCGGCGCGCTTGACTGCGCCCTGCACGGCTACACTGCTCTTTTCGAAGACTGGCTGCCGTTCTACCGCTCGCTTCAGGGCGACGAGTATCGCAATCACCGCACGCTGCTTCGAATTATGTCGATGCTCGACGATACGAACATTCTGCATCGCACGGGGCCGCAGACGCTGCAGAGAGTGAAAAGACTCTCGGCGGAACTTTGCAATCACTTCGACGTCAGCGAATTGCAAAAACTTAACAGTGACTTTATCCGTGAAAACATTTCACCCGGCGGAAGCGCCGATATGCTTTCATTGACCATATTAATCAATAACATTATAAACCAATAACAAATTCTATTATGGAAGAACTGATTCCACATGGTGTTTATCTTAAAGATGGCAAGACGATTGTCAACGATGCCACCGGAATGCCTTCTGCAGATGAGGCTCGCGAAAATACTATAGCCTACAGAATCCTGCGTTCGCACGACGTAGACCATTCGAAGGGCAATAAGATGCGCATCCGCTTCGATGCGATGGTCTCCCACGACATTACCTATGTGGGCATTATACAGACGGCGCGCGCCAGCGGACTCGAGAAGTTTCCGCTGCCGTACGCTATGACGAACTGCCACAACTCGCTCTGCGCGGTGGGCGGAACCATCAATGAGGATGACCACGTCTTCGGTCTCTCGGCCGCGAAGAAGTACGGCGGTATCTATGTTCCTGCGAACCAGGCGGTTATTCATCAGTACACGCGCGAAGCGATCGCCGAGTGCGGCCATATGGTGCTCGGCTCCGACAGCCACACGCGCTACGGTTCGCTCGGCTGTATGGGTGTCGGCGAAGGTGGCGGCGAGCTTGTCAAGCAGCTGCTCCTGAATACCTGGGACATCAACGCTCCGGAAGTGGTTCTCGTATGGCTCGAGGGCAAGCCTAAGAAGGGCATCGGTCCGCACGACGTGGCGATTTCCCTCGTCAAGGCGGTGTTCGAGAACGGTTTCGTGAAGAACAAGGTGCTCGAATTCGCAGGCCCCGGCGTTGCGAATCTCTCCATCGACTTCCGCAACGGCATCGACGTGATGACCACCGAGACCACCTGTCTGAGCTCCATCTGGATCACTGACGAGAAGGTGGATGAGTATTATAAGATGCACGAGCGTCCGCAGGCTTACCGTAAGCTCGCTCCGGGCGAAATCGCTTACTACGACAGCATGATCCGCATCGACCTGTCGCAGCAGGAGGCTATGATCGCTCTGCCGTTCCATCCTTCGAACGCATACACGATCCACGAGTTCCAGAAGAATCCGAAGGCGATTCTCGAGGCTGTCGAGGCGGACGCGCGCAAGCGTTTCGGCGACAGGATCTCCATCGATCTCGTAAGCAAACTGCGTGACGGCAAGGCAGTTGCTGATCAGGCGCTCATTGCCGGATGCTCCGGCGGAACCTACGAAAACCTTAGTGAGGCTGCAGACATCCTGAAGGGCAAGACCATCGGCAACGATTACTTCACGATGTCGGCGTACCCGCAGTCCACGCCTGTCTATCTCGCGACGACGCGCAACCACATCGCCGAGGAGCTCCTCGAGGCGGGCGTAGTCATCAAGCCTGCGTTCTGCGGTCCTTGTTTCGGGGCCGGCGACGTGCCGGCCAATAACGGTCTGTCCATCCGCCACACCACCCGCAACTTCCCGAACCGCGAGGGCTCGAAGCCCGGTCAGGGCCAGATCTCGCTCGTCTGTCTGATGGACGCGCGCTCCATCGCCGCTACCGCGGCCAATGGCGGAGTGATTACCGCCGCGACCGATATCGAATATAATGACACTCACGCTCCTTATTCATTCGACGACCGCATCTACAAGAGCCGCGTTTACTACGGCTACGGCCACGCAGACCCTTCAGTAGAACTGCGTTACGGACCGAACATCAAGGACTGGCCTAAGATGTATCCTATGCAGAACAATATGCTCCTCGAACTGGCGGCCGTCATCCACGACCCTGTCACAACTACCGACGAACTTATCCCATCCGGCGAGACATCCAGCTACCGTTCGAATCCTATCAAGCTCTCGGAGTTCACGCTTTCACGTCGTGTGCCTGAGTACGTGGGCATCTGCAAGAGGATTCAGCAGGAGGATCACGAAAGACGCGACGGAAATGTCCCGGCTCACGTAGCCGAGGCTCTCGCCAAAGTTGGCGCTTGCGCCGGTGACACTTCTTTCGGTTCCTGCGTATTCGCGAACAAGCCTGGTGACGGCTCCGCACGCGAGCAGGCGGCTTCCTGCCAGAAGGTTCTGGGGGGCGATGCCAATATCTGCTATGAGTACGCCACGAAGCGCTACCGCAGCAACTGCATAAACTGGGGCATCGTTCCGTTCACTATCGCGCCTGACACTCCGTTCGACTATGTCCCGGGCGATTTCGTATTCGTGAAGGGTATCCGTGAGGCTATTCTCGCAGGTCGTGAGGAAATCGACGCTAAGGTTATCTGCGCCGATGGCGTGAAGGATTTGCATCTTTATTTCCGGAACCTCACTCCGGACGAGCGCGAGATTCTCGCAGACGGCTGTCTTATGAACTATTACGCATCACATAAATAATAATTAAATATCAGATTATGAAAAAGATACAGATGATCACCCCTATCGTCGAGATGGACGGTGACGAGATGACAAGAATCCTGTGGAAGATGATCAAGGAGCAGCTTATCCTGCCTTTCGTCGACCTCAAGACCGAATATTATGACCTGGGCCTTGTGAACCGCGACAATACCGGCGATCAGGTTACGATCGATTCCGCGAACGCGGCGAAGAAGTACGGTGTGGCCGTGAAGTGCGCCACCATCACTCCTAACGCGAAGCGTATGACCGAGTACAATCTGCATCAGATGTGGAAGAGTCCGAACGGGACGATCCGTTCGATGATGGACGGAACCGTGTTCCGCACTCCTATCACCATCCCTTCCATCCATCCTGCAGTGAAGTTCTGGAAGAAACCTATCACTATCGCGCGTCACGCCTACGGCGATGTCTATAAGAGCATTGACATCAAGGTGGATGAACCGGGTGTTGCGAAGCTGGTGTTCGAAGGTGAGAGCGGCAGGAGGGAGGAGCAGGTTGTTCATACTTTCAAGGGACCTGGCGTCCTTCAGGGTATGCACAACACCGACGCTTCCATCCGTTCTTTCGCTCACGCTTGCTTCAAGTATGCGCTGGATCTGAAGCAGAGCATCTGGTTCGCCACGAAGGATACGATTTCGAAGAAGTATGACGGGCGTTTCCGCGAGATTTTCGAGGAGGTCTTCGCCGAGTACAAGGACCGTTTCGAGGCTGCGGGGATCGAGTATTTCTACACTCTGATCGATGACGCCGTTGCGCGCGTTATGCGCAGCGAGGGCGGTTTCATCTGGGCCTGCAAGAATTATGACGGCGACGTGATGAGCGATATGGTTTCCACGGCCTTCGGTTCGCTGGCTATGATGACATCCGTGCTGGTAAGCCCTGACGGCAAGTACGAGTATGAGGCCGCGCACGGTACCGTGACCCGCCACTATTACAAGTATCTGGCAGGGGAGGAGACTTCCACCAATCCTATCGCGACGATTTTCGCGTGGAGCGGTGCGTTCAGAAAGAGAGGCGAAATGGACAATATTCCTGAGCTGATGAATTACGCTGACCAGCTGGAGGCTGCCTGCTTCGACACTCTGAACGAGGGTATCGTGACAAAGGACCTCGCCAACCTTATGGAAGGCGTCACCCCTGTAGTGAAGAACTCCGCAGACTTCATCGCCGCCATCCGCGAGCGTCTTGAAAAGAGGCTTGCATAAGCTATCGGTCAGTGGCGGGCAGACTGCCCGCCACCGACTGATCGGTCACTGAGCCTGTAAGCGGTCACCGGGCTTGAAAGCGGTCGCCGAGTTTGTCGAGGTGCCGCGAAACGGACTGCTTATAGATTTTGACTTGAGTGGAGAGAGACTGAAAAGAAATTTTCAGCCTCTCTCTTTTATTCAGCCTTTTCCGTCAATATGGTCTGGAAAGTGACGCTCTGCCCTGCCGGCACGGTCGCAGTGTATCCTGCGACAACGCCTCCGCTGTAGGCTTCATCCCAGCTTTCACTGCCCTGTGCAGGCCAGGATGTGAATACCGGATTGGCCGTGCCCCCGATAATGTTCACTTTCAGGTAAAGCGTCTTGCCGGACTGCGTGAGTTTCTCCCTGTCCGCTCCGGCGCTGACGCTTGCGCCCGTTACCATTCTCCACTGAATCTCGGCGGCTTTTGTATCCAGCGCTTGGATTTCATCGGTGACATACAGGTCTTTGCCGTCCCTGATCTCGAGAGTTCTGAATACGGAGGCAGCTTCCCCGTCGAAGACCGGGGTCAGGTCGAGCTTTACTCCTCTTCCGCTCTCGAGGATGTTCAGGATTGTCGCTTTCCCGTCGACCCTGTGGTCGGTGTCGTTTATAGTCAACGTGTTGTGGCTGCGGTTGTTAAGGGCCCAGACTCTCCATCGGTAGGAGTCCTGGCCCAGGTCCCAGTAGTTGCCTCCGACCGCCTGCAGCTTTTCCTGAATCTCCCGGTAGCTCGGTTTGTTGAGCTCCTGCGCCCACCGGCAGCCGAACGCGTCATACACGAATGATCCGGCATCCATATGGCCGTGGGTGTGATTCGCCTTGCCGCCCTTGACACCCAGATAGCGGTCCGTGTTCCTGTCGCTCCACTCTGTGCGGAAAAGTGCGCTCGGAACTTCTCCGAGACCGTAAAACATATTCGGAAGAGAGGCTGTGGGGGTGTCAATGACCGAGTCAAGGTCATCCGTGCGGTTCGCGCAGGCGATTGCGACCGCGAGCATCCGGGCTTCACTCATATCCGGCCCGTATGGATTTTCCACGCTGTACGGGTTTGAGACGCTTATCGTGTTGCTGAGAAGTTTCCACTCGGTGCGCAGAAGCGACGGGTCATTGTAGTGCATTGCAAACCACCACATTCCCATCTTCGGCTGATCCCAGTTCCCGGTGGAGTCTCCGAAGCTGTAAACCTTTCCCTTGACGCCGGAGGACATAAGCAGCCACTGCGGAGTCTTCTTCAGAGCCGCGCAGTCATCCATTCCGTAAAGAGTTCCGAACGCCCTTTCCAGAGCCGCGAAGATGAAGGTCTGGAAGCCGGTGCCGAACCCCCAGTAGGAGTATCCTTCGGGATAGATTCCGTCGGGCTCGTAGATTTTCCTGAGGACTTTGCCGTTGTTTTCTATACAGTCGTTTATGAGAGCTCCGGACTGTGTCTTTTCCTTGCCGTAGATGGCGATGGCTGCAAGAAGGGTACCTCCGTAGCATACCTGGTTCCAGTTGTGTCCGGCTGTCCTGAAGTCGGCGCTGAAAGCCGGAATGATGGCGTAGCGCAGCAGCCTGTCGCGGATTTTGACCCTGAGGCTGTAATCCAGCGAATAATACAGCCAGTCATATCCTATCGCAACTCCCGCGGCCATCTGTGCCGCAGTCAGGAATGTCGAAGCGGCGTTCCAGTCGGAAAACTCCACCACGGTCTCAAGGTCCTCCACCGCCTTGTCGAGATACTTCTGTGTCCCTGTCATTCTGTAGGCGTAGGCGCAGGAAGTGATTCTTTTCATCGCCTCCTTGGCCCTGTCCTGATTCCGGGATGTGTTCGATGTGAAAGTGAGGCTGGTTCGGGATGTCAGAGCGGCGTCCGCAACTTCCAGCATCGTTTCGTGGAGCTTTGTCAGAACCCTGTTGTCGGAACTGTTTTCTGTGACTTTCTTTTTCAGCGAAGTGAAGTCTGAGCGGTTCATAAGAACCCTCGGGTGTCCCATATCCTTGAATACGCCGAGGTCTGCCTTCCCCGCAGGGTCGTTCCCGGAGATGTCGTCATTGTCTTTGAAATCAAGGGGGACACTGTCGTATGTCTGCACCGTATCCTCCACGGAATCCACATTGTCCCCTGAATCCTGTGTGAGGGTTTCATTCTCAGGCTTCCGGCATCCGGAGACCGGAGTCAGAACCGCGAGGCACAATGCGGCCGAAAGGACGGCCGTTATGATTTTTTTCATAATCGATGACAGGAATCACTGAAAATCTTTTTCCGCGGAAAGAACGGTCTGAAATCTCAAGGTTTCCCCCGCCGGCACGGTCAGAGTGTAGCCGGCCACCGTGTAGCCCTTGACCTCCGTGTCCCAGCTGTTCTCTCCCTTTGCCTCCCAGCGGGTGAACACAGGCTTCGCGGAGCCTTCCAGTACATTGACCGTAAGGTACATAGTCTTACCGTCCTGCGAGAGTACCTCCATTTTTTCGAGAGGGGTGACTGCCGCCGGAGTCATCATCCTCCACTCCACCGCTGCATCCCTGTCCGTCCTTGCCGTCACCTCGTCTGTAATATACAGGTCCTTGCCGTTTCTCAGTTCGTATGTCCTCCGGACAGACTGCGCCTCGCCCTCAAACAGCGGGGACAGGTTCATAACGGCGCCGCGTGACTCCGGGGAATTGAATACGGAGTCAATGCTTGCGAACCCGTCCACATTGTGGTCCGAGTCATTTATGGTCAGCGTGCTGTGGGCGCGGTTGTTGAGCCGGAAGACCTTCCACCGGTAGGAGTCCTGTCCCATAGCCCAGTATTTTCCTCCCGCCGCCTTAAGCGCATTTTCAATGGTGGCGTAGTTGGGACGGTTGACCTCGGCGGACCAGCGGCAGCCGAGCGCGTCATACACAAAGGACCCCGCGTCCATATGCCCGTGGCTGCGGTGGGCCTGCCCGCCCTTGAAGGCAAGGTAGCGGTCAGTGTCTGAGTCCGTCCAGTCTCCTCTTATTATTACCATCGGGGTCTCACCCTTTCCGTAGAACATTTCCGGCCTTTCTTCCGTCTTGTCCTGCGCGGCGTCCAGATCGTCGATTTTATTGGCGTTGGCAATCACCACAGGCAGGAACCTCACTTCGGACATCTTGGTGCTGTAGGGATTTACTTCCTCCCCGGAAGCGTTGTGCAGCAGCTTCAACTCATTGGCCAGCAGTGCTGGCCTGCTGTAATATGCTGCAAACCACCACATTCCGGCCTTTGGCTGGTCAAATGCCGAAACGGAGTCGCCGAAGCTGTACGGGCGTGCTCCGACTCCCGATGACATCAGCATCCACTCCGCAGTCCGCCCGAGACCTGTCGAACTGTCAATTCCGTAGAGGGTTCCGAAGACCCTCTGAAGCTCGGTCAGGATTACGCTTTCGTAGCCGGTGCCGTATCCCCAGTAGGAATAGCCCTCAGGATAGACTCCGTCAGGGTCATAGATTGCCTTTACTATGTCGGTGTTATTTGTGATGCACTCGTTTATGAGCGCTCCGCAGTTCTCCCTCTCCTTGCCGTAGACGGCAATCGCCGCCGACAGTGTGCCGCCGTAGCAGACCTGGCTCCAGTTGCTCACTGAAAGCCTTGCGTCGTGGGTGCGGAAAGGAATCACCGCACGGTCAAGGAGCTCCTCCTCCGCCTTTGCCCTTAGAGAATAGGGGAGAGAATAATAGAGCCAGTCATATCCCAGGGACACTGCGAAAGCCATTTCCCCGACATCCAGAAAATGCTTCGGGTTCCAGGACTGGAATGCGAGCACGCTCTCCATATCGCTTACAGCCTTGTCCAGATATTTCTGCTCTCCGCTCATCCGGTAGGCGTATGCGCACGAGCCGATTCTTTTCAGAGCCAGTCTTGACTGGGTGAGAAGACGTTTTCCCGCAGCGTCCAGCTTGAACTCGATCCTGGTTTGGTCCAGGACAGTCTCATCCGCCACATCCATCAGAATCGAGTGAAGTCTGCACAGGGATTTGTTCTGCCCGGGATGTTTCTCTATTTTATTCTTGAGGGCAGCGAATTCCTCTCCGCTCATAAGAAGCCTCGGGTGCTCCATTCCCTCCAGACAGGAAAGGTCTGCGACCCCCTCCGGGGCAGTTTCGGCCGAATCAGGAGTCTCTTCAAACCCTTTCGGAATTCTTACTTTGGGACTGCACGAAAGTGCTGCGACTGTCATAGCCGCAGCGCATACAAGTGATAAAACCGGTATCCGGCTGTGTTTCAATGTCATTCTTCCATTCATATAAAACGCCCCGCTTTCCTGCGGGCTCCACAAAATGCGAAGTTAGGAAAAATCGCGGATTTTTTGTGTAACTTTGTACCGACTGTGCGCATCTCCGGGAATTTTCTCCGGAGCGCATTCGCGTATAACTGATATGAAGCATATACTTTTAAAGATTTTTCCGGCCGTCGCACTCTTTTTTCTGAGCCCGGCCGCGCTCTTCGCACAAACCCCCGCATCCACGGCAGGAGAACAGGAAGCGGCAGAGTATCTTCCCGAATGGCAGGAGGGTTATCTCGACATCCATACCATTGCCACCGGCAAGGGCGATGCCGCCCTCATCATTATGCCTGACGGCACCTCGATGCTCATCGATGCCGGAGACAACAACAAATGGGGCCCCCAGCACCCTGATGACTCCAAAAAGGTGGGGGAGTGGCTCGCCATCTACATCAGACATTTCCTGGACCAGGTTCAGCCGGGCAGGGATTACCTTGACTATGTGATGATTACCCATCTGCATTCCGACCATATCGGAGTCATCCGCGACGCTCTTCCAGGCACTCACGGCTATGACCTCTCCGGCATCACGCTGCTCGGGGAGTACCTCCGCTTCAATAAATTCGTGGACAGGGGCTACCCTGACTATGATTTCCCTTCGCGGGAGAATGTCCTCAATGCCGACAAGGGCTTCATACCTCATTATATAAACTTTGTCAATCATATCGCGGAGCAGGGCACTGCGGTCGAGAAATTCAGCATCGGCAGCCGAAAGCAGTTCAGCCTGCGCTACGAGCCAGACAAATATGCCAAAACCTTCCGAATCCGCAACCTCGCGGCAAACGGCGAAGTCTGGACAGGCAAGGGCCTGAAATCCAAGAAGATGTATAGCGGGGACCCGACTCTTTTCGATGAGAATATCGTTTCCTGCGCCATAAAGCTCAGCTATGGCAAGTTCTCCTATTATAACGGAGGCGACATCGCCGGCGGCAACTGGAAAGGAAACAAAAGTCAGGAGCGCGACTTCGAGACCGATATCGCCAAGGTCTGCGGTCCGGTCACAGTGATGAAGGCCAATCACCACGGCTATCACGACACCTGCAACGCTTATTTTATGCAGACCCTTTCACCTCAGGCCATCATCATCGATGCCAGCCACAAGAACCATCCCTGCGCGGATGCCCTCCAGAGGATGACCGATCCTTACATATGGAGCGGTGACCGGGATATTTACATCACAGGAGAGTACTCGCGCGCGCAGCTCGGCGAAGAGCTCTGGAAGACTTTCAAGCCGTGGGGGCATATCGTAGTGAGAGTCTATCCCGGAGGTGGAAGTTATCAGATTTTCGTGCTTGATGCGGATTCCTGTGACTACCGTCTGAAATATAGCACTTCGGTAGTCAAATTGTGAGTTTTTGACTAAAAATTTCTATCGCATCCCTAAAAAATGCGTAATTTTGCGGAATAATTTTATAGTAACCAACCATTCTAATACAAATAATGCAAAGAACATTTATCCACCTGCTGACGGGTGCAGCCGCTTGTTTGCTGCTGCTTCTGGGGAGTTTCAGCGCTATGGCTCAGTCCAAAGGTGGCGCCTCGCGCACCATCACAGGCACAGTCGTTGACGCTCAGGGTGTTCCGGTGATCGGCGCAACCATCCTCCTCGAAGGCAACCAGACCGTCTATGCTCTGACCGATCTGGACGGACTCTTCACTATGCAGGTTCCTGCGACCGGCCGTCTGGTCGTGTCAAGCATCGGTTTTGTGACTCAGAATGTAGATTTGAGTGCATCACAGACCAAGTATTCAATAGTCCTCAAGGAAGACGCCATTCTTCTGGATGACGTCGTCGTGGTAGGATATGGCGTACAGAAAAAGGAGAGCGTCGTAGGCGCAATCTCACAGGTGCAGGGCGAGACTCTGGTCAATTCCGGCGTTTCCAACATCACCAACGCCCTTTCCGGTAAACTCTCAGGCGTCACGACGATGCAGTCTTCCGGCCAGCCTGGCGACAGCGACGCGGAAATCGTCATCCGAGGCGTCTCCAGCTTCGGAAGCAACAGCCCTCTCGTCCTCGTGGACGGAGTGGAGCGTGACTTCGCGTCCATCGACCCGGACGAGGTGGAGAACATCTCAGTTCTCAAGGACGCCTCTGCCACTGCGGTCTTCGGAGCCAAAGGTGCGAACGGCGTGATCATCGTAACGACCAAGAGCGGAAAGGAAGGCAAGCCAAAGATGAAGATCTCTGTCTCACAGGGTTTTGCCAATCCTATCAACATCCCGTCCCACATCGACAGCTACACCACGATGTCCCTGCTTAATGTGGCGGCAATGAATGACCAGAACTGGGACCAGCTTCGTTCGCAGACGGAACTGAATGAATACCGCAGCCCTTCGACCAAGCTCAATTCCATCCGCTATCCGGATGTGGACTGGTTCAGCCTCCTCTGCAAATCTTTCGCGCCGACTACCAACGCCAACTTCAACATCAGCGGCGGTACCAAGTTCGTAAAGTACTTTGCATCCGTGGGTTACACCAATGAAGGCTCCATCTTCAAAAATATGTCCGACGACAAGGTCAGCACCGGTTTCAACTATCACCGTCTGAACTTCCGTACGAATGTGGATTTCAATTTCACAAACTCCACCAAGCTTTCTTTCAAGCTGGGAGGTTCCGTAGGCATCAAGAATCAGCCGACCATCCTCAATTCCTGGGAGACCAAGACCTGGAAATCCATCTTCGGCGCAAGTACCGCCAGCTACCCGGCATATTACCCGTCCTGGGTTATGGACGAAGCGCCGGACACCGACTACCCCGACAAGAGGGAGGACAGGCTGTCAGAGACTCAGGACTTGAACTGCTTCAATCCTTATTCCACCCTGATGGACGGCAATTCCAGCCAGTACACCTCCACCAAGATATTCTCCGATATCATTCTCAATCAGAAGCTTGATTTCATCACGCCTGGTCTTTCCGTGCAGGGAAAAGTTTCCCTGAGTACCTATTATAAATATCTTACTCAGAAAACTTCCTATTCCAGGGCGGTGTATAATCTTACTTTCTCTGATATCGGGACAGATACCAATCCTTGGAAAATGGTCAACAGCGATGACTACGCTTATGTGGACCCTATCCTGACGATGTCCGCCGGCAACTCGCTTCAGGGCGGATATTATCTCGATCTCTACTATGACCTGTCATTGAACTATGACCGCAGTTTCGGCGACCACAGTGTCACTGGGCTCTTCCTCTTCAACAGGCAGGAGCAGGACAAGGGGACGGCTTTCCCTTACTACAATGAGGCTCTCGTGGCCCGTGCCACCTATGACTACGCTCACAAGTACCTCGTCGAGCTCAATATGGGTTACACCGGTTCAGAGCGTTTCGCTCCGAGCAACCGCTTCGGTTTCTTCCCTTCCGGCGCGCTCGGATGGGTTGTCACCAACGAGAAGTTCATGCAGCCGCTCAAGCCTTATCTGAGCAAGTTCAAGATCCGTGCTTCCGCAGGTCTTGTAGGTAATGACTATGCCGACAACCGCTGGCTCTATATCAGCAACTATTCGACCAGCGGAGGTTACATCGTCGAGGACCAGGCGGCAAACGCTTCCGCACAGTGGGAGCGTGCTCTCAAGAAGGACCTCGGCTTCGAGCTGGGATTCTTCAACAATGACCTTACCCTCAATGTCGATCTCTTCGACGAGTATCGTGACAAGATGCTTATCTCCGTCGACAACAATACTCCTATGTGGCTCGGTACCACTTCCAAGGAGCTCAACAAGGGCGCCATCAAAAAGCACGGTGTCGAAGTCGAGATGAACTACCGCAGACGTTTCGGCAAAGACTGGGAGTTCAATGTCGGAGGCAACTTCTCCTTCAATGAGAACAGGGTTGTCTATGCCGACGACGCCCCGTACGCGCTGGATCACCAGCGCTCCGTAGGCGCTCCTATCGGTGCTTCCACATCCGGAGTCTATCTGATTGACGGCGGTTACCTTACCTCTGTCGATGATATCCATACCAGCTTCCTTCCGTCATCCGTGACTATGTCCACAGTCGTTGTCGGTGACTACAAATTCCTGGATTACACGGGCGACGGCATCATCAACAAGGATGACACCGGACTGATAAACGGTTCCTATTATCCTCCTTATTCCTTTGCGTTCAATACCGGTTTCTCCTGGAAGGGTCTGGATTTCAGTGTGATGTTCCAGGGCTATGCCGGGAAATATGTCCAGTATGGCGGAGTCTATGAGTACGCGTTCTTCGAGGATAACTATGTGACCCACAAGTCTGCTCTCAACTACTGGTCTCCGTCCAATACGGACGGCACCCACAGCACTCCTCACTACTCCAGCTTTTACAGCATAAATACTTCCTGGGCAGGCAGCTCGCCTATGATCGAAGGCAAGACCTGGCGCCGTGCAGACTATGTCCGCCTCAAGGAGGCTACTCTGAGCTACACCTGGAGCGGCAGGAATTTCAAGAAGAGGACAGGTATGGAGGGCATCAAGGTCTATGTTACCGGCAATAACCTTCTCACTTTCACCGGACTTCTCGAAGGTGACCCTGAGTCCAAGACTCTCACGAACGGCGCATATCCTCATATGAGGACGGTCAAGCTCGGACTTCAGCTCAATTTCTAATACAGCAGGACAATGAAAACTACAACAAAATATAGAACTTTGACTCTGGCGGCGATTATCGCTGTGATGTTGTCGGCTACTTCGTGTCTGAACGAATATCTTGACAAGTCTCCGGATTCCGGTCTCTCGGAATCAGAGGTCTTCTCCAAATACGATAATTTTCAGAAGTATTTTAATGCCGTCTATAATGGACCGAACACCAAGATGAGACCGTACTATCCTCTGATGTTCAACCTCAATTCCACCAAGTTCACCACCGACGGACTGACGGACATCTGCGATATGGCGCGACTCGGTACCTGCCAGACAATCAAGCTCGGTGACGGTCAGAGCGCCATCAGGCCATTCGGCTACAATGATTATTCAGGCAAAGAAGCCTGCAAGGCCGAGTATGCGTGGAAGATACTCCGCATCTGCAACAGGACCATCGAGATGATCGATATGCTTCAGGATGCTACCGATACTGAGAAGGAGGATATGCTCGCTCAGGCTTATTTTATCCGTGCGTATGTTCATTTCGATATTTTACGTGTCTATGGCGCGGTTCCTTATGTTGACAAGGTCCTCGGTGACGATGATGAATGGGATTTGCCTGCTATAGATGAATACGACTATCTTCTCAAAGTCGCAGATGATTTCCAGACTGCCGCCGATCATTTCGAGAAAGCCGGCAAGATGCGCCGTGATCCTAACAAGAATCTGAGCGCTTCAGACCAGAGCCGTCCGAGCGGAGTCGCAGCGCTGGCTCTGAAAGGCCGTGCGCTTATGTATGCTGCGAGTCCGCTGAACAACCCTGCAGGGGACAAGACCCGCTGGGAAGACGCCGCGAAGGCCAATTATGAGGCTTTGCAGACCGCTCTCGAATGGGGTTACCAACTCCTCACGGCTGACAAGATGTCCACTAACTACCACGGCACCAAATACACCAAAGAGCAGATCTGGGCTTATTATGGCGGTACCCTTAAATATAACAACTCCACGTTTCAGTCCATTGCAATCAGCGTTATCAGTGAAAGTTCCCTGGCCGGTTCCCGCTGCCCTACGCAGAATTTCGTCGATAAGTTCGAGACCCTTGACGGTTATGCTCTCAACACCGAGGAGCAGCGCCGGATAGCGACTGAGGCCGGCTCATACAACGAGCAGAACCCGTACGCAAACAGGGATCCCCGCATTGACCTGTCTGTCGTTTACAATCAGAAGAAGATTGAAGGCCGTAGCAATCCGGCTCCTTTGTATGTGGAAGAAGACGGTACTACCTTGGGCGATTGGATGAAGGCTCCTGATGATGGTTCCAATGCTTCCGCAACCTACTATTATGAGTGCAAAGCCCTGGGAATTCCTCTGACCAAGTCTCAGAATGTCTCTGTGACCGACCCTCTGGTACGTCTTGCCGAAGTCTATCTGAATTACGCAGAATGCGCATTCGAGGCGTATGGCAGCAGTGACGGTAAGGTCCCTGGCGCCGAACTCACTTCAGTGGAGGCCCTCAACGTAGTCAGAGACAGAGCCGGGATGCCACCTGTCAGAGATGAATATTGCAAAGACGCTGAGACTTATCGCTCACGCGTGAAGAACGAGAGGAACATCGAACTCTGTTTCGAGGGTGACCACTACTATTACGATATCCGCCGCTGGGGGGACGCTCCCGCTCTCGGGCGCAGCACCCTGTATGGAATGAGGGCGACCAAGCTGAATCCGGGTTACGATGCGGCCAAGTATCCTACAGGATTCAAATATGAGAGGTTTGAGCTTCCTGCAGGCCGTCAGATTACCTGGAAGGAAGGTATGAATTACATACAGTTCCAGAAATCCGATCTGCAGAAGATGAAGAACTATACTCCGAAACCGGAGTGGTAGAGCAACATTAATTAGAGCAATATATGAAACATTATATGAATATAGTACGTTTCTTCGCTTCACTGCTGATTTGCGGCGTTGTCATATCCGGTGCCGGAGACTGGGATGCGTCTGCGCAGTCCAGAAAATCAAAGGCCAAGACCGACAACAATGTCAATGTCTCAGTAAGAATAGTTGACGTTGACGGCAATGCGATCTCCAATGCTGAAGTGATTGTGGCGGAAGGCACCGTCCGTGAGAATACGGACGCTGACGGTCAGGTCAGGTTTACTGCTGACTCCAGGGACAGGCTTACAATCTCAGCCGCCGGCTACCAGCCGATCAATGCTGCAGTTTCGGCTTTGGCTGACTCAGATGAAATCACGCTTTATAAGCAGGAAATCTATTCCGAGACGCTGAATCTTCCTTATATGCAGATTTCCCAGCGCCATTCTCTCGGCAATACTATCATCATCAAGGGTGAGGACCTCGAAAAGTATTCTTCCACTGACATCCGCAACGCCCTGACAGCGATTGCTCCGGGAGTTGTCGTCACCGAGAAGAACGGAGCGCCGGGTGTCAGCGTCAAAGGCGATACCAGGGTAAGCGTCACATCCAGAGGCCGCACTATGATGTATCTGGTGGATGACATACCGGTGGAAATAGATGAAACCCCGCTTGACCCTCAGCAGATAGAGTCCATAACCATCATCCGTGACGTTATGGAGAAAACCCTCTACGGCGCAACCGCCGCACAGGGTATCGTGAGCATAAAGACCAAAAGGGGAGAGACCAACAACCGCTATGTCAATGCTTTTGCCGAGGCCGGCGTTAACGTGGCCGACAGGATGGCAGAGTATGTGGACGCTGCCGATTATGCGCGCCTCAACAACCTCGCCAGGGCCAACAGCGGTCTGACTCCGCTCTATTCCGATGCTGACATCCGGGAGTATGAAAAGAACGATGCATACAGTCTCACTCATCCCAATGTCAACTTCAAGGATATGATGCTCAAGAATGTGATGTCCTACCGCAAGGCCGGCTTCCATTCCGGCGGCGGAAACGATGTCGTCAAGTACTATGCCTACCTCGGCTATGCCGGTGAGGACGATATGTACAAGATCGGCTCTGACGCCGACTACAACCGCGTGAACATCAATGCCAACCTTGATGTCAAGGTGCACCGCTACATCACCGCAAGTTTCGGTCTCATCTCATCGATGGGCATCAGACGCTCTCCGCACTATGGATACAGCACCTCCTATGATGTGGAGTTCCCGACCATCCTCAACGATGTCAACACCATTCCGCCTCTCTCTTTCCCGATCTACGCCAGCAATGACCCGTCTCAGGAGTCGCCGTGGTATGCCATCACCGCGAAATACACCCAGAACCCTATTGCGAACCTGACCGAGAACGGCCACTACACCGAGACCACCCGCAAGGGTCTTATGAATGTCAAGCTGAACGTTGACCTTTCGTTCCTTACCAAGGGCCTTAAGTCAATGTCTTACGCGGCGTACGATTCGTACAATTTCCTGAGACTTGGAACCAGCGAGGACTACGCAGCCTACATCATCAACAACACGACTGACCCTATTACCGGTGAGGTCGTCTCATCCCTCTCCCAGAGTCCAAGCCACGCCGTACTTCAGACTTCCAACAAATCCCAGCTGATGGACTACTATTCCAACAGGCTTTATTTCGTTGAGAAATTGTCTTATCAGAGGACTTTCGGCAAGCACGCAGTCACTGCCGGAGCGGACTATCTGATTACCAGACGCTCCCGCACCGGTATCACCGAGCACCGCCGCGAGGTGGATTTCGGCTTCAATGCAAGCTATGTCTATGACGACAGGTATATCCTCTCCACGACTTTGAACGAGCACGGAACATATTCTCTGGTAAAGAACCGCTGGAGTTTCTCTCCTACCGTCGGTCTCGGCTGGATAATGTCCAATGAAAACTGGCTCCGCAATGCCAGGGGAGTGGACTTCCTCAAGCTCAGGGCACAGGGCGGCTATCTCTATTATGACGGTCTGCACTCTGCCAACTACGAGTATGATGATTACGCCAACAATGATTCCGGCACCACTTTCGGACCTTATACCATCAATCAGTGGTTCGGTTCCTACAAGGGCGATGATGTCTATCGTACGTCGCTTTCAGTTCTCGGCAATCCCAATCTGAGACTGCAGAAGAGGTATGAAGCGTCTGTCGGAGTGGATGGATTGTTCCTCGGAAGGAGGCTCTCCACTTCGCTCACTTATTTCAATTTCCTGAATGACGGTAATTTTGCCGCTGTTTCCAACATTATTCCTGCCTTGACCGGTCTGTCATCCACCTCATATTATGTGAATTATGCCAAGACTGCATACCAGGGCTATGAGGTTTCCCTCGGCTGGAAGGACAATATCGGCAAGGACTTCTCCTACTCCGTCGGCGGGTGGGCTTCAGGAATGTTCTCAAGGATTGTAAGGGCTGATGTGCTCCAGTACAGTCAGCCTTACCGCGACCGTACAGGCCGTTCGAATACGACCATCTGGGGCTACCGCTATCTCGGACAGTACCAGACTGACGAGGAGGCGGCTGAGCTCACGCAGTACTTCGACGATGAACTTCACTCCGGTGACTTCAAGTACCAGGATATGAACGGAGACGGTGTGCTTGATTCCAGCGACGAGTGCGCCATCGGTGACAGCAACCCTGCGATGTACTACGGCATCAGCCTCAATCTCAAGTACAGGGATTTCGACCTGCTCGTTACGGGTACCGGCTGCTCTTCCTACGACCTGCTGATGAACAACAGCTACTATTTCAACGGATGGGGCGACGCCAACTACACCAAGTATACCCTTGAGCACGCCAACGACCCGGCAGCTCCGCGTCTGACCTACAATCAGGTGAACAACAACTACGTGACATCATCCTACTGGATTACCGACGGCAGGTACTTCAAGATCCAGACGGTCGAGCTCGGTTATGAACTGCCTGTCGGCAGGCTCAACATTACCCGCGGAATACGCGGCCTGAGAGTCTATGTAAGAGGCAACAACCTCCTCACCCTGTCCGGCATCAAGGATCTCGACCCCGAGTCCATCAGCGCGGGCCTGACCAACTATCCTCTTATGAAGACATTTGTCGGCGGCGTTAAATTCACATTCTAATTCGATTGAAATGATGAAAAGATTAAATATAATATCTCTTCTTGCAGTTCTCGGACTTACCTGTTCCTGCAACTTCCTGGACCCGTATCCGGCCGCAGTTCTCGACGGAGAGTATGTGTCAGAGAATCAGACTACAATGAGAGGTCTGGTGGACAAGTGCTATGACTACATCCCTTCCAATTACGACAACAACGAAGGTGCATATCTGGACTGCCTGACTGACAATGCCGCAGAGACTTCCACAACCTCAACTATGGCGCGTTTCGCTGTCGGTACTGCCAGCCCGAGCTCGGATCTGTTCGCAACATACTGGAGCAGGGACTACAAAGCCATCTACAATCTGAATTTCTTTATTCAGGACCGCAAGGGCTTCAATCTCCGCTATATGACGGATGAACATCTGGACAAAGTCCTCAAAAACAGGATGTGGGGTGAAGCTCACGCTCTGAGAGCCTGGTTCTATTGGGACCTTCTCAAGAAATTCGGCGGCCGCGCAACCACCGGTGAACTTCTCGGAGTTCCGCTTATCCTTGAGCCTGTCGACATCACCAGCCTGAGCGTTGACGAGCTTGGAGATATGGAGTTCCATCGTGCGACTTATGACGAGTGCGTGGAGCAGATTCTCAACGACTGCGATACTGCCATCGCCTACCTGCCCAAGGCCCACAGGGATTTCCTGGTTGACGATACCCGTGACCTCCGTGTCCTCGGCTCGAGGAACTACGGCAGGATGGACGGTATGACCGCCACCGCCATCAAGGCTCTCACCTGCCTTACCTGGGCCAGCCCTCGATTCAACCCTGACGGTGACAAGACCCGTTGGGAGAAGGCTGCAAAGTTCGCCAAGGAAGTTATCGATTTCAAGATCAATGTAGACGGCAGCGTCAGCGGCGGCTTCTCCATCTCCCAGAAAGTGAACTGGGCGGACCCAAACAGCCCGAGCATCATCTATGCCGGTCACTACAATACCTCCAACGAGGCTATGGAGCGTATGTTCTATCCGGACAACTTCCAGGGCAACGGCACTATGGGTGCCACCCAGGACCTCGTGGACTGCTTCGGTATGGCCGACGGTTATCCTCTCGGACAGTCTCCGACCTATGCCTATGACCCTCAGAATCCGTTCGAGAACCGCGATCCGAGGTTCTACAGCGTTTTCTTCTATAATGGCAGGACCGTCGAGACCGGTTCCACAAATCCTCTGAAAGAATATACATTCGAGAACTGGGCAAATGGAGGCAAGGATGCGGCTGAAGTCTCATCCCGCAACTCCCGCACCAACTACCACATCAAGAAGTTTGTCTATATGGGCCTCAATTGGACTGAGACATCAGTCCAGAAGATGCCTCGATGCAAATTCCACATCCGCTGGGCTCATATGGTTCTCGCCTTCGCTGAAGCCGCCAACCATGCCTACGGCGCCAATGTGGAGGTGGACGGACTCTCCGCAAAGGAGGCTATCTCCTATCTTCGCAGCCGCAAGACCTACGATGATGAACCGGGAATCGTGGACGACCCGTACCTGGACAAGATTTCGCTTGCCGGAGAGGACGCTTTCGACCAGTTCCTCCGCAACGAGCGCAGGATAGAGACTTGCTTCGAGGGAACCTGGTTCTATGACATCAGACGCTGGTCCACCACCCTCGGACCTCTCAACAAGGAGGTTCACAGACTGACTGTTACCAGGAACGGCGACGGCTCTTTCCTCTATGGCACCGAAGCGTTTGAATCCAGAGTGTTCAGGTCTGCCTATCTTCCTATTCCGTACACCGAGATGCTCAAGGTCAAAGGCCTTGTACAGAACGAAGGCTGGGAAAGCTGGCAATAAAACAAGTATCGACAGAATATGAAAAAGAATATATTTATCATTGTAATCGCGCTGCTGGGTCTCACATCCTGCTATCACGACTATGTGGAGAATTATGCAAATCCGGCCGTCGGATTCGCCAACAATGTGGATGTCAGGTCGATCGTCGTGGGTGAGGGGATGACTTTCTCCACCGGCGTCGCGCTGGCGGGCGTCATCGACAACACCGAAGAGCGGACCGTCAACTATCAGGTGCAGGATACCCTTGCCAGCTCCACCAAACTTGCAGCCATGGCTACAAGCGCACAGAGTTATATCGTATCTTACGCCAAGGGGATTAAATCCCTCAAGCTGCTTCCGTCATCAGAGTACTCTCTGGTAAATGAAGGCGGCAAGTCAGGTGAAACCATAATAAGGAAAGGCTCCCACGTCGGCAAGATTACCGTGCAGATTGATTCTGCAGCCTATTTCTCCGGCTCTGCAAGCCTTACTCCGGACTATGTGATTCCGCTCGAGATTACCGACGGCAACGGCATAGACGTTATGTCCGGCTACAGCTACACCGTCATCGGTGTCCGTTATGAGAATATGCTCTTCGGCAACTGGTGGCACGGAGGCAAGGCCGTTCTCGATGACGGGAGCAAGACCCAGACCTACTACACGACGATCCCTCAGTCCACAGACAAAGTCTGGACTCTCACGACCATCTCTCCACATTCCCTCACGGCGAATGCCGTGGCAGGAGTGATGAAAGGCAATGACGCCCAGATGAAGCTCACTCTCGGGGAGAACGGTTCCGTAACCATAGAGCCGGTAGACGGCGCTACCTATCAGGTCGAGCCTGACGGCGAAAGCCGCTACAACCGCGCCGGCCTGCTTCAGGACCGCAAGATTTTCCTCAATTACAAGTTTACCGACAAAGACGGCAATCTCTGGCACGCCACAGATACCCTCACTTTCCGTAACCGCGTACGTGACGGCGTGAACGAGTGGCAGGATGAAAATCAGGAGAACTACCAGTAATCAAGTAATGAAAAACAATATGAAACGATATATTTTTGCTGCCGCTGTCGCAGCCGTATGTCTGTGTCAGTGCAAGGTTGCGGAGGATGAACCGCTCGTGTATGACGCTCCGGTTGCGGAGTTCCCCTCCGACGTTCCTCAGACCATCTCTTTGAGTGTCGGCGATTCGTACACATTCTCGGTCAATTTCACGGTCGGCGAGAGCCTTACCAAAGAATGGCGCGTGAACGGAGTGCTGGAATCTTCCACCGACAAGCTGACCTATCAGTTCAATGAGCCGGGCGAGTTCAAAGTCACTTTCAAGGCTTACAACGGTTCCGGTTCAATCGAGCACAGCTATACCGTCAATGTCGCTGACAAACTTGACATGTACCTTTCCGTCGGCGACTCCACCGTGGTCAACCGTATGGAGGAGAGCTATCTGCAGCTTTACGCCATCGTGAAGCACGGCGAGAATGTAAAGCACTCCTGGTGTCTGGACGGCGTGGAAAAGTCCACCGAGGCTTATTTTGAGGCTTATATCCCGAAGAACGTGTCAGTGTCCGGAGACGAGCATATCGTGACCTATACCGGCACCAATGCGGCGGGCAGCTGGACCAGGTCATTCACCGTGAAAGCAAACAACCGTCCTCTGCAGGTCAAGTTCGACGAACACCACATCAGACAGTTTACATTTACCGTTGACATCGACGCCGAGGTTCTTTACGGCGGCGAAGGAGTTCAGCACAAATGGTATGTGGATGATGCCATTGTCTCCGAAGACAGCGAGGTCAAGTATGTGCTCCCTAAACTGGGTACATACTCCGTGAAGTATTCCGGAGTCAACGCGAAAGGTGAAACTTTCGAGAATGAATGGGAGATCGTCTATGACGAGTATCTTGCCGATTTCAATGCCGGATATTTCTCCGATGCGTTCCAGATGAACAATGCGAATTCATCATACCTCAAGTACGAAAAACTCGAGGTTGTCGACAGCCCTTACGAAGATGACGGACAGGGCAAAGTCCTCAAATGGCAGATCCTCGACAAAAGCGGTAATCAAAACGACCAAAAGACCAGAGGCGGTATCATTATCCTTAATGACTATCTCAGCTCGAACGGAATCGACATCAAGCAGTTCAAGGGAATAAAGCTTCGCGGCCGTCTTGACGGCAGAATGAGCGATACGGGTCGCCGCTCCCCTTGTGTGGCTTATCAGACGGATTATTCCGGGGAATACAAGAAAGTGTCCTCAATCCGTCTGGGTACGGGTGGTTCAGGTCTTGATGCATACAAACCGTGGAATTATGTCTGCAAGCCTATGTGGGTCGAACTCACTTACGACGTGGATTTCAGCAAGGACGGGACTCTCAAGATATATCCGGTATGTACGGTTAACAAGACGACGGTCGTAAGCGGTTACAGCGCTATAGTATATTTTGATGACATAGTCCTTTACTAGCGCACGTGTTATTGATATAAAAGGAATCATTTTATGAAATACAGAAATATTGTTCTCTTCGCGTCGGCCATTGCTGCCGGGTTGTCTTTCGCCTCCTGCAGCAGTTCCCGTTTCGACGATGAAGCGGAAGAAATGAGAATAGTCGCCACCGCCGCCTCCCTCAGCGAACAGGTAGTCGGATCCGACATCCAGGTCGAGTGGGAGACTCCGGTCTTGATTGCGGCCAACCCTGCGGTATATGGCCGTGTGCACAGAATTAACGAAAACACGCTGATGGCCTGCTACTCCACTTCCGAGGACGCATATGTCAAGTTCAGCAGCGATGAGGGTGCCACCTGGGACGGTGCGAAGTGCATCTTCGAGCACTATCTTTCAGACGGCAATACCGTCAAGATTGACAATCCTGACTTCGCCTGCCTCAGCTCAACCAATCCTTACAAGCCGGGCCGCATCATCTGTGCGGTCAACGAGCGTACGAGAACCGAGGATGACAAGGACGCGTTCCCGTACTATATCTCGGTGCTTACTTCCGATGACTGCGGCGAGACCTGGAGCGAGCCTGTGCAGATCTACTCTTCATCCGAGTACGCCGGCTGCTATGAGCCGTTCGTTCTCGAACTCCCTGACGGCACTGTGCAGGTTTATTTCGCTGACGAGACCCCGTATGCTTCCGCGAGCGGCATCGGTGACCAGAACATTACCGTCATCGAGTCCAGGGACGGAGGACAGACCTGGGGCACCGCGCGCGTGGCCAGCTACGCCAAGGACGGCCGCGACGGTATGCCTTCAGCCACCGTTTACGGCGGCAACATCTACCTCGCCATCGAGTACCGCAAGCCGTGGAGCAGTGAGGACTTCCATCCTGTAGTCGTTTACAATCCGGTTTCCTCCAACTGGGCTTCCCCAGTGGGCGACTTCGCCGACGGCACTCCGCGTTTCGACCCGTTCCGGACAAGTCTGCAGCCGGAGTCCTTCTACAGCGGAGCTCCGTATATCACTCAGACCGACAATTATTTCCTCATTTCATACCAGACCAACAGGACTCCTTCAGGCAGCAAGAGCAGCGATAACTCCGATTTGGAGATTCAGGTCTGCCCGAAGAGCGAGATGGTCAGCGGCGAATTCACCACAATGCGCGCGGCTACCCGTCCTGCCGGCATCGATATGTCCGCGAAATACGCCAACTGGAACTCAGTGAACAGTATCGGCGGGGACGAGGTGATGGCGGCTTTCTGTACGGACGGCGCCGTTTATGGAGTCAAGGGCAAGGTTTCCAAGCCTCAGCCTGAGTTCGTCTACACCAAGGCCGGCATTGAAGAAAGCGGAACCGATACCTACAGCGTCAGCTGGAACAGCGGGGACGTCATTGTCCTCAACGGCGTGACCAGCACGAAGCAGAGTTCCAGCGTGGCCGGAGACAAGTATGTGGAATTCACCTTCCCGAATATGAAAGGCAGCGAGTACTGCGCACTTTATCCTTCATCCGCCTATGTCTGGGATTCGTTCTCCGGAAATACGATGCTCGTCAATATCCCTCAGACCCAAAGTTATGTCAAGGGTGGTGCCGATCCGTCCTCCCTTCTGATGTATGCCTACTCCCGCGGCAGGGCGACCGTCTATAACTTCAATCACGCGATGGCTTTCCTTAAAATCAAAGTCAGCGCGAACGTTTCCGGCAATGTCAGGAACATCACCGTGATTGACCGCTCAGGTGCTCCGCTCAGCGGCAAGTTCACTCTCAATTTCGGTTACGAAAGCAGCCTTGAGCCTGAAGGCTCTTCTTCGGAGGGCGGCAGCATCATCTATGACTGCGGCTCCGAGGGCGTCTCTCAGGGCACCGAGATGCTCATCGCCATCCCTGCCAGGACCTACTCCGAGGGCCTCAGTCTTACGGTAAATGTCAATGACATCGTCACTACTGCCACCTGCGGCGCTTTCACTGCCAAAGGAGGCTGCATCTACTCCACCGGCGTAAATCTTGACATATAGCCTGCATTTGTTCCAAGTGGCATATAAACTGGAAGGATGGTCGGTTGCGGCCATCCTTTTTACGTTTCAGTATTTGGCGGTTTGGAAACTTTGGCGTTAATTTGCAGTGCCTAATCGGCTATTGTTGGTTATTTAAAAGTGTACTAATATTTAAAGAATTATGAAGATCAGAACATTGGGCGCTGTTGCGCTTCTTGCATCCCTCACTTTCGCAGTTTCCTGCCAGAAGGAGGACAAAGCCTGGAAAGACATTCCTTACGGGACGATAGAGGCTTCTTCAGACAATGCCGCCGTTACCGTAAACGGCGTTGTGTCAAACATCGGCAAACTTCAGCTGAACGCTCTCAACGGCAGCGAAGCTGTGCTTATGATGGAAAACGTCATCCCGGGATATTCCACTGTCGAAGCTGATGTCGATCTGAACAAGATCAGCGACACTTCCTTCGACTTCTCCGGAGTAATGTCTCTCGGACATCCTTTCATCACCCTGACCCGTTCCCAAGCGGCGGAAGCTCCTTTCTATACTCTCACAATCGACGGCAACATCACTACCGACGGAAAGATCACCCTCAAGGCTGAAACGAAGGTTGTCGATGCCTCCATCGCAGGCAGCTGGAACCTCAAGAGAGAGGCCGGCCTTGCCGAGAACGGAAAGACCCCTCTCGCAGGTCCTTTCGAGCTGAAGTGGACCGTCGCAGACGAGGCGACAAACAAGAAACTGACCAATGTGACCTATATGGCGAATATGTGGGGCGGTATGCTTATTGCTGACGTTCTGAACAAGGTTTCCTTCCTTGAGAACGGCAATATCACTGCCGAGTATTACACTCCGGAGAAGTTCGGACTGAATTCCCCTGTGATTGACAAGGAGAACAAGAAGTCTTCCTATCCGGCCAAGACCCATACCGACTGGATCACTTCTCCTGCTGCAAACTACGCTTTCTGGTTCACTTTAGGAAACTATCTCTACATCGTCCCTAGTCCTGAGGAGATCGCAGCAAGTCAGGGCGCTACCGTGGAATTCGATATCGAGGGCCTCGCTTCCAAGCTTTCCGCTTACGGCGCCGATGCCCTGGCTCTCACTTCCATCGCTGCCGAAATCATCTATTCAGGTATTCCTGTACGCTACAAGGTCACGGACGAGGGTATGGACATCTCTCTGGAGAAGTCAGATCTGGACGCCATCGTTAAGGCTCTCCTCGCCGATCCTACCAAGCTTGACGCCATAGTGGATGAGCTCAAGAAGGGAGAGAACGGCCTGTATATAACAATGGGCTTCGGACTGCTCGGCATTTCCAAGGTTTCAGACCTTGTGCCTCTCTGGGAGGCTACCACCGAGTTCACCCTCACTCTGCACCTCACGAAGTAAGCGGGGGGCTCCCCGATGCCTAAATAGTTGCATTTTTTAGTAAAAACTTACTATTTTTACACCCTGCACATCCGTGCGGGGTTTTTGCTTTTTTGTAATTTTGCAATCGGTAAAAAACTTTTCCGGAACAGAATCTAATAACACTCATAATAATATGGGATTTCAGAAATACATCCTCACCACCGTTTTCACCCTCGCCTTCTCTCTTGCGGCTTCGGCCCAGGAGGCTCCGGACAGTTCAATTCTTGAGCTCCGCAAGGTCAGGGAGTCATTCGTGAACACCACTCTTGTCTCCTATTCCCCTTCACCGGAGGTCACCGAGCGTTTCCTCGAGTATTCCGACAACGGCCGCGCCTCCATCGACGTGCTCCTGATGCAGCTCTATCTCTCGGTTCAGCTTCCTTCGGAGGAAGTGGAGCGGGTTATGGGCCTTTTCGACTGGGAAAAGGGGCAGTGGACGGATATAGACTACACCAATATGCAGCGCGGAGAATGGGATATGACCTTTCATATCACCAGAATCTATGCCCTTGCGAAGTCCTATAAATGTCCTGAGTCGAAGTTCTATATGTCGGAGGATCTGAGCCGGCTGCTCCACAAGGCCATTGGCTGGTGGTTTACCACCAAGCCGAAGAATCCCAACTGGTGGCATAACGACATCGGTGTGCCGAAGAAACTTACCGCCGCGATGATTCTGCTTCGCGACGAGCTTTCGCAGGGGGAGATCGACGGAGCGCTATACGTGCTCGAGAGATCGGAATTCGGGCGCACCGGGCAGAACAAGGCCTGGCTCGCCGGCAATCAGCTGATGAAAGCGCTTCTCATAGAAGACCCTGCGCTCGCCCGCGAGGCTGTCCGCCAGATTTCTGAAGAAATCTATGTGACTGACAGCGAGGGTATTCAGAAAGACTGGTCCTATCATCAGCACGGTCCGATGCTCCAGTTCGGAAATTACGGTCTCGCCTATGCGGAGGGCATCTCCTTCTGGGCCAGAGTGCTGAACGGCACTGACTATGCTTTCAGTGAGGGCCAGATTGAAATTCTGGAGAATTTCATCCTGAACGGCCTCTGCTGGACTATCTGGAAAGGTATTATGGATCCGAGCGCCTGCGGACGGCAGCTTACCAGGCTTCGCGGCAAGGCTTACGCCTGCGCCGTGGCGATGCAGAATATGGCGGCCCTCGGCAGGCCGCGGAGCGAAACTTTCCGCAACCTCGCCCTTCAGGATTTTCAGCCGGAGCTCTACGGGAATCAGCTTACCGGCGCGACTTTCTTTCCGCGCTCCGATTTCGGAATCTTCCGCACTCCGGACTGGTATGCCTCCGTCAGGATGCAGTCTGAGAGAACTATTGGTTATGAATTCACCAACGCCGAGAATCTGCTCGCGCAGTTCAGCGCCGACGGCACCCAGCTGCTGATGCAGACCGGGGATGAATACGATGACATCTACCCTTACTGGGACTGGAGAAAACTCCCGGGCGTGACGGCTTTTGAGGATGGCAAGCCGCTCAGCACCAGTGATAAAAGAGCTGACAAGCAGAACAATACCTCTCACGTGGGAGGTCTCGTCGCCGGGGATGCGCTTGTGAGCGCGATGGAAGTCAGCCGCTTCGGCCTCCACGCCTTCAAGGCAAGTTTCTTCTTCCCTGACATCATCGTTTCCCTCGGCTCCGACATTCGCCGCGAGCGGGAGGATATCTGCCGCATAACCACAGCCCTGGACCAGAACCATCTCAGCGGTCGCGTAAGCTCCGGAAATGTCAGAGGTGCCTCTTGGGTTCACCATCGCGACAGGGGCTATGTGAGCCTTGACGGAGAGCCTGTCAAGGTCGAGACCGGTCTCCAGAAAGGGAACTGGAAAGATATAGCTCCGTGCTATGACCGCCCTGACAGCGGAATGGTATTCAAATGCTATTTCGAGCACGATCCTCTTCAGACAGACACTTATGCCTATGCCGTTCTCCCGTGCACATCGGTCCGCGGTGTCAAGGCTTTCGCCCGCAAATATGTAAAAGGAAGTGATGAAAGCACTCCTAAAGTGCTCTGCAATACGGCTGACATTCAGGCCATCTGCTACCGCGGCAGCGTCTATGCCGTAGCCCACAGGGCGGGGGATTACACTCTCGCGGAGAACCTTCACACCGCTTTCTCCGCTCCCGGCATATATGTTCTCAAGGACGGAGATACCGTATTCTTCGAAGAACTCCCCGCTCCGGCGGCTGAATAGTCCGGCGCACAGATACCGATACAACCTCACTGCAGCACAATGAAAAGATTCAATCAGATCCTCCTTACTCTGTTCGCCGCCATACTGATGACGGCATCTTCCTGCAGCAGACAGCAGGCGGATCTGGACCTCAAACTCAGAGTTGACGCCGGTCCGGTGGAAGTCGCCGAGGGCGACCTCATCCAGTCCGCGATTATTGACGGTAAGGGCCCTCTTGCGACCGACTATGTCAGTCTCAAGGGTATAGACGGCACATCCGAGACCTACCTCTATCCTATCGAATCCATTTCCGAGTCATTCTTCGTGTTCAAGATCTGGTCCGGATTCAAGGGCGGAAAGTTCGCCTTTTACATCAAGAGGGGAGACACGGAATGCTTTATAACGAACGTCGAATATACCCTGAAGAAAGTCATAGACCCCGAAGGGATAACTCCTGACGAGGGTACGACAGTCTATGGTCTGGTATCCTGCGAAGGAGTCGGAATTCCGGGCGTACAGGTTTCCGACGGCTATCTCATCACTACGACGGATGAGAGGGGAGTATATCAGCTGAAGTCGGAGAAGAAGAACAACTATGTGTTCATCACCGTTCCGAGCGGGTATGAAGTGAACTGCAACGGCTCCCAGGCTGAGTTCTACCGCCATCTCAGGAAGAACGCCTCGGTAGCCGAGCAGCGCGATTTCAATCTCTATGATGCCGGTGACCAGACAAACCATACGGTATTCCTTCTCGGGGATATGCATCTTACGGGAACCCGCATCAGCGCCGGGGATGACCGCACCCTTTTCAAGAGATTCACGAAAGAGCTCAATTCATATGTGGCTTCCCACAGCGACGAGAAGATGTATGCCTTCACCCTCGGGGATATGACCTGGGATGCTTACTGGTACACTTCGAATTACTTCTTCGACGAGTATGTGGCGGATATGAACGCCGTGAAGAACCTTCCGGTATTCAATACCATAGGCAACCACGACAACGATATGAAGACCTCGGTTGACGGCGCGACGGCCGGCTGGGATGCGGTGGACTGGGATACGGCAACGCGTTTCCGCAAGGATCTCGGCCCGAACTACTACTCGGTGAACATCGGAAAGATTCACTATGTCGTCGTGGACAATATCTACTGCAAGAACGCGACAGGCGGCACCAATGCAGGCCGCGCATACGAGGACAGGGTGTCTTCCGACAACCTCGCCTGGCTTCGGAAAGACCTTTCATATGTGGACAAGACTACTCCTGTGGTGGTGATGATGCACGCCGCGTTCTATAATCAGGACGGGGAATACAGCCTCGACAATGCCGCCGAACTCGCCGGGTGCTTCAGCGGTTTCACGGATGTCACTTTCATCACCGGCCATACCCACAAGATCTGGTCGATCTGCGACAATCCCGCTCTCAAGGAGCACAACAGCGGCGCGGTCTGCGGCTGCTGGTGGTGGGGCGGACACTACGTGCCGACCCTCAATCTCTCACAAGACGGCTCGCCGTCCGGCTACAGGGTGATGGAAGTCCAGGGTACCGCCCATACATCCTATTACAAGGGCACGGAACGTGACGCGACATATCAGTTCCGCTCCTATGATCTCAATCAGGTCTGCATCGACAATCCGAACATCTCTTCTTTCGGAGCGTATGACACTCCGCGTTCGGACAACAAGGTGCTGATCAATGTTTGGGACTATGACTCCAACTGGAAGGTTGAGGTGACCGAAGACGGCAAGCCTCTCGAGGTGACCAGGGCGAAGAACTACGACCCTCTGTTCATCCAGGTCTATGTCTGCAGCAACAATGACTACAAGAAGGCCGGGGCAGCCATAGCGAACAAGCCGATGAATACCAACCATATGTTCACCGTGACGGCTTCCAGCGCCACCTCTACGCTCGAAATCAAGGTTACGGATGATGAAGGCCGGGTCTATACCGAGACGATGACCCGTCCTAAGACTTTCTCCATCGCGACTTACAGATAACCGCCTTGCAGATAATGCTTAAACAGCCCCTTGCCGGGGCTGTTTTTTTATTTCACCTCGTTCTTGTGCAGTGCGATGAATTCCTTCGGAAGTATTCCGAACTGCTTGAAGAAGCAGGATGTGAAATAGGACGGCGTGTTGAAGCCGCACATATAGCAGACTTCGTTGATGCGGTAATTGTCCGTCAGGAGGAGTTCTGCCGCTTTCTTGAGCTTTACGAGACGCACATATTCGTTCGGGGACATCCCCGTCAGCGACTTCATCTTTCTCTGCAGATTGCTCCGGCTCACGAACATCTCGTCGGCGAGCTGCTGCACGGAGAATTCCATCGAGGAGATGTTGGCGTTGATTATCTGATCGACTTTGTTGAGCCACTCCGTGTCCAGAGTGCCGTATTTCAGCAGGTTGGGATTCTCCTGAGGCGAGGAGGCGAACTTTTCCATCAGAGCCCTGCGGCTGCTGAGGATATTCTCCACCACGGCCTTGAAGTGGTGGATGGAGAACGGTTTCTCGACGTAGGCGTCCGCCCCGGAGTCGAGTCCCTTTATTTTCGCCTCCACCGAGGACTCGGCGGACAGAATGATGAACGGGATGTGGGAGGTCATCGGATTCTCGCGGATCTGTCTGAGCAGCTCGAATCCGTCCATATTCGGCATAGCCAGGTCGGACACCACGATATCCACATTGTTCTTTTCCAGTTTCGAGACGGCTTTCTGCCCGTCCGTGGCTCTGAGGACCTTATAGCTGCCCTTCAGCTGGTCTGCGATGAAGGAAAGGATATCGACGTTGTCTTCCACGACAAGAATGGTGGCCTTGTCCTGAGCCGATTCTTCGCCGCCCTCCTGATGAACTTCATCCGCCTCTGGGCTCTCCGCCTCGATTTCAGCCTTTTTCCACGGCAGTTCCACGCAGAAACGGCAGCCTTCCGTGTAGCCGTTGTCCACCCAGACCCTTCCTCCGGACTTTTCCGCAAGCAGGTTCACCAGCGAAAGTCCTATCCCGAAGCCCGGTTTGCGCTGTTTCCCTTCCCCGGAGCCGATCTGGTAGAAGGTGTCGAAAATCTTCACGGCCTCCTCCGGCGGGATGGACGGACCGTTGTTCGTAACGCTGAGCATCACCAGCGGTTCGCCGTCCCTCTCTTCAGTGCTCCACTGCACTTCGATGGAGTCGCGGGCATATTTCTCCGCGTTTTCCACAAGGTTGCTCAGAATCTTGGAAATGGCGTCCGGATCGAACATTCCGTTGATGGACTCGGGTCCCGTGTATTTCAGTGTCACGTCCTTTCCGGACGCTTTTCTGAACCGTCCCATAACTTCTTCCGTCACTGCGATGATGTTCACTGGAGTGAGGTGGAGAAGATAGCCTTCGTTGCTGATCTTTTTGAAATCGAGCAGCTGGTTCGTAAGTTCTGAGAGCCTTGAGGTGTTCGCCTCGATTATGCTGAGATTCTCTTCCGTCTCCCTGTCCCACGCTTTGTGCTCCATAACTATTTCCAGCGGGGCCTTTATCAGCGTCACAGGAGTCTTGATTTCGTGTGCGATCTGAGTGAAGAACTGAATCTTCGCGTTGTAGGACTCCTGTTCGCTGCGCAGTTTCATCTCTTCCATCCTCCTTTTCGTGTCACGGCTCTTGAATCTGATGTAAAAATATATGCCGGAGCCCAGCGCGAGCGCGAGCAGCAGCCCGTAGATGCAGAGGACGAATGTGGTGCGGTACCACGGAGCGTTGATTCTGAGCGACATCGAAAAATCCTCCGCGCTGCAGACTCCGTCTGAGTTTACAGCGCGAAGCAGGAAGGTGTAGCGTCCCGGGGTCAGGTCAGAGAATGTCACCGAAGGCTGCGAGGCTCTTGTCCAGAGGGCATCCTTGCTGAAACGGTATTCAAATACGGTTTTCTGCGGGCTGACGTAGCTGAGGCAGTCGAAATCGATGGAGAAATTCTTCACTCCGCTCGGAACGGAAATCTCCTTCCCGGTTATGGCATTCTCTTCGTAGCGGAGCGATGCCGTGACTCTCGGAGCGACGCCGTTGTCCACGATGTCCTCGGGATAGAAGGCGTTGAACCCGTTCACTCCACCCCACCAGAACTTGCCGTCCGAGGTGCGGTAGGCGGCCTTGAAGTTGAACTGGTTGCTCTGAAGCCCGTCCTCGTGGGTGTAGAGACGGCATTCCCCGTTCCGTGGGTCAAGGCGTATGAGGCCCGAATTCGAACTCATCCAGAGTCTGCCGTCAGGGTCGTCGAGTATGCCGAAAATCACGTTGCAGGGCAGTTTTCCGTCCGGGGTGTCCACCTTCGGCACGGAGAAAGAGTCGGAGGCGTAGTCATAGCTGCACACTCCGTTTCCCTCGGTGCAGAACCAGAGCTGTCCCTGCCTGTCGCTGTGGATTCCGATGACCCTGTCGCCGCACAGACTCCGAGTGTCTGCAGGGTCGTGAAGATAGTGTTTCCACGCTCCGGAAGTCTTCTCGTAGCAGAAAAGACCGTCCTCGAGGCTTCCGAACCATATTTTTCCTGTGTAATCCTCCAGAATGTCATAGGTGATGTGTCCGTCGAGCTCCCTGATCGGGGTCATCTTTCCCGTGGCGTAGTCAAAGACACTGCAACCCCGTTTGGTGCCGACATAGAGTTTCCCAGCTCCGTCCTTTTCATTGTAATACAGGGAGTAAACCGCGTTTTCCGCGTCAGGGCGGTTCCCCTCGGTCATATGATAGTAGCTTACCGTTCCTGTGGCGATGTCGATGCGCTTCAGGCCCGATGAGAATGTCGCCACCCAGAGGTCGTTCCCCACCTGCTGGATCGCGTGGATGTTGTCGCTGCTGTCGTGCCACCGCGTCGGGATGAATTCCCCGGTTCGGCGGTCCAGAAGACTCAGTCCTCCGTTTTCCGTCCCCACCCAGAGCCTGTCAGGCCCGCTTTCGCAGAACCCGCTCACGGCGGTGCCGGAGAACGGACTGCTCTGGTCCGCGCGGTAGAGTTCGATTTTGGCGGCGCGCGGGGAAACATAGAATACCCCGTTGAAATAGGTCCCTATCCACAGTCCGCCTTCGTTGTCCTTGATGCAGGAGTAGAAGCTGTCATTGGGAAGCCCTCCCGAGAGTATGAGCCGGCGGCAGGTCCCGTTTTTCCTGTCGTATTCGAACAGTCCCGAATTGGAACACAGTATTATGGTGGAGTTCGCATTGTGCCACATCTGGCGGATGAGAGGAACCGGCGTGGAGCTCAGGTGAGGGGAGAGATAGTTGTGGATGCTGCCGTCTGAGGGGTTCACGGCGTACATCCCGTCATCCCAGGTCCCTGCCCAGATGATGCCGTTCTCATCCTCCCGAAGGCACATGAAATGTTCCCGCCGCGCCGTATTTCCGGTCTCCACGGGGATGAATCCGCCCTTGCCGTCATAGCGCACGAGCCCGTCCTCGGTGCCCACCCACATATTTCCGCTGCGGTCGCAAAGAAGCGATCCCACATTGTCGCTCGGCAGGGACTTCGGATCATCTTCGGAGTGTTTGTACACGGCTTCCACGCTGTAGAGCGGGGCATCGTCAAAAGAGCCTTTCCCGATCACCGCAAGTCCTTCGTTGGAGCCCACCCAGAGTCTGCCCTCCGGGTCATAGCAAAGTGCCCTGAAGCCTCTTGTGAGTCCCCGTGAAGAAAGGTCCAGACTCGAAAGTCTGCCTGACGCGACATCCAGAAGGCTGAGGGAATAGCGCGAGGCAATCCAGATTCTGCCTCCGTCGGAGTGCTCCAGAAGAAATTCGACATTGAGCGAAATCTCATCCGACGAGCTTCCCCAGACCTTGAAATCCATTCCGTTGTAGCGGCTGAGTCCGTCTTTCGTTCCGAACCACATATATCCCTGCGAGTCCTGGATGATGCAGCGTACGCTGTTTTCCGGGAGTCCGTCCCTCACGTCATATCCTCTGCAGGGGACAAGCGCGGCCCCTGCGGGGGTAAGGCAGAGAAAGATGAACGCGGCGGCGCAGAGCGTGCTGCGGAGTATTCGGACAATGGCGTTTACAGATTTTATGCTCATGGTAATCGATAAAAATCCGTTATTTTGCGGACAGCTGCAAATGTAATAAAATATATGGTCAACCCGCTTCCTGCAGTGCAGAGAAATGCCCCGTGCGCCAAAAATGAAATTCTATGCGCAATAATTTGCATCAGTGAACAGTTTATTTTTCGATATTTGTAATCGGTAAACTATATAACCGGTAATATGCAACACAATACGATATTTTCTCTTTTTCCCGTACAGGGAGACCGACTCATCCGCCGCGAAGGCCGGCTCTATTCAAATATTTGTCAGCTATGAAGATAAAAAGAATCATATCACTTGCACTTGCTTCTCTGCTCTTTTTCGGCACTGCCCTTTCTGCGTCATCCTGTGACAAGGCAACTCCGACCGAAAACGGCGGAGACGACTCCAGAGAGGATGATCCGACTCCGGACCCTGAACCCGAACCGGAAAAGAAGGACACGCTCATTTACGATTCCGTTCCGGATAACTTTGTCGACGAGGCCTCTTCGACATCGGGCAACCCTGCAGGAAAGGCTGACCTTGCCTCCCTCGAGAAGATGGGGCATCCGAGAGTGATGATGAACCGTGCGGACTTCGACCGGCTCAAATCAAAAGTCACCGGTAACCGCTTCCAGAACAAGACGCTTTACAAGCTGCACAGACTGCTGATGACTGTGGCGGACGAGGCTGTCGAGGACAATACCGTCATCGTCCATCAGTTCGATGACGCGGGGAAACGCATTCTGGAGTGGTCGCGGCTGGCCCTGAAGAGAATCGGCTCCTGCGCATACGCCTACAGGATGACCGGTTCGCAGAAATACCTCGACAAGGCCGTCTCCGACCTTGAGACTGTCACCGCGTTCGCTGACTGGAATCAGGACAAGCATTTTCTCGACACTGCCGAGATGACTTTCGCAGTGGCTCTCGGCTATGACTGGCTATACTACAGTCTTTCGTATGAACTGAGGGTGAAATGCCGCAAGTGCATTACCAACTATGACCTCGCATATGCCGGCAAGCAGAGTTTCCGCACTACCGTCGGCAACTGGAACCAGGTCTGCTACGGAGGTACGGTGGCAGGTGCGGTGGCCATTTACGGCAAGGAGAAGACTACTGCCGGTTCGCTCATAAACTCCTGCATCTCCGACAACGGCTCTGTAATCAAGTCCCTCTATGACCCGGACGGAGTCTATCCCGAAGGCTATTCCTACTGGGGATACGGTACAGGCTATCAGGGAGTTATCTTTACTGTGCTTGAAAAGGCATTCGGACAGCTTTTCGGAATGGATGATTCAGAGGGGCTGAAGAAGACCCCTCAGTGGATGATGATGATGTCCGGAGTGAACAGCCTGACCTATTGCTTCGGTGACTCCACGGGCTCGACCGCGACTCCGAAGATGGGTATGTGGTGGTTCGGCAAACATTACGCCGACCCTTCGCTCCTGAGCTCTGAAATCGCCCTTCTCAATACCGGCGCATATACCACTTCCTGTGATGAGATCCGTCTCCTCCCTATGGCAATCGCCTGTGCGAACGACATTGAAAACCTCGACTCCGCATCTTCATCCTCCGGGACTCTGAATATGTACTCCGGCGGCGGATCGACTCCTGTCGTGCTTTTCCGCACCCTCTGGGACAATTCCGACGATGACCGCTATCTGGGCATCAAGGGAGGACAGGCGAATTCCGGCCACGGGCATATGGATGCAGGCTCGTTCGTCTATGACGCTCTCGGCCTGAGGTGGTCCGAAGATATCCAGAGAGAAGGGTACGCCAGAGTCGAAAACGCACTCAAGGCTGCCGGCGGCAATTTCTGGACTCTTACGCAGTCCTCTCTGCGCTGGCAGGTTTTCCGTCTCAACAACAGGGCTCACAGCACCCTCACGGTGAATGACTGTGACCACAATGTCAACGGTTCGGCTACGGTCGAGTCAGCATCTTCCGACAACGGTGAGTACACCGCGAAACTGAATCTCTCCGCTCCGCTTTCATTCGGGGTGGCATCCGCCTGCAGGACTTTCCGTCTCAAGGACGGAGTGCTCTATGTTACGGATGAGATCACGGCGAAGAGTTCGGAAGATGCCACTGTGCAGTGGAGAATGATGACCCCGTCTTCCGTCACAGCCGGGTCGGATATGGAGACACTGACCCAGAAGGGAAAGACAATGTATCTCCGGACCACGCCGTCGGACTCCTCCGTAAGCGTGAAATACACTTCCTGGCAGGCTAAGGGCACGAATTCCTGGGACACCGCCTGCACAGGCTACGTCCTTGCCGGCTTCGAGGCCACGGTTCCGATGGGCAAGACGGTGACATTCACTACCGTCCTGTCGCCTTCGCTCTGACATCTTTATACAGAAATGAATTACTAATTAATAACATTTTTCAGTTATGAAAAAAATCCTTGTTTTAATCTCTGTTGCATTGCTTTTCGGAGCTCTTGCATTGACCTCCTGCAACAAAACGCAGAAGGAAGATCCCACTGACGTCCTCTTCGAAGTGGCAGACATCACCGCAACGACGGCGACAGTGAACATCTCCATTACGGGCGCAAAACCTATGACGCTCCGCTACACTGCTCCTGTCGCTCTCGAGAGCATTGATTTCAATCCGGATGACCAGACCGCCCTTGCTGAGTACGGTTCAAAGGGTGCCGCCATCGGTCTCCCTTATGTGGACAAGATTTCCAACCTCTCTCCTGTGACTGAGTATATCGCAGTGGCTGTCGCGTACGACGAGGCTTTCCAAGTCGTGTGCGCCAAATACTTCACTTTCACCACCGCCACCCCTGAAAACGCCATCGGCGACGAGGCCGGGGCGGGCGAAATCGGCAACGAACGCTGGTAGTCTGAGTTTCACCATTTAAATGAAGACAAGTATGAAAAAGATAATGCTTTTCTGCGCTGCCGCACTCACTCTGGCAGCCTGTACAGAAGAAATCAGGGAGACGGCTCAGGTTTCCGCCAGACCGTCCGTGACTTTCGAAGGCGGCTTCGCCAATGCTGACACAAGAGTCGCATTCACCGACGGCGATGCCGCGACAAACAAACTGGTCTGGTCCAAGGATGACGCCATCGGTATCTTCACCATTTCCGGCGAAACCGTTAACATCAACTGCAGGGCGGACCTTCTCCGCAGCTCCATCGGAGCCGCCAATGGAGTGTTCATTCCTGAGGAGTCAACATCCGAGGATTTTGTCGGTCTTGAGATTCCGTCTTCCGGAACCGACCAGTTCCTCATCTACTATCCTTACAGCAGCAAAACCGACATCAGTGTGGATGACGGCCTGATTCACGCCACCCTTTCTGCAGAGCAGACGCAGACTGAGGTGAATGACCGGCAGATCGGAAAGAACGGCTTTTCCTATGCCGTGACTTCCGTTGAGGCTGCGGCGAAGAAGGTAAACTTCTCCCTCAACCACACCCTCTCATACGTCCGTTTCATCGTTTCGACTTCCGACTACTCTGCCTATATGCTCAAATCCGTGCAGATCTATGACGCAGACCGGAAAGCTGTCCTCACGGGCGATTACACCTTCGATCCGCAGAACAAGACCGTCTCCACGGCCCAGACAGGCTCCAGCACTGCAAAGATTACCGTTTCTGACGATGCTGCCTTCCAGGCCATCGGCTCAGGCAAGCAGGAACTCTACCTCACCCTTCTCCCTGGCGCCAACCTTTCTTCCGCCGATATGTATGTCGTAGTGACCTTCGTCAATGAGAAGAACGAAACTGTCAGCATCCCTATGCAGCTGAACAACAAGGGCACCCTCAAGGCCGCGACAATGGCGACCGTAGACCTTGGCTCCGTGAACGCCTCAAGCAACGCCTTCGCCTGGTATCAGCCGGTCGAGAAGAGAAATCTCGTGGGCGGATGGTGCTACGGTGCCCAGAATACCTACTTCGTACAGCGCAGCGAGAATGCAGACGAGTGGACTCCTGTTACGTTCGAGGTGAAGGCCCGCGGCGACTTCTCCCAGGTAGCCGAACCTAAATATGTGGGAATCATCTCTTCCGGCGATGTCGGTAACAACGGCCTTATCCGCCTTTCGGACGGTACCGTCGCCTACAGCAGCAAGCCGACTACCGAAGTGTCATCCACATACGAGGTTACCGTCGAGATGGCTCCGGTTTCAAAGAACTGCGGAAGCTCGACTTACGGTGTGATTTCCGTCTATGACGCCGAGTACAACCTGCTCTGGTCATATATGATAAACTCTTACCTCCAGGGTGAGGAGCCTAAGGCGAATGAATATCCTGGAACCGGGAAGTCCGTGATGGACCGCAATCTGGGTGCAAAGAGACCTGCCACATTGGATATTATCCCGGCAGGCTCACAGACAAGGTCTGCATATTTCCAGTGGGGACGCCCTACCCCTCTTATGTGGAGCAACTCCGGACAGACCCATTACAAGGGAGCCCTTGTCACTGAAGACACAGACCTCAAGGCCGCTCTTGCACAACCGTTCATCAAATGGGGTGCATCAAAGGGTGACGGCTGGACATCCAACGGCAACTGGTATGTGGGAGAAGCACGTGACCTCTGGGGGTGCAACAATACCGAAGACGCTTTTTATGACCCCGCGAACGATATGGGCAAGACCGTCTATGACCCGTGTCCTGCAGGTTACAGAGTCATCTCCGGCGATGTGATCGAGTATGCCACCAAATATGGCGTGCGCAATGAAGCCGACCATACCGACATCACTCCTGCGGATCAGGTTCTCATCAAAGGCATTTCTGTCCTCCAGATTCCTTTGAACGGCGGGAATTATGACTATTGGGTTTACGCCGGAGGCCATTGGGGCTCATCTTCAAGCTGGGGTAACCGTACGACCAGAAACGACCGCGCCGCAGCGATTTACTGGTCGAACTCTCCATACCAGACTAATGCATACTTCCTTGAGCATTGCTACTTGTCCTCAGGTTACGCCGGAGCGGACGGTGACAAGGACGGCAAGAAGACCTTCACCGGAAACAAGGCACACGGCTTCGCAGTCCGCTGTATGGTGGACACCGACAACCGCTAAACATATCCCATCTCTATAAATTTCAGCCTGCAGCGCCATCCCCGGCACTGCAGGCTGATTTTTATTGTCCGATGGCGTCCGGGACTAAAAATTAATAGCACTGTACCAAAAATTGTTATCGGAATTGGTGTGTGATGGCTAATTTTGCACAAAACTGCATATGTTCAACACTATGTTTCAAACAAATTTTCTCAAATCGGCGGCATCGCTCGTAGCGGCGGTGTCTCTTTTCCTCGGCAGTGCGGTTTTCGCAGCCGCAGCTCCGGGAAACATCAAAGGCCAGGTCACCGATGCTTCGGGTCAGCCTCTCCCGGGCGTTGTCGTGATGGTGCAGGGCAATATTGCCGGCGCCACGCAGACTGATGACAGCGGCAACTATTCCATCAGTGTAAACGACAGCGCAAAGATCCTTGAGTTCTCCTGTATGGGCTTTGTGACGGCCACCGAGCCTATCGACGGCAGGAGTCTGATCAATGTGACCCTTGTCGAGGACAATGAACTCCTGGACGAAGTGGTCGTCGTGGGTTACGGTACGCAGAAGAAGGTGAACCTCACCGGCTCCGTGACTTCGATCGATTTCTCCAAGACTGCGCAGAGCCGCACGATCGTCAGCACCTCCGCCGCACTCGCAGGTCTTGCTCCGGGTATGCAGGTGACGCAGAGCTCCGGACAGCCGGGAAGCGACGGGGCGACCATCCGAATCAGAGGTAACGGTTCGTTCACGTCTTCTTCCAACTCTCCGCTTGTACTCGTGGACGGCGTGGAATGGAGTATGGACAATGTCAATCCGAATGATATCGCAAACATTTCAGTACTGAAGGACGCGGCATCCACCGCCATCTACGGTACGCGAGCCGCCAACGGAGTCATTCTCATCACCACGAAAACCGGCTCCGAGGGCAAACCCCAGATCAGCTATTCATACAAGGGCATATTCCAGACCCCTTACAACAATCTGCACTTCGTTTCAGATTATGCCCGTCATATGGAACTCGTCAACGAGTCCTGTGAGAATATGGGAACATCCCTGGTCTTCTCCCAGAGCAACATTGACCTGTGGAGGGAAAAGTCTCTCGATCCGGACGGACTTACTGAAAACGGCGTCCCTAATTACGCCGCATACCCTAACACCGACTGGTTCTCCGAGCTTTTCCAGACCGGCTACACTCAGGAGCACAACGTCAACGTGTCAGGAGGTACAAAGAAAGTCAGCTATCTTATGTCCGGAGGCTACCTCGACAACCAGGGAGTTATGGGACGTTACGGCATAGATTCCTCCACTCAGACGATTAACTTCAGAACCAATCTTCAGGCGGATGTCACCGACTGGTTTACCGTGGGCACGAGAATTTTCGGACAGAGACAGAACTACGGTCTCGCCAATGTCTCAAATGCCTTCAGCTATCTCTATCAGACCACTCCCGGTGTGTATCCCGGAGATGTGAACGCCTGGGGCATTCCGGCTCTCAGCGCTGAGGAATCCTCGAACGCCAACAATCTCTTCCGTCAGATGTACGGCAACGGCGGTTACAATGTAAGGACACGCCTCAATGCCACCGCATTCGCCAAAATCCGTCCGTACAGGGGCGTCAGCATCGAAGGCACAGTGAACTACTCTCCGACTTTCGGAGAATCCCACACCTACTCGAGAGAAAACGGATTCTGGGATTATGTGAACAATGTACGCTATTCCTCCTCATCTCTCGAGACGGCGACTGCAAGCAACAGCACATCACGCAACTACTATGTTTCGTCAGAAGTGCTCGCTCGTTACAATGCCACCTGGGGCAAGCACGATTTCGGACTCCTTGCCGGTTATTCCAATATGGAATATCGGACCTGGAGCTGGGGCGTAAGCAAGCAGGGCGCCACAGACTGGTCTCTGAACGAGCTCAATACCTACGAAACTCTTCTCAGTTCATCCAATTCCGCCAAGGCGGGCTGGGGACTCCAGTCATTCTTCGGCAGGGTGAACTACTCGCTGCTCGACCGCTACCTCTTCGAGGCCAATTTCAGAGCTGACGGTTCTTCCCGTTTCGGAAGCGCCAACCGCTACGGTTTCTTCCCTTCATTCTCCGCCGCCTGGAAAATCCGGGAGGAAGACTTTATGCAGGGAGCCAGAGGATGGCTCTCGAACCTCAAGCTCAGGGCATCCTGGGGACAGACCGGAAACAATCAGGGTATAGGCAACTATGCCTGGCAGGCAGTTTACGCGGCTCAGAATGTCGTGGTCGAAGGCTCTCCGACCAAGGGTCTCTACATTTCTTCCCTGAGCAACTCCAACCTCAAGTGGGAAACCACTGCCACGACTGACATCGGTGTCGATTTCGGCGCATTCAACAACCGTCTCACCGCGGAAGTCGACTGGTATCTCAAGAACACTACGGACATCCTCTACACCCCGTCCATCTATCTGACTATGGGAAATGTGAGCGGAGTGCCTTCAAATCTCGGCGCCGTGATGAATACCGGTATTGAGCTGGCCCTAGGCTGGAAAGACAGCATCGGAAAGGACTTCAGCTGGTTCGCGAACGTGAACTTCTCCTATAACAGAAACAAGGTCACCAAGTTCAAGGGCGATCTCGTGAAGGAGTGGGTTGACGGCGTTTACAGCAACAACCTCTCTGACGTGTCAGCATCCTTCGGCAGCGGAAAGCTCTGCGAAGGACATCCTCTCGGGGAGCACTATCTCCGTTCGCTTTACAGAGGTACCGGACAGGGTTATACCGGAGGTGAGGTCGATCCTAACGCAGGTCCTGTGGACGGGATGATCCGTACCGAGACCGATGCGGCCTGGGTGCAGGCAATGCTTGACGCCGGCTATATGTTCAATGGGAACACCTCCTTCAGGAAAGACCAGCTCTGGTACGGTGACCTCCTTTATGCAGATGCCGACGGCGACAAGAACTATGGCGACGATGACGATATGAATTTCAACGGTCATACCGATGCTCCGTCCTACAACCTCGGTATCAACCTCGGCTTCGCCTGGAAAGGATTTGACTTTTCAATGACCTGGGCCGGTGCGTTCGACTTTTATATTATCTGGAATTCATCCTATTACAACGGAACTCAGGTGAACAATGGACACGGCGTAAGCCAGAGAATCGCGGATGACCATTATTTCTACGATCCGACGAATCCGACCGACAGCAGGACAAACCTCACGGCCACCTATCCCCGACTCACCTTCAACAGCTCGGTAAGCAACCGTACAGCCAGTGAGTTCTATGAATACAAGGGTGACTATCTCAAACTCAAGAATGTGCAGCTGGGCTATACTCTCCCGCAGGATCTTACCAGAAAATTCCGCGTGCAGCAGCTTCGCTTCTTCGTTTCCGGAGACAATCTTGCAACATTCACGGCCTATCCGGGACTTGATCCTGAAAAGGGAAGCACGATCGGCTACCCTCTGATGCGTCAGGCTACTCTCGGAGCACAAATAACATTCTAAACATTCCTCGGCAATGAAAAGAACAATTTATACTTTCATAATTGCGGCAGTTGCCACTTTCGCGGCAACAAGCTGTCAGGATTTGCTCGATACGGCTCCGAGCGACCAGATTTCCAGCGCGAATATGTGGACCACCCCGGATCTTGCCCTCAAGGGAATGAACGGTCTGTATGAGACTTTCTATAACCGCATACTGAGCAAGGGAACACAGGTCCGCAGCACAAGCCTTGACGGTCTGAACAAATACGGAATCGAGGGCCTCGGTTTCTGTACCGACTACTATGCCAACAACTTCCCGATGACCCTGCTCTCCGACGAGCAGAAAAAGGCGAACGACGTTCAGATAAGCTACGACTGGAAATTCTGCTATACCATCGTCCACGCTGCCAATGATGCCATCGCCCACCTCGGCAATGCCGGACTGGATGATTCCACCTATCAGAGATATCTCTGTGAGGCCCGTTTCTTACGTGCCTGGGCCTACACCCGTCTCAACCGTTTCTGGTGGGGTGTCCCGATCTACACTGAGCCTATAACCAATGACGAGTGCACCAAAACTCAGGACAGCGCGTATGATGTATGGCAGGTTGTCATTGATGACTGCACCTTCTGCGTCGAAAATGCCGACTGTCCGGACAATACCATTACAGAACATCAGGGCAGACCTTCGAAGGCCGCCGCGTATGCTCTCAGGGGAATGGCCTATATGTGGATGGCCGCCAAAGACGAGGACGCAAAGCAGAGACCTGACGGTGACGCGACAGCCGCAAAGTACTATGAACTCGCGGAGAAGGATTTCGCGAAGGTCGGTGAACTCGGACACAGCCTCTTTGCCGGCAGGTACATCGATTTCTTCACGGCTGCAAATGAGCACGATCCGGAAATGATATTCGCAATCCAGTACGATGCGGAGGACGGATATCGCGACAATATCCAGCAGGCTCTCGGTGCGAGAGACACCTTTGACTCCTGGGGCGAAGTGAAGCCTTCGGCCGACTGGGTGGATTACTTCCAGAATGCCGACGGAACCAAGTTCGACTGGAGCAAAGTTCCGGGACTCGAAGACTGGAATTCTCTCACCCCTAAACAGAGGGCTGTGTTCTTCTGCCGTGACGGTCTGAATGAAACCAAATACGCATCGCAGAAGAAGAGTGCCATAAATCTCATCGGCGCGGATGTTTTTGAGAAATACTACAAAAACAGCGGCAACGAGGCCAGAATCAAGGCTGCATACGATAACCGTGACCCTCGTCTCAAGCAGAGCGTCGTCACTCCTTATGAGCCGGTGGACTGCTTTACGAAAAATTTCAACAACAATGAAAATATGATCGGCAAGCAGCTCAGATGGCCTTTGTACGAGCGTGGAACAAATGGGGGAGACTTCTGGATAGACAAAAGAATGTCGGCATTCTACTGCTACAGGAAATATGTCTATTTCCTCAAGGATGAACTTGTGGACAGGCAGCAGTGCTTCACGGATTTTCCTCTTATCCGCTACACGGATGTCTGTCTTCAGAGGGCTGAAGCTCTTATCGAACTCAACCGGTTCAGCGAAGCGAAGACCATTATCAACGAGGTGCGCAGCCGCGCCGGAATGCCTGCTGTCACGGCATCCGATCTCTCTTCGATGAGGGAAGCCGTCCGTTATGAGAGGAGAATCGAACTTGCCGCCGAGGCTCTCAACTACTTCGACGAGATTCGCTGGGGCACCTACAAGGAGACCAAATTTCAGGGCAAGGATATCTACGGAGGACAGTCCTGGTGGGGAGACAGCACTGTCGAATATTCGTGGTACTATCAGGACTGGTTCTGGCCGTGGGCCGCTCCGTCCGGAGAATATCAGAGGAATCAGTCCATCGTTCAGAGACCTAACTGGATATATTAGTGTGTTGACAGCAACTGATTTACCATAGGCGTATAACAGACAGGAGGTGACTTTTGACAGGTCACCTCCTGTTATGATATAGGGGCGCTGATGTGATATTCCTTTGACGGAAGCCGGTCTGTGAAGCTCTTGCCCAAATTAAGATAGAAATTGACTGAAATTTCCTCGGACGGGTGGGGATATTCTGTTGAAAAATGAGTAATTTCGCGTTCCACGTTAATCGGACGTCGGGTCTCCCGCCTTATGGGAGGCGCTGCGCCTCAACGGATAATAACAATAACACATAATGATTATGCTCAAGAAACTCATTCCTGCTCTGGCCCTGTCATTTGCGACGCTTGCCTGCAATCCTGTGACCGGGGTCATCAACGATGATGTCGATTTCGCAAAAAAGCAGCTCGCTCCGCTTATCGCCGCATGCGAGGAAGGCGACACCGTCAGGATTCCTTCGACATTCAAGAATGACAAGATTTCCTTCGTCCCGACCCGCAACTGGGTGAGCGGATTCTTTGCCGGGACCCTGTGGTATATGTATGAACTCACAGGCGATGAGGAATATGCCGTTCACGCGCAGAAGCAGACCGAAGCCCTGCACGACATACAGTATTTCACCAAACATCACGATGTGGGTTTCATGATGTATGACAGCTATGGCAACGGTCTCAGGCTCAAGAACCTTCCCGGTTATGACACCGTTCTCGTGAACACAGCGCGGTCCCTTGTGACCCGTTACCGTCCGGCGGCGGGTGTCATCCAGTCGTGGAACGTCACTGCCGGCTGGCAGAAGGAGAAAGGGTGGAGGTGCCCTGTCATCATCGACAACCTTATGAACCTCGAGCTTCTTTTCCGCGCGAGCGAGATTTCAGGCGACCGGTCTTTCAGGGAGATTGCCGTCAGCCACGCAGACAAGACCATAGCGAATCACTTCCGCTCCGACTACAGCACCTATCACGTTGTGGACTATGATCCCGAGACAGGAGAGGTCCGTGGAAAATACACCGCTCAGGGCGCGGATGACGAGTCCCGCTGGGCACGCGGCCAATCCTGGGCTCTCTACGGCTATACCGTCCTCTACCGTTACACCGGTGACGAACGCTATCTCGCCCAGGCCGAAAACATCGCGCATTTCCTCATCAACGAGCCGAATATGCCTGCGGACTTCGTTCCGCTCTGGGACTATGACGCCCCTAAGTACTGCGCCGAAAAGCCTCAGTATGCCGATTATGCCGATCAGAGGGATGCCTCCTCGGGAGCCATTATGGCTTCAGCCCTCTATGAACTCTGGCAGTACACGAAAGACAAAACTTATCTCAAGACAGCCGACAGAATCATTACGTCTCTGAGCGCCGCGCCTTACCGCGCTGAGCTCGGCACCAACGGCGGCTTTCTTCTCCGGCACTCTGTGGGCAGCGTTCCGCACGGAAACGACATCGATGTCCCGCTCAACTACGCCGACTACTACCTCCTTGAATCACTTGTCCGCCGCCGTCACATCTCAAACGGAGAGAACCCTATTCAGTAATAGTCTATGGAACAGGTATTCAGCTATATAATCGGGCTCGGCGCAGCCGTGATGATGCCGGTGATCTTCACCATCCTCGGCATCTGCATCGGCATCAAGCCGGGCAAGGCTCTCAAGAGCGGTCTGCTCGTGGGAGTGGGCTTCGTGGGTCTTTCGGTAGTCACCGCACTTCTTACCAGCGCGCTCGGCCCTGCGCTTTCCAAAATCGTCGACATCTACGGCCTTCAGCTCAAGGTCTTCGATATGGGTTGGCCGGCGGCCGCTTCGGTAGCGTATAACACCGCCATCGGCGCCCTCATCATCCCGGTCTGCCTCGGAGTGAACCTCCTGATGCTCTTCACCAAGACCACCCAGACCGTGAACATCGACCTCTGGAACTACTGGCACTACGCCTTCATCGGCGCAATTACCTATTTCGCAACCGACAGCCTCCTCTGGGGCTTTTTTGCGGCCATTGTCTGCTACATCATCACCCTTGTGCTCGCTGACCGCACGGCCTCCAAGTTCCAGGGATTCTACGAGGGGATGGAGGGAATATCCATTCCACAGCCGTTCTGCCAGGGCTTCGTTCCTTTCGCGGAAGCCGTCAATGCGGGGCTGGACAAAATCCCGGGATTCGACAGGCTGGACATCGACGCTGAGGGTATGAAGAAGAAATTCGGCCTCTTCGGAGAGCCGCTCTTCCTCGGCGTCATCATCGGAATCATCATCGGCTGCCTGAGCTTTTCTTCCTGGAAGGAGATTGTGGACGGAATTCCGTACATTCTCGGACTCGGCATCAAGATCGGAGCCGTTATGGAGCTTATCCCTCGTATCACCACTCTCTTCATCGAGGGTCTGAAACCTATCTCAGAGGCTACCAAGAGCCTGATCTCCCGCAAATTCAAGGGCGCGAAGATGAATATCGGAATGAGCCCTGCGCTTGTCATCGGCCATCCTACGACCCTGGTCGTATCGCTGCTTCTCATCCCCGTGACCCTCATCCTTGCCGTGGTTCTTCCGGGCAATGAGTTCCTTCCGCTCGCATCCCTTGCCGGAATGTTCTACATCTTCCCGATAGTTCTCCCTATCACTAAGGGTAATGTGGTCAAGACCTTCATTGTCGGACTCGTTTGCATCCTGATAGGCCTTTATTTCGTCACGGACCTCGCTCCGTACTTCACTTTGGCTGCACAGGACGTGTTCGCCCAGACGGGCGATACTGCCGTGGCCATTCCTGAAGGCTTCGAGGGAGGCTCGCTCGACTTCGCTTCCAGCCCTCTTACGTGGGTGATTTTCCACCTTACCCACAGCTGCAAGTGGATAGGCATTGTCGCTCTCGTGCTCTGCACCGGCGGTCTGGTGGCCTGGAACAGGGTTAAGAATGTGAAGGAGCAGAAAGCGAACGCTTCCGAAATCTCCGAAAATACAGAATCAAATAACGCATAACAGAATATGAAGAAGTTAATGATAACAGCGGCCCTCGCGGCTCTCGCAGCCTCACAGGCTTTCGGACAGGTGAACTACACCGTCCAGACGGCGTGCCATCCGGACGACGTGAAACACTATGACACCGAGCGCCTCCGCAGCGCATTCGTGATGGAGAAAGTGATGGCTCCGGATGAGATAAACCTCACCTACACCCTCTATGACCGCCTCATTTACGGCGGCGCGATGCCTGTGGACAAGACCCTCACTCTCGACACTTTCGACGAGCTCAAGGCCGAGCATTTCCTCGACCGCAGAGAGCTTGGCGTAATCAACATTGCCGGTGACGGCATCGTGACCGTCGACGGCAAGGAATATCCCCTGAAATACAAGGAGGGACTTTATGTCGGCTGCGGCAAGAAGGAAGTCACGTTCAGAAGCGTCGATCCGCAGAACCCGGCGAAGTTCTACATCAATTCCGCCCCTGCATACAAGGAGTACATTACCCAGATGGTCACCACGGACAAGAACGCTGACAAGAAGAAATATGCGCTCGCCATTTCAGACCATTACGGCTCAATGGAAGACTCGAACGACCGCGTAGTGAACCAGTTCATCGTATGGTCCGTGCTCAGCAGAGTCAAGGGCGGCGGCACCAACCAGCTTCAGATGGGTCTTACCGAGCTTGCTCCGGGTTCAGTATGGAACACGATGCCGGCACACACCCACACACGCCGTATGGAGGCATATTTCTACTTCAACATCGCCGAAGGCAACGCAGTCTGCCACCTTATGGGACAGCCGCAGGAAGAGAGACTGGTGTGGCTCCACAACGAGCAGGCCATCACCTCTCCCGAGTGGTCCATCCACGCCGGCGCAGGCACACGCAACTACACCTTCATCTGGGGTATGGGCGGAGAGAACCTGAATTACGGCGACAAGGACCAGATTTCATATCTGGAGATGAGGTAGTTACATAATATTTTGAAATACAACAACTTTTAAGTTATAGAATTATGGTTAGTTTTTCACTCGAAGGAAAGGTTGCGCTCGTTACGGGTGCATCCTACGGTATCGGTTTCGCGATTGCTACAGCATTCGCCGAGGCCGGGGCAAAGATAGCTTTCAACGACATCAAGCAGGAACTCGTGGACAAGGGACTCGCTTCCTACAAGGAGAAGGGCATTGACGCGAAGGGATATGTATGCGACGTTACAAAGGAGGATCAGGTTCAGGAGCTCGTGAAGAAGATCGAGAAGGACCTCGGCCCAATCAACATCCTCGTGAACAACGCCGGCATCATCAAGCGCATCCCTATGTGCGAGATGAAGGCGGAGGAGTTCCGTCAGGTAATCGACGTCGACCTCAACGCTCCGTTCATCGTTTCAAAGGCAGTCATCCCTTCAATGATCGAGCAGGGCGGCGGAAAGATCATCAACATCTGCTCGATGATGTCCGAGCTCGGCCGTGAGACCGTTTCCGCTTACGCTGCCGCGAAGGGCGGACTCAAGATGCTCACCCGCAACATCGCATCCGAGTACGGCGAGTACAATATCCAGTGCAACGGCATCGGCCCGGGCTACATCGCAACCCCTCAGACCGCACCTCTGCGCGAGCGTCAGGCTGACGGTTCCCGCCATCCGTTCGACGCTTTCATCGTCGCCAAGACCCCTGCAGCCCGCTGGGGTACCACCGAAGACCTCAAGGGACCTGCACTCTTCCTCGCATCCCCTGCATCGGATTTCGTGAACGGCCACGTCCTCTACGTGGACGGAGGTATCCTCGCATACATCGGCAAGCAGCCTAAGTAATGAAACGTCTGTTTCTTGCAATTTCGGTCCTGTCCTGTCTGCTCTGCTCCTGCGGAGCGCAGTACAGGACTGTTTGCGTGTCCAACCCTTCTGAGGTGGACCGCATCAGCGAGACCGTGGAGGTCCCGTTCTCCTCTCTCGGCATTAGGGGGCTTTCCGCGCAGAATGCCGTAGTCCGCAGCTGCGAAGGAGCGGAGATTCCGAGCCAGACCGTGACGGATGCCGAAGGCGCCCTGAGCCTTATCTTCCAGACGGATATGAAGGCGGGAGCATCCGCAGTCTTCACCGTTTCCGCGGGCGCGCCGGCTGTCTATGACACTCTCGTCCGCAGCCGCTATGTCCCTGAAAGAAAGGACGATTATGCGTACGAGAACAATGTCGTCGTAGGCCGCATCTACGGTCCTGCGCTTGCAGGCCCGAGAACTTTCGGACAGGATATCTGGATAAAGAACACTCCGCGTTTCGTCTTTGACGCCTGGCTCGCAGCCGGCGACATCCACCGCAACCACGGCGAGGGCAGTGACTGCTATATGGTCGGAAAGGCTCTGGGCGGCGGCGCGTGTGCTCCTGTAGTGAACGGCAAGGTCTGCATCGGCGACAACTGGACAAGCCAGAAAAGGCTCAGCAACGGACCGCTCCGCACGGAAGCGGAGTTCACCTACGAGAACATTGACGTGAACGGAGTCCCGTTCACGGTCAAAAGGTCTCTCTCTCTCGATGCGAACAGCAGACTCGTCCGCTGGACCACTTCGTTCGAGGCGGAAGGGGTTGACTCTCTGGAGGTTATCGTGGGCGCAGCGGTCCACGACACCGTTTCGCTCGTGTTCGGGGATGACTACGTCTCATTCACCGAGTGGGCTTCGGACAGCAAACTCGCCGATCCGCACGATGACGGTCTCATAAGCATCGGACTTGTACTCGCGGACAGTTTCGCAGGCAAGCCTGCCAATCTGGACAGCCACGCGGGCCTGATCCTTAAAGTCGCCTGCGGACAGACCGTGGAGTTCTGGACAGCCTCCGGCTGGAGCGAAGGCGGCGTTGAGAGCCCCGAAGCCTGGAACGCATATATGAAATCCCAGGCCTTCGCCGTCAATCACCCGCTGAGCGTTGAAGTAAGAAAATGAAAAGTTCAGTGATTCGTATGCGGGAAGTTGGTATCTTTACGGAAATCATTAAAGATATGAACAGAATATTGAGATTTCTGGCGGGAACGCTATGTCTGGCTGCGGTGGCCTGTCAGGGGAACAAGTCAGCACCTTACAGCTGGGAGGATGACCTTCAGTACAGAATCGGCGTGGATTTCTGCAGAAGCGCGGATGAGGTCAAGGCTTACATTCAGAAGTACATACCGGATGTGACCGACGGGATGATAGAGGATTGGACGAAGTCCGGGAAACTCGAGGCGATGGAGATCGGGGGAGAGCTGAGGTATTTCCGCAACGCTGCGCCGAATCTGTTCCGAGTCGACAGCGAATGCGCTGAAATCAAGCTGCTTGCGGACGGCCCGACGATCTCGCCTTACTATGAACTCGGCACGAGTGACATTTCGACGCTGGCCGCTCAGGTGATGGCGGGCGGAGAGAATATCGGCCTGCCGGTGCGGATGAAAGTGCGCTACACTCTGACGGTAGATCCTGACGCGGTGCCTCAGGGCGAGGTTCTGCGCTGCTGGCTGCCGTTCCCGCGCAGCGACGTGCCGAGACAGACGGATGTGGAGTTCCTCGCTGCCGGATGGAAGACCGTGGATGCAGAAGGAGTTGAGACAGAAGGACTTCACACGGAGGACAAGTCCTCCAATGAGCTTGTTTTCTCTGGCGACGGCTGCCCCCACAGCACTCTCTATATGGAAGCGAAGACCGTGAAAGGCTGCAAGACAGTATTTTACGAGGAATTTGAATATACGGCATCGTCCGAATGGTATCCGCTCGGAATTTCCACCCCTGAAACGATGGCATCGAATGACGGCCTGAGCGTCCTGAACGATCCTGCCAACTATCTGGGAGAGAGGGAGAAACATATCATTTTCACTCCCGAAATCCTCGCCCTCCGCGACTCCCTTTCGCAGGGGCTGACGACCAAAGTCGAAATGGCCCGCGCTTTCTATGACTGGATTGAGGCCGAGTTCCCGTGGGCCTCGGCAAGGGAGTATTCCACCATAGACAACATCCCTATGTATGTGCTCGGCAGCGGTCACGGCGACTGCGGTCAGGTGAGCCTGCTTTTCATCACGCTCTGCCGCAGCGCGGGCATTCCTGCACGCTTCCAGAGCGGATTTATGATGCATCCGGGCAGCGTGAACCTGCACGATTGGAGCGAAATCTGGCTGGATGAGTACGGCTGGGTCCCTGTGGACCAGTCATTCGGCGGGGAAAGCTATTTCGGTGGAATGGATTCCTACAGGATGGCCGTGAACTGCGACTACGGCCGCGCACTTGTGCCGGAAAAGAAATATCCGCGCAGTGAAACCGTTGATTTCCAGCGCGGTGAAGTCGAGTGGGAGGGCGGAAACCTTTACTTCCCTTACTGGACTTACGATCTGGACGTAGAGTATCTTAACCGATAGGGGCTTCAGGATGATGCTGCGGCGTATCAGAAAAGCTTATCCAGTTCGGAAACAGGGTAGGGCAGGTCAATGACTTCACCGATGCGGCGCGGAAGGATGAGGTGGATGCTGTCGCCTTCGACCTTTTTGTCCTTTAGCATCGCGGCGCAGAGTTCAGACTTTTCAGAATCTAGACCTTCGAGACTGTCGGGAAGACCGCAGGCGCGAAGGTCTTTTCTTATCTGATCTTCGAGCTCCGGGTCAGCCTCGTGGAGAATCGCAGCCGCCCGCGCAGCGAGTGCAATCCCGATCGCAACCGCTTCACCGTGACTGTATTGGCCGCTTGCGGCCAATATGGTATTATCTTCTGAAGAGAGGGCGCAGCTCTCGATGGCGTGCGCGAAGCTGTGTCCGAGGTTCAGAAGCCGCCTCTCGCCGTGCTCGTTCAGATCGCGGGCTACGACCGCCTGCTTGTATGACGCGCATTTGCCGACAATGTCGACAAGTTCCTCCATCTTGCCCTCGATGCCGTCGGAGGCTATCCGGCTGAAAAGATCCACGGCTTTATGGTAGTAACCGGCATCGTATATCATAAAGGTTTTCAGCACTTCGGCGCTTCCGGAGCGCAACTGCCTGACAGACAGGCTCTTCAGGAATTCCGAGCAGATGATTACGGCGGAAGGCTCGCGGATGACTCCGAGCATATTCTTCAGACCGTGGAAGTTGACCCCGTTCTTGCCGCCGATGGCCGCGTCGCACATCGACAGGAGCGTCGTCGGGACGAAGGCGAAGTCGGCTCCGCGCCTGTAAATGGAGGCGAGAAAGCCTGTCAGGTCGCTCGTGATGCCGCCGCCGACGCCGAGGATGAAGCTGCTTCTGTCGGCTCCGGCTTCCAGAAGGCGCTCCGCGAGGTTCTCGACCGTGCTTAAGGTCTTTAACTTTTCGCTCGTCTGAGTTTCGATTATGTAGCAATTATTAAAGAAACGGTAATAATCTTTCAGATTGTTATCGATTATGACGAAAATCTTTCTGTTCTGGGGGAATTCTGCGCGTAACTCGCTAATACTGCGACAGATACTGATTTTGCTCATAAATAATTATTAATAATCTTTGCAAATATATTAAAAAATTATAGCTTTGCACACGAAAGAATAAGGCATGAACAGCGTTTGCACATATTCCTTTGATTTTTATTTTTACTTTTACTTTGGCAAAAGGTAAGAGCGGGAATCTGTGTGAACTTCCGAGTTAGAAAGTGTATGAACTTAAGATACTCCCGCAACGAAAGCTGCGGGAGTTTTTGTTTTGCATAATCCGCCCGGAGGTGCGTGCCTGAAAACTGAATTTATGGACAGAATTGCAATACAGGGAATCGACGGCTGCAACCATTTTATAGCGGCCCGGGACTATTTCGAGGGACGGGACATCGCCTGTGTCGATTGTGACACTTTTACCGAGCTCGCGGACACGGTCGAAAGGGATCCGTCGATACTCGGGATAATGGCCGTAGAGAACACCATCGCCGGCAGTATCCTTCAGAATTACAGGCTGATAGAGTCCCGTCATCTCGTGATAGTGGGGGAGTACAAGCTCCGAATCAAGCACGCCCTCGTGGCTCTGCAAGGAGTGGAGATTTCGGATATCAGGGAGATAAATTCCCATCCTATGGCTCTGAGGCAGTGCGCGGAGTACCTTGAGAATCTTCCGGGAGTGAAGCTGGTGGAAAAGGACGATACGGCGGGAAGCGCAAAATGGATCAGCGAGAACGGCTTGCGCGACCACGCGGCCATCTGCCCCGCCGGAGCCGCGGCCCTTTTCGGAATGAACGTGCTGGCGGACGGGATAGAGACCAACAAGCGGAATTTCACCCGCTTTCTGATTCTGGCCCACAAGAGCGTGGCGGATGTTGTCCTCAAGGACCTCTGCCCTGACGGGACGGTGAACAAGAGCACTCTGGTGTTCACCCTCCAGCATACGGCCGGAAGCCTCTCGAAAGTCCTTTCCGTGCTCTCCTTCTATGATATGAATCTCACTATGATTCAGTCGGTTCCGATCATCGGAAAGGAGTGGGAATATCAGTTCTACATAAATCTGCTCTATGCAGACTATCACCGCTACCGTCAGGCGATAGACGCCATACGGCCTCTGACCGGAATGCTCAGGGTGCTGGGCGAGTATGAGGACGGAAGACAGTCAGTAACGGATTAACGGCCTCAGGGCTGAAAAAAGGTATATAAGATGAATACGGTTTTTACCCCGGCGCAGAGAATCTCTGAAGTGAAAGAGTACTATTTCTCTGTAAAGAACAAGGAAATCGCGGCGATGAACGCCCGCGGAGAGAATGTCATAAATCTGGGCATCGGAAGCCCGGATCTGCCTCCGACCAAGAAGGTTACGGATACCCTTGCGGCCGCTGCGGCCCGCAGCGACGCCCACGGCTACCAGTCCTACATCGGCATCCCGGAGCTCCGCGGAGCCTTCTCCGGCTGGTATGCGCGCAAGTACGGCGTGAGCCTCGACCCGGCTACTGAAATCCTTCCGCTTATGGGCAGCAAGGAGGGGATTATGCACATCTCGATGGCTTTCCTGAATCCCGGCGACGGGGTGCTGGTCCCGAATCCCGGCTATCCGACATACAGTTCGGTATCCAGACTCGTGGGGGCGAATCTGATTCCGTATGATCTGGATGAGAATAACGGCTGGCAGCCTGATTTCGCGAAGATCGAGGCGGCTGTGGACCTTGCGGCAGTGAAACTGATGTGGTGCAATTACCCGAATATGCCTACCGGAGCCCACGCCTCGCGCGAACTTTTCGAGCGTCTGGTGGCATTCGGGCGCAAGTGGAACATCATCATCTGCCACGACAATCCCTACAGTTTCATTCTGAATGACCATCCTCTGAGCATCCTCTCCGTGGAGGGCGCGAAGGACGTCTGCATTGAACTGAATTCGATGAGCAAGACTTTCAATATGCCGGGCTGGCGTATCGGTATGGCGGCTTCGAACCGTCAGTTCATCGAGTGGATTCTGCGCGTGAAGAGCAATATGGATTCGGGTATGTTCCGCCCGATGCAGCTCGCGGCCGTGGAGGCGCTCGGGCAGGGCGATGAGGAATACGCGGCGATGAACGAAGTCTATCGCAGGCGCCGCGGCCTCGCGAAGCGGATATTGGAAGCCGCAGGCTGCCGCGTGGATGAGGCTCAGAGCGGTCTGTTCCTCTGGGGACGCATCGAAAACCCTTCCATTGGCAGCAACGCTGCCGACTGCGGCATTGGCAGCAAAGCTGCCAATGACAATGATGATACCTGCGCCTCGAAGCTGCTGAGCGACAAGATTCTGTATGGCGCTAAGGTGTTCCTGACGCCGGGCTTCATTTTCGGAAGCGTCGGACGGAATTATATGCGCATTTCGCTCTGCTGCAGGGAGGAGAAGCTGCAGGAGGCGCTGGAAAGAATTCAGGAATTGGAGCGGAAATAATTGGAATGAATATAAAAGAGAACTGTTTCTTTAATGGATAAGGTTATGGAAATCAAGAAATTGGAGCTAAAGGGCGTGGATCCCCGCAGACCGGTGGTCATAGCGGGACCCTGCAGTGCGGAGACTCGCGAACAGGTGCTTGAGACGGCAGGCAAACTCGCCGCGAACGGCGTGAAGATTTTCCGCGCGGGCATCTGGAAGCCGCGCACGAAGCCGGGCGGATTCGAAGGTGTGGGCGTGCCGGGACTCGCCTGGCTGAAGGAAGTCAAGGAGAAGTACGGGATGCTGACGGCGACCGAAGTCGCGACGCCTGCGCACGTGTTCGAAGCTCTGAAGGCTGGCGTGGATGTGCTCTGGATTGGCGCACGCACCGTCACGAACCCTTTCGCGATGCAGGAACTCGCTGACGCTCTGCGCGGTACGGACCTGCCTGTGCTGGTGAAGAATCCGGTGAATCCTGACATCGAGCTCTGGATCGGAGCGATTCAGAGGCTCTGGAACGCGGGCCTTCGCAACATCGGCGTCATTCACCGCGGTTTCAGTTCCTATGACAAGAAGATTTACCGCAACGCCCCGCTCTGGCACATTCCGATCGAGCTTCGCCGCCGTTTCCCGCAGATGACGATCTTCTGCGACCCGAGCCATATAGGCGGCAAGCGCGAACTCGTCGCTCCGCTCGCGCAGCAGGCGATGGACCTGAACTTCGACGGCCTTATCATCGAGAGCC
>CAVCRS010000003.1:0-21514 GCA_963604635.1 Faecalibacillus sp.
TCCGGCGGCGGTGCCGGGGTGGATAACTTCACCGAATGCAAACATAGTAACTGGACGAGCAGGGTGCCACAGACGCCTTTCTGCGGCCTGCGGCCAATCCAGGTATGAGGGTTTTCTGTGAAAAATGCTGGTACCTGGACGCAATCGCAAAGACGTTTACGGGGACAACGCTAACCATGACCCGTTGCAGGGCTGTGAGAGGTACATCCCATCGACGTCGGTTTGAAAAGATGAATTATTCACCGCGGGCACCGCCTCGGCAGACTCGGGGACTGCATTGGACGGCGAAGTCGGCCGGAGAAATGGCCAAAGACTGGGGAGAACGCTCCCAGGTAGATGAACAGCTGGACCGTGCCCAGCGCGGTCACAGAGTTTGCCGGGGCGCGACCGCCATTGGGATTAACAAATAAAAAAAGAGGGTGACTATCAGTCCGAAGACTTTTTAGTCACCCTCATTCCGTATTCATATTGGACGCGGAAGCGGCCGGTTAAATTTCAAATTTCCCCCTCAATCCCCCATTACGGGGGAAGCAGCCTCCGCGCGAGCGATTTCGCAAGCCAACCCTTCTCGCGGCGGCCGCCGCCTTATGGCGGCTTGCTAGGAGCTCCGAAACAAGTTTAATTGATATTTCTGTCGGAGGAGTTGAAGTACGCGAGGACGTGCTCCTCGTAGGTCTTGGTGATCGGGATCGGGTCGATGGTCTCGTTGTCGAGCTCGACCTCGTAGCCGTCCTTTTCCTTTTTCAGAGTCACGACCCTGTCCATATTCACGATGTACTTGCGGTGGCAGCGGATGAGCGGGCTGCCGGCGAAACTCTCCTCGACCGTCTTGAGGCGGCAGCGGAGCATATACTGCTTGAGCGTGGCGTGACTGTCTATGTACCAGACCTTTATGTAATTGTCATCGGACTCGATGTACAGAAGGCTCGAGAGGTTCAGCGAGAGCTTGAGCACGCCGCTGTTGTCGAAGAGGGTGATTTTCTTCTCCTCGCGCGGCTGGAGGACCTCATCGGTGACGACACTGCCGTAGTTCATAAGTCTGATGGTGTTATCCCTGTCATTCAGAGCGAAATACATCGCCGAGAGGGTGTATGGGACGGCCATCGACATAAAGCAATAGACAAGCGAACTGAAGAATATCTCCTCGAAAGTCAGGTCTTTCAGGTCGAGAATGCCGAAACGGTCGCCCTCGACGGTGAACATCGTGTAGAGCAGGCACACAAGGGCTATCTCGCCGATATTCCAGAGGATGTAATGCAGATTCGTGATGACGGCGCCGCTCTTGCCCAGGCCGTAAAGCAGGCGCTTGCTCAGGCAGACCACCAGCAGGGCGATGAAAAAGAACAGGACGGTAAAGCCAAATGCTTCACTGCCAGCCAGTTCAAACCATACGTTATGCGAGAACGGAACGCTTATGAGAAGCAGCACCACGGAAAACAGTGCCGTAAATACCACTGTTGACGTGATTTCCACTTTCCCGAGCAGATACCCCGGGACTCTGTCGTTCCAAGCAAACATCATCGCAAATATAGTAACTTCGCAAAACTACAGCAAGTAATTTTTTTACACGTCACATAAAGAAAATTCTTATATTTGTAGCTCAACAAAATCAAGGTACAGTGAATAGAAGAGTAGCAGTAACCGGGCTGGGAGTGATTTCCTGTGTGGGAAATGATATAAAAAGCTTCTGGAACAGCCTGAAAGAGGGTGTATGCGGAATTGACACCATATATCCGGATTCAAATCTGCCGGTGAACATCGGCGGAGTCATCAAGGATTTCCATCCCGAGGATTACGGAATCGACAAGCCTTTCCTCAGAAAGCAGGACATTTTCTCGGTCTATGCCATGGCCGCGGCGAATCAGGCTATGGAGGATTCAGGTCTGCTCGCTTCGGAGGAAGAGGGCGGGAACATCGATCCGCAGAGGCTCGGCGTCTATGTAGGCTCCGGCATCGGAGGGTTCACGACCATCTCCCGCGAAGTGGAGAGGATGAAGGATGACCCTACGGGTCAATGGGTTTCGCCGCTCTTCGTCCCGACTATGATTTCTAATATCGCAGGCGGACTCATTGCCATCCGCCATCACGCGGAGGGCCCTTGCGTGAACATCGTGACGGCCTGCTCCACTTCGACCAATTCCCTCGGCGAGGCCTACAGGGCCATCAAGTTCGGTTTTGCGGACGCGATCATCTCCGGCGGCACCGACCACAGCACGCTTCCTATCGGCATTGCCGGCTTCGCCAATGCCAAGGCTCTCACCCGTGAGACCAATCCGAAGCACGCCTGTCTGCCTTTCAATGCTGACCGTGCAGGTTTCGTTATGGCTGACGGTGCGGCGGTTCTGGTCCTTGAGGAATATGAGCACGCGCTTGCGCGCGGGGCGAAGATCTATGCGGAGATGGTGGGCTACGGCTGCACCTGCGATGCGCATCATTTCACTGCGCCGCGTCCTGACGGAGTCACCCAGTCCAGATGTATCAGGCAGGCTCTCGATGAGGCAGGGTTCGATGCCTCGAAAGACAATGTCTATATCAATGCCCACGGCACGGGTACCAAGCTGAATGACGTGACCGAGACCAAGGCCTTCAAGCTGGCCCTCGGGGATTTCGCCTACAAGTGCCACATCTCTTCCACGAAGTCAATGCACGGCCATATGTTCGGCGCCACTGGCGCGGCCGAGGCCATCGCCACGGTCCTCGCCTTGAAGAACGGCCTCGTTCCCCCGACCATTAATCTGGACAATCCTGACCCTGAATGCGATTTGGACTACACTCCTAACGTGGCCCGCGAGGAGGCCCTCACTCTCGGCATTTCCGATTCCTTCGGTTTCGGCGGCCATAACGCCTGCATAGCGTTCCGAAAATACTAGCGTATTTTCGAAACGCTGTTTTGGTCCATTCACCGGGGGCCGTATCCCCCGGACCGCACCGGGCCGCTCCGCAGCGGCCAAGAATAAAAAAATGAAAATCGAAATGTTCAAATAACGGTTAAAATGAACATCTCGAAGTGAAAAAATGAATCGAGATGAGCAGATAAAACGTATTCTGTACATTTCGACTCAATATAAGAAGCAACGGGCGTCTCGACAAGCTCGATGACCGCATAAGGCCATGCCGCGGAGACAGCGACAAACTCCGCAGCCGTATTGGACGCGTAGCGGCCGGGAGAAAGATTACGGTTGCGGAGTTTGATCGATGCGGAGCGGCCACGAAAGCAATTGGACGCGCAGCGGCCGAGGGATATTTAAATATGCTGGCGTCTCAACAGGCCCGACTGCCGCAGCCGAAGGTTTTACTCAGCGTAGATGCTGTTCACGCCGTTATGGGCGGAGGCGGAGACTGGGACGGCGGGATCGCTGACCAGGGCATCCACTATGCGCTTCTCGCCCTTCATCACATTGGTCGAGATGAAACTCATCTGCTCGTCGAAACTGGCCATCATCGACTTCTCGTTCGCGATCTCGTGACCGTTCCCGTCGAAGCGGTAGATGCGATAATTGTACCCCTTCCTCTCGAACTCCTTCACGAGCACGCCGCTGCCCGAAAAACGCAGCCTGAAGAAAGCCGTATTCTTGTAATTCACTATCTTGTCGGCAGTTCCGTGCAGGAACAGAGTCGGCGCAGGCTCCCTCTCATAGCGCACCTTGCCCTCCGTCGAGAACACCGCCCCCGAGAACGAAATCACCCCGGCATAGCGGAACCCCTCAGGCAGAACGGAAGTCCTCGGAGCCGAATTCGCACACTCCCACTCGGCCTCCAGAGCCGTAATCGCACCTGCTGAAGAACCGCTAATCACGATTGCGGAAGGATCCACCCCGAAAGACCCCGCATTCTCCACGATGAACGCCGTCGCGGAATACAGATCCTCCACAGCGATCTGAATTGCGTCATAAATCGCGGTGGCATTGGAAACCCCCACCTTCGTGACATTCTTCAGACCCAGCCTGTAGTCGATGCTGAACACACGGAAACCCTTGTCGCAGAGCATCTTGTACCACGGTACATAGCAAGCGTCAGTACGGCTCCCGCTCTTGAAGCCACCGCCGAACATAAACACTATCGCCGGCTTGCCCTCACTGTCACTGCCGGCAGAAGGCTCATACACGTCCACAAACAGATCCTGCCCATCTTTCTGGGCATACAGATAAGTTCCCGAAGGCGTAATCTGCGCCACTGAAAGACTGCAGGCGGCAAGCAGCGCGGCTGCCGCCAATATAAACTTTTTCATCGTATCACTGATTTTTTACTTTCACCTTAGTACTCTTTCCGTCCGAATCGAGCCCCACGCTGAGCGTAAGCACCTCATCCGACTCTCCGCCTATGCGCCGGGAAATGATGAACTCCGACACAGGATTCTCTATCCTGTTCATTATCGCCCTCTTGAGCGGCCTCGCCCCGTAGGACGGATCATAACTTTCGACAGCCACCGCGTGCTTCAGCGCCTTCGCCACGCTCAGCTTGTACCCCGTTTCCAGAGCCCTCTGGCGCAGCTCCTCCAGCTCTATATCGACTATCTTCTCCAGTTCCTCCACCCCGAGCGGCCTGAAGAACACCTTCTCGTCCACCCTGTTCAGGAACTCCGGAGGGAAAACCTTGCGCACCGCCTTCTCCAGCACCGCCTGACGGTCCAGCTCCACATTCTTCGACGACGCCGCAAAGCCGACTCCGCGGCCGAACTCTTCGAGTTCGCGGGTCCCGGCATTCGAAGTCATAATGATCACCGTGTTCCGGAAATCCACCGTGCGCCCGTTCCCGTCAGTCAGGCGCCCCTCATCAAGTACCTGAAGCAGAAGATTATAGATATCTGGATGAGCCTTTTCTATCTCATCCAGAAGCACTACGCTGTAAGGCTTCTGCAGCACCTTTTCGCTCAGCTGTCCGCCCTCCTCGAAACCGACATATCCCGGAGGCGCGCCGATAAGGCGCGAAGAGGTGAACTTTTCGGAATACTCCGACATATCGATTCTCACCAGATTGTCCTCGGAATCGAACAGCTGCTCCGCGATGCACTTCGCGAGCCGTGTCTTTCCCACGCCCGTCGAGCCCAGGAAAAGAAAACTCCCGATCGGCCTTCCCGGCGCCTTCAGTCCGGCGCGGCTTCTCTGGATCGCCCTTACGACGCAGTCTATGGCCTCTTCCTGCCCCACTACGCAGCGCTGCAGGCTTTTCCGCATCCCGAGCAGCTTCTGCCCCTCGTCCCTCGCAACCTTGCTCACCGGCACCCCGGTCATCCTCGAAACCACCTTCGCCACATCCTCGCGGGTCACAGTCGGGCACTTCTTCCCGGAGTGAATCTTCACCATCGCCCCCGCCTCGTCCATCGCGTCTATCGCCTTGTCCGGAAGCGCGCGGTCGCTTATGTACCTGTCCGTCAGCCTCGCGCAGGCCAGAAGGGCGTCATAGTCATATTTAACTCTGTGGTATTCAGCATATTTCTTCTCCAGAACATTGAGCACATAGATTGACTGTTTCACAGTCATCGGCTCGACCGTTACCGTCTGGAACCGCCGGTTCAGCGCAGCGTCCTTGCGCACCACCTTCGAGAATTCGGAGAGCGTCGTCGCGCCTATGCATTGAATCTCGCCGCGGGCGAGAGCCGGCTTGAGGATATTGGCCGCGTCCAGGCTGCCCTGCGCGCCTCCCGCACCCACGATGGTGTGGAACTCGTCGATGAAAAGTATGATTTCCGGGTGCGAACGCAACTCGGCAATAATCTCCTTCAGCCTCTTCTCGAAGTCGCCGCGGTAGCGCGTGCCGGCCACGACCGAAGCGATGTCCAGCGACAGCAGGCGCTTACCTTTCAGCGCCGGAATCTCCCCCTCGGCGATTTTCAGCGCGAGACTCTCCACGATCGCGGACTTGCCCACGCCGGCCTCGCCGACCAGCAGAGCGTTGTTTTTCTTGCGCCGGCAGAGCACTTCGATGACCCTCTCGATCTCATCTTCGCGTCCGTCCACAGGGTCGAGGGCGCCGGAGGCGGCCAATGCGCACAGGTCCACCCCGTAGTCTTCGACGGTCAGGCCCCCGGAGCTTTCCTCCCCGTCATCGCCGAGTGCGGCGCGGCTTTTCACCACGTGCGCTAGCAGCGTCGCGCTGTCCATTCCCTGCAGCTCCAGGAACTCGTGCGCGAAGGAGCTGTTGTCGCGGCTTATCGCCATCAGCAGATGAAGCGGTCTCGTCTGCGACTCGCCCAATTTGGTGGTTTCCAGCACGGCGAGGCTTATCAGCCTCTGGCTGCACTTCGTCAGACGGATCTTCTCCAGGCTTGAGTAGGGGATGCTGTCGCTGCTGAGTATATGGGCGTCCGTGAATTCTTTGGCTTCTTCGAGGTCCACGCCGAACTCCTCGAGCATTGCGCAGGCATCGTTCCTGCGGTGTCTGAGCATTCCCAGGAAAATATGGTCGACGTCTATACCATAGCTGCCGGTCCGCATCGCCTCCTCGCGCGCGAGATTCAATATTTCGTTGATTTCGTCAGAAAATCTGATTTCCATAGGTGTCGTTTCATTTCTTGATTCGCAAATATCAATAATTTTTACTAAATTTGCGTGTTTATATGGATTAGTTTTGCACTTATGGATAATGAAGAGACAATGAAAGAATGGAATCACGGCTATATCGAGCCTGTGGAGATAGATCACGAGATGCGGTCGGCCTACATCGACTATTCGATGTCGGTCATCGTGTCCAGAGCTCTTCCGGACGTTCGAGACGGCCTGAAACCGGTGCAGAGGCGAGTGCTCTTCGGAATGGAAGGTCTGGGACTCAGCTTCTCGGGCCAGACGAAGAAGTCCGCGAGAATCGTCGGTGAGGTTCTGGGTAAGTTCCACCCGCACGGCGACTCCAGCGTCTATGACGCTATGGCCAGACTCGCGCAGAACTGGAATCAGAGATACCCGCTGGTGTTCGGCCAGGGTAACTTCGGTTCTATGGACGGCGACCCTGTTGCGGCTATGCGATACACTGAGGCCAAGCTTGCCAAGATATCCGAGGATGTCCTGGCCGACCTCGACAAGAATACGGTGGATATGCAGCTGAACTTCGATGACTCCATCGAAGAGCCTACGGTACTGCCTACCAAGCTTCCTCTCCTCCTTCTGAACGGCTCGTCCGGTATCGCCGTGGGTATGGCCACGAATATGGCCCCGCATAATCTCGGCGAATGCTGCGACGCCATCTGCGCGTATATCGACAACCCTGACATAGATACCGAAGGCCTGATGCAGTACATCAAGGGCCCGGATTTCCCTACGGGAGGCATCATTCAGGGCCGTCAGGGCATCTATGACGCCTATAACACCGGCCGCGGCAAGGTTGTGATCCGTGCCAAGGCGGACATCGAGGAGGACGAGAAGGGCCGTCAGACCATCGTCATCACCGAGGTGCCTTATATGGTGAACAAGAGCGAGATGATAAAGCGCATCGGCGAGATGGTCGAGGACAAGAAGATAGAGGGCATTTCCGACATCAAGGAACTCACCAGCCGCGAGGGCATCAGAATCGTGTTCGTGCTGAAAAAGGATGCGAACGCCAGCGTGGTGCTCAATACCCTTTATAAATATACCGCCCTCCAGTCCAGCTTCGCCATTAACAATGTGGCCCTCGTACACGGCCGTCCGCGCACGCTTTCCCTCAAGGAGATCATCGCGAACTTCGTGGATTTCCGTCACGAGGTGATCGTACGCCGTACGAAATTCGACCTGGACAAGGCTCTCAAGCGCGCACATATCCTCGAAGGCCTGCTCAAGGCCCTCGACATCATAGACCAGATAATCGCCCTCATCCGTGCATCCAAGAGCGTTGACGAGGCACGCAGCGGACTTATGGAGCAGTTCGGCTTCAGCGAGATCCAGGCCGGCGCCATCGTCGAAATGCGTCTGCGCCAGCTCACCGGACTCGAAAGGGAGAAGCTCCAGGCGGAGTATGACGAGCTCGAGAAGTTCATCGCCCGCTGCCAGGAGATTCTCGCCAGCGAGGAGGAGCAGCTGAAGATCGTCAAGGACGAGTGCCGGGAGATGAAGGAAAAATACGGCGACCCGCGCCGCAGCGAAATTACCCTCTCCGCCGAGGAGTTCAATCCTGAGGACTTCTACGCCGATGATGACGTGGTCATCACCATCTCCCATCTGGGCTACATCAAGCGCACCCCTCTCACCGAGTTCCGCACCCAGAACAGGGGAGGAGTCGGCATCAAGGCCAGCGCCACCCGCGACGAGGACTTCATAGAGCACATCTATGTGGCCAATATGCATTCCACGATGATCTTCTTCACCGAGAACGGAATGCGCTACAACCTCAAGGTTTACGAAATCCCTGAGGGCACCCGCTCCTCGAAGGGCCGCGCCATCCAGAACCTCATCTCCATCGAACAGGGGGACAGCATACGCACCTACCTGAACGCCAAGTCGATAGAGAGCGAGGAATACCGCAACAGCCATTATGTGGTGCTCATCACAAAGCGCGGTATCATCAAGCGTACGGTTCTCGCCGAATACGCGAACTACCGCACCCGCAACAAGGGCATCAAGGCCATCACCTTCAAGGAGGGCGATTCCCTGCTGGATGCGATTCTGACGAACGGAAACGAAGAGATAATGATCGCGGCGCGCAAGGGACGCTGCGTCAGGTTCAACGAGCAGGATGCCCGTGAGGTCGGCAGAACCTCCATGGGAGTCCGCGGAATAAATCTCGATGATGACGACGAGGTCATCGGAGCTCTCAGCTGCGACCCTCAGGCAGAGGATGCGGCGGCTCATACCATATTGGTAGTCAGTGAGAACGGCTATGGCAAACGTTCCGAGACCGATGAGTACCGCATCACCAACAGAGGAGCTAAGGGAGTGCGCACGATAAACATTACGGAAAAGACAGGCGCGCTTATTGCAATCAAGAGCGTTACCGAGGACAATGACCTTATGATCATAAATCATTCGGGAATGACTATAAGGATGGCAGTCAGCAGCATCAGAGTGGCAGGCAGGGCCACGCAGGGTGTCAAGCTGATAAATCTTAGAGGGTCCGATTCCATCGCGGCCATCTCCGTGGTCGCCAAGGCCGGGGATGAGACCGAGGAGGAAGCGCAAACCCCTCAGGAGGGAGCTCAGGAGGCTCCGGAAAACAACGGATAATAATTTTAACTACTATTTTACACTATTATGAAAAAGATCTTTTTAGCATTGGCTATTCTCGCATCTATGCAGTTCGCTGATGCACAGGTAAAGACAGAAGGCGCAGCCAAAGCCGCTCTCGACAAGGCTCAGGCTGCAGCAAGCAATGCCAAGAAGGCAACCAAGGTTGCTACTTGGACAAAATTGGGCCAGGCCTATCTCGATGCTTATGATGCACCTGTAGGAAACGCTCTGGTAGGAAGCTCCAAGCAGGAAGTCACCCTTATGATGAACAACAAGAAGCCGTCTTCCGTAGAGACCGTTGAAATCGGCGGAAGGGCTTATTCCAAGGAAATCTATGACAACTGCAACCACTATTTCGACGAGACCGGAAGGCTCACCATCGTCGAGGTGACCAAGCCTGTAGTCGAGAACGCCCTCGGCGGAGCTCTCGACGCCTACAGAAAGGCCGCTGGGCTCGACACCAAGGGATCGAAGAGCAAGGACATCGCCGCCGCTCTCAAGTCCATCTCCGAGAAATATGTGAATGACGCTTACAATGCATACACTTTCGGTGATCTGAACAAGGCCAGCGAACTCTTCGAGGACGCTGCAAATGCCGCTGCCACAGCACCTTGCTCCCAGCTTGACACCAACTCCATCTACAATGCCGGCTTTACCGCCTGGCAGGCTGGAAACAACGATAGGGCAAAGGGTCTCTTCGAGCAGTGCATCGCGGCCGGTTATCTGGGTGAGGACGGTGACGTTTACGCAAAGCTCGCCGACATTCTCGACAAGCTCGGTGACAAGACCGGTTCCAAGGACGTTCTCGAGAAGGGTTTCGAGGCATATCCTCAGAGCCAGGTCATCCTCATCGGCCTCATCAACTATTATGTGACTTCAGGCGAGAACTTCGACAGGCTCTTCACCCTTCTGGACGGTGCCAAGGCCAACGAGCCTAACAACGCTTCCCTCTACTATGTGGAAGGCAACATCTACAAGGAGACAGGTGACGAGGAGAAGGCTATCGAGTCTTACCGCAAGTGCGCCGAGATCAATCCTGAGTATGAGTACGGCTACATCGGAGAGGGCATCCTTCTCTACAACCGCGCAGTCGACATTCAGGAGAAGGCTCAGAGCGAGATGGACGACACCAAGTACGCCGCTCTCGTAACTGATTTCGAGAAGGCTCTCAAGGGCTGCATCGAGCCGTTCGAGAAAGCATTCGAGATCACCAAGGACAATGAGGTCAAGACCAGCATCGCCGAGTATCTGAAGAACGCCTGCTACCGCTTCCGCGAGGAGGGTCAGGAGTATGCCGACAAGTATCAGAAGTACTATGACGTAGTCGCTGCAGCTCAGGCTCAGTAATTGATATACAATTGTATACGAAAGGTCCGACCGAAAGGCCGGACCTTTTTATTTATATACCGGGGAGCGTACTCCCCGGACCTCTTGGGTCGCTGACGCTCCTTAGGTGCTTCGAGCGACAGGGTGGGATTGGCCGAAGGCCGGACCTTTTTATTTATATACCGGGGAGCGTACTCCCCGGACCTCTTGGGTCGCTGACGCTCCTTAGGTGCTTCGAGCGACAGGGTGGGATTGGCCGAAGGCCGGCTACTGCTCCTCGCTGCCGTCGAAAGCCTTCACAATCTTGGTGACGAGCGGATGGCGGACGATGTCCTCGTTGGTGAAGCGGATGACCTGCACGCCCTTGATGCTTTCGAGCAGCTGCACGCCCCGCAGCAGACCGGAGTCCTCGCGCCGCGGAAGGTCCACCTGGCTCGCGTCGCCCGTGACGATGAACTTCGCGTTGCAGCCCATTCGCGTCAGGAACATCTTCAGCTGGCCGAGATTCGTGTTCTGCGCCTCGTCCAGGATGACGCAGGCGCGGTCCAGCGTGCGTCCGCGCATATACGCGAGCGGAGCGATCTGAATCGTGCCGTCCTGCATGAACTCCTGCAGCTTGCGCGACGGAATCATATCGCCGAGAGCGTCATACAGCGGCTGCAGATAAGGGTCGAGCTTGTCTTTCAGGTCGCCGGGCAGAAAGCCGAGGCGCTCGCCCGCTTCGACCGCCGGCCGGGTGAGTATGATCCGGCGTATCTCTCTGTTCTTGAGGGCCCTTACGGCCAATGCTATGGCGATGTATGTCTTTCCTGTTCCGGCAGGACCCAGCGCGAAGATCAGGTCATTTTCGAAATAGGCCTGCACCATCTGCTGCTGGGTGGCGTTCCGGGCGCGGATTGGCTTCCCGTCAGTGCTGTGCACGATGATCGCGTCCCCGCTCAGTCGGAAACTGTCCGCGGAAGTCTCGCCGTCGAACACGTCCTCCACATCGTACTGCGTGAGGTTCATCTTGTGGTGGCGGATTTCGATGAGCCTTGCGAAACGGCTCTGGAATTCCTCTATCTGCCCCTCCTTGCCGTCCAGGATGATTTCATCACCCCTCGCGACAACTTTCAGCCCCGGGAAATAGCTGCAGAACTCTTCCAGGATCCTGTTTCCCGCTCCATAGATTTCCACCGGGTCGATGGCTTCAAGTTTGATGGTTTTTCTCATATGTTATTCTATACAGGTCTCTTTTTTGACTCTTTCGAGCGTCGAAACCATATTGTCATAATCCGCGGGCCTCTTCCAGAGCTCCCGCTTCCCGATGTATTCCTCCACCGGAATCGTGGCGAAATTGTCCTCCAGCATCCCCGGCACCGTGCACCATAGGAACACCAGCTCAGGCTCGCTTATCTTCTTCTCTCCCTTCCAGTTGCGTATGGCGGTGAATCTGACCGCAAGCTCCAGCCGGGTGTTCGGCGCCGTCATATTCGACACGGCGTTGCCCATAGAATAGATCACCGGCACGCCGCCGATGTGCGTGGTGTCCTGGACCACGTGCGGATGAGCCCCGATTATGATCGACGCCCCCTGTTCCACCAGCCACTGCGCCCAGTCCTGCTGGGTGGCGTTGTGACGGAGTTTGTATTCCTCGCCCCAGTGGGGGAGCACGACCACGAAGTCGGACTTTTCACGGGCCCTTTTCATCATTGCCGCCACGGCCTCCCTATTCATCCTCTTCACTGTCGGGGCGGGGCCTGAAGGGGCCCCGCAATTCGTCCCGTAAGTGAAATTGACAAGAGCCAGACGTATTCCGTTCCTGTTTATGATCAAAGGGTTATGAAGCGTGTCCGAGGCTTCGGAAAGGGCGCATCCCGTATAGAGAATACCCATCTCCAGCTCCATCCTCTCATAGACTTCGAGAGTCCGTTCCAGACCCTCGGACCCCTTGTCGAGGATGTGGTTGTTCGCGGTCAGGAAAATATCGACTCCGCAGTCGGCGACGTATTGCGCGTAAGCGTCCGGGGCGGAGAAGCACGGGTAGCCGCTGTACGGTTCGCCCGCGAGGGTGAATTCCATATTGGCCGCGGCCACGTCGGCCTCCTCTATCAGATGGGCGCTGCGCGCGAAGAAACGTGTGCAGTCGTAGCCGAGCTGCCTGGTGTGCATCATCACGTCGCCCATTACCAGCACGTTCAGAGTGTCGCCCACCCAGAGAGGCTTGGGCGAGAGAATCCTGTAGTCCCACTGGGCCCGCAGGCTCAGGCAGGAGAGCAGAAGCAATATGGAGAGCAGAGCTTTTTTCGGCATACAGGCTGACGGGAATTTCACCGACAGATGCAAAGATACATAATTTTGGAAAGCGACGGAGAATTAATTAACTTTGCGGAATATGGATTTCAGGACTATGCGAACGAAGTATTTAAGTTTCAGCCTTTTGGCACTCTGCCTCTGCGTGATTTGCGGCTGCGATATGTTCCGCTCCCTCGCAGGGCGTCCGACCTCTGACCAGATCGAGCAGCGCAAGGTGCTCATCTCCCTGCGTCAGAAGGCCGAGCAGGCCCGCGCGGACTCGCTTCAGAAGGCTCGGAAACACCTCGCCGATTCGCTTGCCGCCATAGATTCCATACGCGGCTGCGGTATGCTCGTGCGCACTCCCGCCGAAGCCCGCGGACTCTCCAGCGTCGGCCTCGGAAAGAGGTACTACGTCATCCTCGGCACTTTCTCCGAAAGTGCCAATGCCGATGCCTTCTCGCGCAAATTCCCGTCAGGGTCGGAGCCTGAGGTGTTCCGCCTCAGAAACGGCTTCAGCGTGGTGACTGCCTGCCAGTCTGACGATCCGCAGGAGTTTTTCGCACGCCTGCAGCAGCTGCGCAGCTCGAAGCTCGTCTCTTCCGATGCCTGGATTTATGTCAACGAACAGTAAAAGATGATGAAAAGGTTTCCGGTCATCCTCGCGCTTCTGCTGAGCGCCCCGCTCATTCTCGACGCCCAATACCGCAGCGCCTCTTATGCGGAACTTGATGACAGCGAAGTGATTGCCTCGCTGAAAAACCATATGTCATTCCTTTCCTCGGCCGCCCTCGAGGGCCGTGCCGCCGGATCGGAAGGCGAAACGGAGGCTGCGCAGTACCTGACGCGGACCCTGACTGAATACGGCGTCGATATCCTCTCCGGAACCGACGGCGAAATTTTCGGAATGAAGCAGGAGAGCGGCGACACTCTCGTGTCCCGCAATGTCATAGGCTTCATCCAGGGTTATGACACTTCTCTGAAAGACAGATACATCGTCATCGGAGCCCGCCTGGACAATATCGGCACCCGTGAGGTGACGGTGGACGGACAGACCCGCACTAAAATTTATTACGGTGCGAACGGCAATGCCTCCGGCCTCGCGATGCTGGTGGAACTGGCCCGTATGCTTCAGACCAACTCCGTGCTGCTAAAGCGTTCCGTGCTGCTCATCGGCTTCGGAGCCTCTCTCGAGAACAACGCCGGCTCCTGGTATTTCCTGAACAGGTCCTTCAAGTCTGCCGACAAGATAGACTTTATGATAAATCTGGACATCCTCGGGGAAGGGGACAGCGGATTCTATGCCTTCACTTCTTCGAACCCGGATGTGAACGAGATGGTCAATGAAGTGAACGCATCCCTGCAGCCGATTGTGCCTGAGATAGTTACCCGGGAGCCTCTCCCTTCTGACCACCGCAGTTTCTATGCCGCTGAGATTCCTTCCGTATTCTTCACCACGGGAGTCTATCCCGAGTACGGCAGCGACCGCGACACGGAGAGCATCATACAGTATGAGAGTATGGAACGGGAGCTGGAGTACCTCTACAGTTTCTCCGTAAATGCCGCCAACGGCCGCGCTCCTCTCTTCGACCCTTCACAGGCCCTGAAGAAGAAGGCCGCCTCGTCCTCAAAAGATATAGTCGATTACTATGACTGCGACTACAAGCCTACCTTTATGGGCAGTTCCGACGTGAGCCGCTTTATGCAGCAGTGGGTCTATGCCTATCTCAAATACCCTGACTATGCGGTCGAAAACGGCATACAGGGCCGCGTGCTGGTGGATTTTATCATCGACGAGAGGGGAAAGATGACGGATGTCAGCGTGCGCAAGGGCGTCCACTCCTCTCTGGATGAGGAGGCCGTGAGAGTCATCTCCGCATCCCCGGACTGGAAACCGGGAAGGCTGAAGGGCAAGAAAGTGAAGACAGCGATGTCGGTATATGTAGAATTCAAATTGACAAAGAAATAATAACAAGAAGCTTATGGATTACGATTTCAGAGCGATCGAAAGCAAATGGCAGAAGCGCTGGGCAGAGGAAAAGACTTTTGCCGTAAGGGAAGACAAGAGCAAACCGAAATATTATGTCCTGGATATGTTTCCGTATCCGTCCGGAGCGGGACTTCACGTGGGACACCCGCTGGGCTATATCGCCAGCGACATCTACAGCCGCTACAAGCGTCTGAAGGGCTTCAATGTCCTTCATCCTATGGGCTATGACGCGTTCGGACTGCCGGCGGAGCAGTACGCCATCCAGACCGGACAGCATCCTGAGAAGACCACTACCGACAATATCGCCCGCTACCGTCAGCAGCTGGACAGAATCGGTTTCTCCTACGACTGGGACAGAGAGGTAAGAACCTGTGATCCGGGATTTTACAAATGGACGCAGTGGGCATTCCTCAAGATGTTCGACAGCTGGTACAACCTGGATCTCGACAAGGCCTGTCCTCTTTCGGAGCTCACCGCACTTTTCGAGAAAGGCGGAAGCGCTGCGGCACACGCGGCCTGCACCGAGGGCGATGACTTCACCGCGGAGCAGTGGAAGGCGTTCGACGAACATCAGAAGGCAGATGTCCTGATGCGCTATCGTATTGCATATCAGGGAGAAACATCCGTAAACTGGTGCGAGGGACTCGGAACGGTCCTCGCCAATGACGAGGTCAAGGACGGCCTTTCCGTACGCGGCGGCTATCCTGTCGAGCAGAAGAAGATGAAGCAGTGGCAACTGCGCGTGTCCGCTTATGCAGGACGTCTTCTCGACGGTCTGGACACTCTCGACTGGACAGACTCGCTGAAGGAGATGCAGCGCAACTGGATCGGCCGCTCCGAAGGCACCGAGATGGTATTCGACACCGTCTGCGACGGGCGTCACCTGCCTGTGACCATCTTCACGACCCGCGCGGACACCGTCTTCGGCGTCACATTTATGGTGCTCGCCCCGGAGAGCGATCTCGTCGCGCAGCTCACAGCTTCAGGCCACGAGGCAGAGGTCGCGGACTACGTCCAATCCGTAAAGAAGAAAACCGAGCGTGAACGCATCTCTGAGACCAAGACTGTAACCGGTGTATTCACAGGCTCTTATGGAATCAATCCGCTTACCGGCGAGAAGATTCCGATCTGGATTTCCGAGTATGTCCTGGCAGGTTACGGCACAGGCGCCATTATGGCAGTGCCGGCCCACGACAGCCGTGACTACGCTTTCGCCAAGAAATTCGGCCTGCCTATCATCCCGCTTATAGAGGGGTGCGACGTCAGCGAGGAGAGTTTCGATGCTAAGGAAGGCATTATGTGCAACTCCGGCTTCCTGAACGGAATGACCGTAAAACAGGCCATCGAGGCGGCCAAAGCTTATGTCGAGGCTCACGGCCTGGGACACCGCAAGACGAACTACCGTCTGCGCGACGCCATCTTCTCCCGCCAGAGATACTGGGGAGAGCCGTTCCCGATTTATTATAAGGACGGCATCGCCTGCCCTCTTCCTGAGAGCGAACTGCCTCTCACCCTGCCTGAGATGGAATCCTTCAAGCCTTCCACCGACGGTCAGCCGCCTCTCGCCCGTGCGAAAAACTGGACCTGGCACGGTTACCCTCTGGAACTCAGCACTATGCCTGGATTCGCAGGTTCCAGCGCATACTATCTCAGATATATGGACCCTCACGACGCTGACGCCCTCGTGAGCCGCGACGCCGACGAGTACTGGCGCAATGTCGACCTCTATATCGGCGGAACGGAGCACGCTACGGGTCACCTGATCTATTCCCGCTTCTGGAACAAGTTCCTCTATGACCTCGGCTATGTCTGCGAGCAGGAGCCGTTCGCCAAGCTCATAAACCAGGGAATGATCCAGGGCCGCTCCAACTTCGTTTACCGAATCGTGGGCACGAACACCTTCGTTTCCCTCGGCCTCAAGGACAAGTACGAGACCACCGAGATTCACGTGGATGTGAACATCGTGCACAATGACCGTCTGGACCTCGAGGCCTTCAGGGCCTGGAGACCTGACTACAAAGATGCCGAATTCATCCTCGAGGACGGAGAGTATGTCTGCGGCTGGGCCATCGAGAAGATGAGCAAGTCGATGTACAACGTAGTGAACCCGGATGACATCTGCGACCGTTACGGCGCCGACACACTGCGTCTCTACGAAATGTTCCTCGGCCCTGTGGAGCAGTCCAAGCCGTGGGATACCAAGGGCATAGACGGCGTGAACCGCTTCCTGCGCAAATTCTGGAGACTCTACTGCGACAAGGAAAACTTCCTCGTAACTGACGAAAAACCGACCCCTGCCGAGCTCAAGGCCCTGCACAGGCTTATCGGAAAGGAAGAGGCTGACATTCAGGCTTTCTCCTACAATACTACCATCAGCGCATTTATGATTGCTGTCAACGAACTCAGCACTCTCGACTGTCATAAACGCGCCGTGCTCGAACCGCTCGTAGTCCTTCTCTCTCCGTTCGCCCCTCATATCAGCGAGGAACTCTGGGAGATGCTCGGACACAGTGAGAGCATCAGCTTCGCGACCTTCCCCGAATATGTCGAAGCTTACACTGTAGAGGATAGCTGCAACTATCCCGTGTCTTTCAACGGCAAGACCCGTTTCAGCCTTTCCCTCCCGAAGAGTATGGCAGCTCCGCAGGTGGAGGCTGAGGTGAGGGCCAACCCGCAGACAGCCAAATATGTGGCTGACAAGACTATAGTGAAAGTCATAGTCGTTCCGGGAAGAATCGTTAACGTGGTGCTTAAATGAAACATAAAATCAACATCGGAAAAATCCTCTTTGACTACGTCGCCCTGACGGTGGCGTGTTTCTTCTTCGCGGTGGCGTGGGAGAGCTTTATGATTCCGAACGGTATGTCCGCCGGCGGAATGATGGGCCTCTGCACCGTAATCCAGTATGCGACCGGCGGCTTCATACCGGCGCAGTACTCCTACTTCGCCATAAATGCGGCCCTCATCATCGCGGCGGTATTCTTTATGGGCATAGGCTTCGGCTTCAAGACCATATACTGCATCGTGGTGTCGTCGTTCCTTATGGAGGTCGTGGCCGGCTGGACTGCCATCCACTGCATTCCGGGCAGCTTCTTCTATGTGGAGGAAAGGGTGATCATCCCGGTCATCGCCGGAGCCTTCGAAGCCCTGGGCATAGGACTTGTCCTGCGTTTCGGAGGAAGTACCGGAGGTACGGACATCATCGCTCTGATGGTGAATAAGTACTGGCCGGTTTCGCTCAGCACGGCCTTCGTGGTGATGGACCTTGTGGTCGTCTGTATGCTGCTCTTCCTGCCTGACAGATCCTTCAAGGATATGGTTTACGGTCTGGAGGAAATCATCACCTTCAGCCTGATGATCGACTTCGTGGTGGGCGGTAAGAAATCCTCATACCAGCTGCTCGTGTTCTCCGAGAAGTACGAACAGATCGCGGACCATATCATAAACAATATGGACCGCGGCGTCACTATCCTCAGGGCGCAGGGCTGGTACACCAAACAGGACAGGAACCTGCTGCTCATCCTCATCAGCCAGAAGCAGTTCCCGGGTCTCGCATCAGTCATCAAGGAGCTCGACCCGCGCGCCTTTATGTCAGTATCCGTGACCAACAACGTTTATGGCGAGGGCTTCGAGGAAATAAAGACGGGGCTGAAGCGCAAGAAAAAGAAAGAACTTACAAACCAATAATCAATGGCCGTTTTAAAGACATCGTTCCTGCATACGGTGAAAGAGTATGCAATCATCACCCTGGGAATACTGCTGTATGTGCTGGGCTGGACTATCTTCCTGATTTCCAATAACCTCATCGGCGGCGGAGTCACCGGTATCTCCTCCATCATCCAGTATGCCACATCGGGACTCATCAAGGTGGGCTACTCCTACTTCGTGATAAATGCCGTGCTGCTCATCATAGCTCTTTTCCTTCTGGGCAGAAGTTTCGGGGGAAAGACCATCTATGCGGTGGTCATCGCCTCCATCGGCCTGAACATCTTCCAGGATATCATCCCGTCCGACTTCATTCAGGTTCTGAGCATAGACAACGGCAAGCTTATGAGCACGATTATGGGCGGCATACTTGTGGGAACCGGCATAGGGCTTACGATGTCTCAGGGCGGAAGTACCGGCGGAACTGACATTATCGCACTGATAGTGAACAAGTACCGCGGCATTTCCCCGGGCCGTATGATTCTCTGGATAGATGTCGTGATCATCTGTTCTTCCATCCTGGTTCCGTCATATACGCAGTCCGGCGAGCAGCTGCCTTTCACCGACAAGCTGGTGAACATCGTTTACGGTCTCATCCTCATCACGGTGAACAGCACCGTGCTGGATATGGTGCTTTCCGGCTCCAAGCAGTCCGTCCAGCTTTTCATCCTGTCGAAGAAGTCCGCTGAAATCGCCGACGCCATCACCCAGGACCTACATCGCGGCGTGACCGTTCTGAACGGAGAAGGCTGGTACACCAAGACTCCTACGAACGTTCTGATGGTGCTGACCCGCAAGGCGGATCTTTCCCTCTTCCTGCGCTATGTAAAAACCATTGACCCTGATGTCTTTATGTCGGTTTCCTCTGTGACCGGCGTATATGGCCGCGGCTTCGAGGCGATGAAGGGCGTGAAGACATTAAAGAAACAGTCAAACAGTTAAAGAAAAATATACGGTAATAAAAAAACTCCCTCTCCGGTCCCGCCAGAGAGGGGGTTTTTGCTGATATTTGGCCTTGAATCAATTTAAACGCGTGATTATGAAGTATATTCTTTATTATGGCCTGGCTCTCCCGGCCATTTCTTTACTGGCCTCTCTGCTCATCGTGGACTTCAGAAGAGGCGGCGTGTCCCTGAAACAGACCCCGTTCCGCATAAGGGCGATTTCCCTGGCCCTGTTTCTGTTCCTGTCCGTAATCGACCTGTGCGTAGGTCCGCCTGAGGCTTCGGGAGGGGCCGTCCTGATGAACCTTCAGATGTCAGGGGCCATTCTGCTGCTCAGCCCTCATTCCTATGCTGCCCGAAAGCGCGACAATTCTTCCGTCTTCGCCGCTGCCCTGGCTTCGCTGTGCCTTATGACGGCATTGGCCGGCGCCCTCGCCGGCGCTCCGGTCTGGAAGGAGAGGCTCTTTCCTCTCATCGCCGTGGGCGCTCTCGCCGCGCATAACTTCCTCTGCCTTAAAATGCGCTTCGGCAATGTCAGGACCCTGTTCCAGAACAGGGCGGTCTGGCATTCCATAGAGGACTATGCTTACCATTTATATGTGATTCTCCTGCTATCCTCCGTCTGTCTGGTGCAGATTCACGTCATTTCGCGGGACCTGTTCTCGGCGGTGATGCTCCTTCCGGCCCTTGCGCTGGTTTCGGCGGCGGTTTACGGGGCCTACCGCAAGTCGATGGATTCCTCGATAGTGTTTCTCACTGAAAAACAGCGCATTCAGATAGAGAATACGATGGCGGGGAATGATGTGGAGCGCTCTGGCAAGGTCAACCCGAAGATGCAGAAGCTCTTCGCGAAGATAGAGAAATACATAGCTGAGCACAAGCCGTATCTTCAGGACAATTTCAGTCTCGGGGATCTGGCCACGGCGGTGCTCTCTAACAGGGTCTATGTGTCCAGAACCATAAACAAGGTGACCGGCAACAATTTCAGCAATCTTATGAACGGCTACCGCGTGGCGCATTCCCAGATGCTGTGGAAGCTGAATCCGGGCCTGAGGCTGAAGGAGATCTATTCCAGATGCGGTTTTCACAATATGCCGAGCTTTATCAAGGCGTTCAAGGACTCTACGGGCTGCACTCCCGTAGAGTGGCTTAAGGAAACCCAGGTGGAGAAGCTCAGCAGCCGCCCCGCCGGGAAGAAGTTGGCCGCGTAACCCTTAATAGGGAACCCTTAATGTGGTGGTTTATATACCCTTCCAGTCCGCCGGCGCAGGCGCGGTGATGCAGATTTCGGTATGCTTCACCGGGTGCTCGAAACGTATCTCGTGGGCCTGGAGGCAGATGCCCCCGTCAGGATTGGACCTCGGGGCCCCGTATTTCAGATCGCCCTTGATGCAGCAGCCCAGATGGCTGAGCTGGCAGCGGATCTGGTGATGACGTCCCGTAAGGAGCTCCACTTCCACGAGATGGTATCTCTCGGTACTCTTGAGATAGCGGTAGCGCAGGCGCGCGAGCTTGGCGCCCGGGCGGGCAGGGGCCTTATTGGACGCGTCAGCGGCCGCGGAAACTATGTAGGACTTGTTCTGCTTCTCGTTGCGTATCATATAGTCTTCGAGCAGGCCCTCGGCAGGCTCGGGCTTGGAGCAGCAGAGCGCCCAGTAGGTTTTGTGAATCTGCCCGTCGCGGAACATCGCGCTGAGGCGTTCCAGGGCCTTGCTGGTCTTGGCGAGTATGCAGATGCCGCTCACCGGACGGTCGAGACGGTGCGGGATGCCGAGATAGACTTTTCCGGGCTTGCCGTCACGCTGCGCGATGAAGGCCTTGTAGCTGTCTGCAAGGCACTCGTCGCCGGTTTTGTCGCCCTGGGTGATCTCGCCCACCCGCTTGTTCACGATGAGCAGATGGTTGTCTTCGTACAGGATGCGCGAGGCGAGGTCGGCGTATTCTGTCTCTGTCAGTGTCCGGTATTCCATATATGAAAGATTTCTGTCAGCAAAGATACTGCTTTTTATGACAAATTGGCAGAAAATCGGCTTGGCACAACATTCGATATAAGTTCGGGCGTGCCTCGATGAAGCAGGCACGGGAAATTAGATTAATAAGTAAAAACGAAATACAATTATGGGAAAAATTATCGGTATTGACCT
>CAVCRS010000004.1:0-8224 GCA_963604635.1 Faecalibacillus sp.
CTTCCGTGCGAAGGTAAATGCGAAGGTGAAGCCGTGGCTGCGCTATACCGGAAACATCAGCTATGAGAGCACGGCCTACAACTACGGCGGATACTGGGAGCAGGACGGATCCGAGGGAAACAACTCCCACGGTATTCTCTGGAATATGACCCAGAACATCGCCCCTACCCTCGTGCCTGTGAATCCTGACGGAACCACGATGATATACACCAACGGCATCCAGTTCGCCGATTCTCCTATCGCATCCGGCCGAGGCGGCGTACTCACCGACGGAAGAAACAAGAACTCCCGCAACACGGATTACCTGACCTTCACCAACCGTTTCGTATTTGACATCACGTCCTGGCTCAACTTCACGGCTGACTACACCTACCGTATGAGGGACATCAACAACAGCTACCGTTCATATCCTACGGCCAACACCTGGGACAAGAATATGAAGAAGGTTGTCGATTTCACGAACGGCTCCATCTATGACTTCTATCAGGAGCAGCGCGGCCGTCTGGACAATCACATCGCCAACGCATACCTGAATGTGAACAAATCCTGGGGTAAGCACAACTTCACCGCAGTGGCCGGTTCACAGTTCCAGGACTATCACTCGACTCTGCTCAAGGTACGTCAGAAAGGATCCGTGTCCGACCAGCTCTCATTCATAAATATGGCTCAGGGAACCATCGAGTCAGCGTCGGAAACCAACACGGCCTACAGAACCCTCGGATTCTTCGGGAGAATCAACTATGACTACGCAGGAAAATACCTCTTCGAGGTTTCTGCACGCGAGGACGGTTCCTCCCGCTTCTCTTCAGCTAACCGCTGGGCGTTCTATCCGTCCGCATCCGCAGGATGGAGAATGTCTGAGGAGAACTTCTGGAACCCGATCAAGGACTGGTGGAACCTCGCCAAGGTGCGCCTCTCCTACGGTTCCCTCGGAAACCAGCAGGTGAGCGACTACTCCTACATCAGCACCCTCACCACTTCGATGATGAGCTACACCTTCGACGGCAGCACCCAGGCTCCTAAGGTCAGCACTCCGTCTGCCCTGACTTCAGACCTTACCTGGGAGACCGTAATAACCTACAACCTCGGTTTCGACCTCGGTTTCTTCGACAACCGTCTCACCGCCAGCGCGGACTTCTACATCAGGGACACCAAGGATATGCTCACATCCGCACAGGAACTTCCGGCAGTGTTCGGTACAAGTTCCCCGAAGATCAACGGAGCAGACCTCCGCACTACCGGCTACGAGATTTCCCTCTCCTGGAAGGATGAGGTTCCTGTAGCAGGCAAGCCGCTCTACTACACCATCGGCGGAAGCCTCGGAGACTACAGCACCACCATCACGAAATTCGACAACCCGAACAAGTCCCTCAGCCAGTACTATGAGGGTCAGAAGCTCGGAGAAATCTGGGGCTACGAAATCGACGGACTCTTCGCAAGCGATGAGGAAGCCGCTGATTATCAGTCCAGAGTAAATGACAAGGCTGTCAACAAGGGCGTATATACCTGCGGAGTTGCAGACGAGGCCAAACTCAGGGCCGGCGACGTGAGATTCGTGGACCGCAACGGTGACGGAGTCATCAACAGCGGCGCGAATACCGTGGATGATCCGGGCGACCAGTATATCATAGGAAACAGCCTTCCGAGATATACATACTCATTCAAGGGTGACTTCAGCTGGGCAGGCTTCAGCCTTTCATTCCTCTTCCAGGGCGTAGGCCAGTGCGACTGGATGCCGGCTCGCAACTGCTCTTACTTCTGGGGTCCGTATGTGGCACCTTACACCTCGTTCATCCCTACTGACTTCGCGTCGAAGACCTGGTCGGAAGACAATACCGATTCCTACTTCCCGCGCCGCAGAGGCTACTCGGCCGAGAGCAACTGTCTGGTCCGCAACAACACCAGCCGCTATCTTCAGAATGCGGCATACCTCCGTCTGAAGAACCTCACTGTCGGATACACCCTTCCTCTGAAGCCTAACAAGGCTGTGGAGAAAGTCCGCTTCTACCTCACCGGAGAGAACCTCTGCTACTGGTCTCCGATGAAAAAGCACACTACATACGTCGATCCGGAAATCGCAACGGCTTCCTCCACTCAGACTGACGATTGTATCTATCCTTTCTCAAGGTCCGTTTCGGTCGGTGTGGACATAACATTCTAAAAGTTTGAGAGTATGAAAAATATATACAGAATATCAATAGCCGTCCTGGCTCTCTGCACTCTATTTTCCTGCAGCTCATCATTCCTCGACAAGTTCCCTGAGACCTCGCTGTCCCCGGAGACATTCTACACCAATGAGAACGAGCTGAAAATGGCTACCAACGGCTTCTATGCCAAGCTGCCCGCTCCGGACGACACCTTCGACGGGGCCCTTCAGGATAATGACCTCCAGTATCACGTGAACCTCAGCAGCTATCAGATGGGCACGCGCTCTCCTGAGTCCGAGTCCTGGGGCACGAGCACCTGGAGCGAACTCAGAAGCATCAACTACTACCTCGAGCATTCGGTGAACTGCACCGATGAGGCCGTGAGGGCCAAATATGACGGAATCGCCTATTTCTTCAGAGCCCTTTTCTACTATGAAAAGGTGCGCAAGTACGGCGACATCCCGTACTATGACAAGGTCATCTCCGACACCGACCAGGCCGCTCTCTACCGTGCGCGCGACAGCCGCGGCTATGTGATGCAGAAGTCTATGGAAGATCTCGACAAGGCTATCGCCGGACTCCCTGAGACCTGGACAGAGGGGAACCTCCGCATAAACAAGTATGCGGCCTACGCTCTCAAGTCCCGTATGGCTCTGTTCGAGGGCAGCTGGAGAAAGTATCACGACACGCCGGATGAGACCTACACGGCCGAAGACGGCAGCACAGTCACACTTTCCGCAAACTACTTCCTCAAGCTTTCCGCCGAGGCTGCAAAGGCCATCATCGACAGCGGCAAGTACAAGATGTACAGCAAGTCCACTCTTGTCAAGGACCAGCCGTACCGCGACTTCTTCATCCTCGAGGATGCTGAGAGCGAGGAGACCATCCTTGCCAGAAAATACGTGTGGACCGATGAACTCATCGTGCGCCACAACCTTCAGTTCTCCTACAAGAGTGAAAGATATTCCTTCACGAGAGGTCTTGCCTACCACTATCTGATGGCTGACGGAACTCCGTTCCAGAATCAGCCGGGTTATGCGACAATGCAGTACAACGAGGAGTTCAAGTCCCGCGACCCTCGTATGTCCCAGACCGTCGCGGCTCCGGACTATGTCGCACTCGGCACTGACGCTTCCACGAAATACTATCCGTCCTTCAAGGACTACGACCGCAGCGGCTACCGCCCGATCAAGTATTTCTCCGACGACACTCACGACGGAGCGACCACTTCCACCACCGATTATGCGGTCTTCCGCTACGGAGAGGTGCTTCTCAACTATGCCGAGGCACTCGCTGAACTCGGTCAGGCGGACCAGGGCGTCATCGACGCGACCGTGAACGTAATCCGCGCCCGCGTGGGTATGCCTGCACTCAAGGTGGCAGCGGCCAATGCTTCCCCTGACAGCTTCCTCAGCTCCTACTATACTGATTCCCACCTCGCATCCGCTTCAAACAAGGGACTTCTCCTTGAGATCAGACGTGAAAGGACAGTGGAACTGGTAAATGAGGGTCAGAGACTCTGGGATATGCTCCGCTGGCACGAGGGTGAGCAGCTTTGCCCTGCCTCCAACACTCTCGGACCTGGATTCATAGGCTGCTGGTTCCCGTCACTCGGTGAATATGACACGAACAATGACGGTGAGATGGATCTCTGCATCTATCAGGGCACAAAGCCTGAGACCAGCTGCAAGAACACTCTGAATGTATCCGCCGGCAAGGACAACACCCTTTCCGAAGGTACATACGGATACCTCGTCCAGTTCAAGGACAGAACCTACAAGTGGGAGGAGAAGGATTATCTCTATCCTATCCCTACCACGCAGATTCAGATCTATCCTAAGGATGAGACTACCGGACAGAGCGTCCTGACTCAGAACCCTGGATATTAGAATTCTATCCTGTATCTTTGCAGTCAGGGGTGACCGGAGAGTCTCCCCTGACTGTAATTTTAATAGTTTTTACAAGATGAAAAAGTCAATCATTTTTGCTGTTGCGGCTCTCGCCTGCATAGGCTCCGCAACCCTCTATGCCGGAAAATCCTCTTCCCAGAAGGAAGCTGAAGTGCCTGCGGCAATGGAATACACCGAAATCGAGAACCCCTGCGTTTCCCTTTCAGAGTTCCCGCAGGATGCGGACGGATACTATATGATCTTCGACGGAACCTCCCTCAAGGGATGGAGGGGCTGCGGAAAGGACTATCTGCCTGAAAGATGGACGATCCGGGACGGATGCCTTCACTTCCAGGGCGCAGACAAGACGGTCAAAACGGGCGGCGGCGACATCGTTTTCTCCCACAAATTCAAGAACTTCATTCTCGAATTCGACTGGATGGTGGAGAAGGGTTCCAACTCCGGCGTTTTCTATCTCGGACGCGAGATGATGTCAAGGGATGCGGACGGCAACGAGAAGTTCCTGTCCATCTGCCCGTCAGCTCCGGAGTATCAGATTCTGGACAACGAGAACCATCCTGACGCCCTTCTCGGCGTGAACGGAAACCGCAAATCGGCTTCCCTCTATGATATGCTGCCGGCTGACCCTCAGAACTTTACGGGTTACGGCAAGTGGCAGACAGGAGGAATCCTGGTAAACAGGGGCACGGTCGTACACTACCAGAACGGCGTGAGCGTGCTCGAGTATCAGCTCTGGACTCCGGAGTGGATATCGATGCTCCAGAACAGCAAGTTCAGCCAGGAGGAGTGGCCTGTCGCCTTCGATCTGCTCAGCGACTGCGGCGGACCGAACCGCGAGGGGTACATCGGTCTGCAGGATCACCGCAACAACGTCTGGTTCCGCAACATACGCGTGAAAGTTCTGGACTGATACCTGCAGGGTCTTACTGGATTGGCAGGATTTTCCTGCCGCAGTCAAAGCAGCAGGACCGAGAGGAATGCGATGGCCGGGAGGGCGGTGCGAAGGTCTTTCAGGGCAAGGTTGAGGTGATTCTCGACCGTTTTCTTCCTGATGCCCAGAATGGTGGCAATCTCCTCGTTGCTGAAGTGCTCGAGACGGCTCATCACGAAGACCTTCCGCCGCTGCTCGGGCATTCTCTCCACTGCCGCTGCGATGAGCAGCTCCTTGCCTTTCAGGTCGATGCGATCTTCGACCATCTGGTCATACGGCAGGTCGGAGAGAAGCTCCTCCGGAACAATCCGCTTCTTCTTTATGTAATTGATGGCCTGGTTCAGGCTCATCCTGTAGAGGTAGGAGCCCAGAGAGGATATGTCCGGGAGTGCGGCTCTCATAAGCCAGAGTTTCAGAAACACTTCCTGCGCCAGATCGGCGGCATCGTCCTCAGACTGGAGGATGCCTCCCATAAAACCGAAGACTTGAGGATAGTATGCGTCAAACAGGGCTCTGAACGCCCCTGGGTCACCCTCGGCGGTGCGTTCCATCAAAGCTCTTTCCCATTCTGACTCAAGCATAATCCAAATCTCAGTTTCAGTTCCGTCCGGAATCTTCCGGTCCCGAGAACCGGCCCGAAAGTTCGCGCAAGTTACGCTTTTTTGGGGCAAATGCCAAATCATCCGGAAGGCCCGTACGGGGAATTCACTAATTTTTAATATCTTCGTAACTAATTTGAAATACACAGATATGAAACATTATTTACTATTAGCCATCGCTGCACTTTTCTGTGCGGTTTCCTGCGGACAGAGCCCTGTCCAGTATGAAAAGAGAACCGACAAGATCCTTGCGGAAATCAATAATCCCGACTCCAAATATGTCGTCGTGGCTGTCCACAGAGGCGACTGGAGGAACTATCCGGAGAACTCCATCCCGGCCATCGAGTCCGTCATCCGCCTCGGCGCCGACATCGTGGAGATCGACCTCTGCCTGACCAAGGACAGCGTTCTCGTGCTTTCACACGACAGGACCGTGAACCGCTGCCTCACCGGCAAGGGCAATGTCAGCGACTACACCCTCGCCGAACTCAAGGCGATGCGTCTGCGCAGAGCCCACGGCGTAGCCACCGACTCCCTCCGCATCCCGACCCTTCGCGAGGCCCTGGAGTGCACCAAGGACCGTATCTGCGTAAACATCGACAAGGGATATGAGTACTATGATATGGTTCTCGCGATTACCGAGGAGCTCGGCGTGACCGACCAGATACTCATAAAGGGAACACATACCGTCGCGGACGTTGCCGAAAAGATGGCTTCGCACCCGCACAATATGATGTATATGCCTGTCTGCAACTTCGACCAGGAGAGCGGGAAGGCGCTTTTCAACGAATATATGGAGACGAAGACTGTGCCGCTCGCCTATGAAATGTGCTGGTCGCATCTTACTCCTGAAATCGAGGACTCTTTCAGGAAAATCCACGAGACAGGCTCAAAACTCTGGATTAATACCATCTGGGGCAGCCTTTGCGGCTATCTCGATGATGACAAGGCGCTCGACTGCGGCGATCCGGCGTCAATCTATGACCAGGTCATCGCCTTCGGCCCGTCCTTCATCCAGACCGACCGTCCTGAGCAGCTTCTTAAGTATCTCCGTTCCAAGGGTCTCCACGACTGATAGGATATGGGATTCTACAGCATAAGCGCGCCTTCCTCCGTGAAGGTGCCTTCTGACAGGGTTCAGAAAGTCTGGAAACGCAAGCGCTTCCAGACTTTCCTTGCCGCCACATTCGGATATGCCCTCTACTACGTCTGCCGTATGTCGATGGGCGTGATGAAGCAGCCTCTCATCGAGGCGGGGCTTCTGGACGCCACCCAGCTGGGTATCATCGGAGCCTGCCTCTACTGGACCTATGCCGTGGGCAAGCTCGTGAACGGCTTCCTCGTGGATTCTGCGAACATCAAGCGCTTCATGGCCACGGGACTCATCATCTCCGCCGCCGCGAACCTGATTATGGGAGTGCTCGGCGTGAGTGCCGACAGGGCCGGATGGAGCAGTTCCGTGCTTTTCATCGCTTTCGCCATAATGTGGGCCATAAACGGCTGGGCGCAGTCTATGGGCGCGCCGCCTGCCATCGTGGGCCTCACGCGCTGGTTCCCGCTGAAAATCAGGGGCACATACTACGGATTCTTCTCCGCTTCCCACAATATCGGTGAGGGACTCTCTTTCATCTTCGTGGGCTCCATCGTCGCCGCTTTCGGCTGGAGATGGGGATTCTTCGGAGCGGCCTGCGCTGGCATTCTGGGAGTGCTGGTCATACTTCTGCTGCTGCACGACACCCCTGAGAGCAAGGGACTTCCGGGCATCGAGGAGCTCTCCGGCGAGAAGGCTCCGGAAAAGAAGGCGGAAGACGTACACGAGACCCGCAGGATACAGGCAGCGGTCATCCGCAACCCGGGAGTGTGGATTCTCGCCCTCGCGAGCGCATTTATGTATATGAGCCGCTACGCGATCAACGAGTGGGGCACCATCTTCCTCCAGGAGAGCTATGACTACACCCTCGCCGAGGCAGCGGCCATCATCGGCATCAACCCGATTTTCGGCGTCATCGGCACGGTATTCTCCGGATGGCTTTCGGACAAGGTGTTCAGAGGCGACCGGAAATACCCGGCATTCGCTGCGGGACTGCTTGAGTCTGTGGCCCTTGCGCTCTTCCTCTTCGGGGGCGGCAGCCATTGGGTTCTCGTCCTCTCGATGATTCTCTTCGGCGTCGCCATCGGCGTGCTCATCTCGTTCCTCGGCGGCCTTATGGCGATCGACCTCGTGCCGAGAAAGGCCACGGGCGCGGCTCTGGGCATAGTGGGAATGGCATCATATGCCGCAGCCGGCATTCAGAACGTCATAACGGGACTTCTGCTGGACGGCCATACCTACGAGGTGATGAACAGCCTCGGCGAGACCGTCACGAAGCACGACTACTCGCTCGTCAGCTGGTTCTGGCTCGGTGCGGCGGTCATCGCCTGTCTCCTGCCGATTCTGAACTGGAGACGCAGGCAGGCGAACGCAGAGATCTGACGTTTCCGCCGAAATCTGAAATTCTGATGAGGGTGACTAAAAAGAGATTTTTAGTCACTCTTTTTTTGTGTTTATGTGAAGGGAGAAGCGTCTGGCAGTCATATATTTTCTCAGATTGTGGGCGACAGCCACCAATCCGAACTCGACATTGACCTTCCTGTTTG
>CAVCRS010000005.1:0-61623 GCA_963604635.1 Faecalibacillus sp.
GCCGACGGCGTTTCTCTTCCGATGGTATGTGTATCGGACGGGATGACACAGACTGTAGTCCGTTCCTATGTAGCCGACGAGACCGCTCTCAAGGAGGCTATTGCCAATGCCGATGTGACCGTCATCGTCCTTAATCAGGACATCACCCTCACCGAAGCCATTACCGTTCCCGACGGCAAAACACTTGACTATAACGGTCACACCCTGACCCAGCCATAAGACTCTGGGGCAGGAGCTTAACAGTCTTCACACATTCAGCCCTGAACTCAAACCTAAAGGAGGATGGCCAGATGGTCACCCTCCTTTTTTTGTTCTGTGTCAGCATTGGACGCCGCAGGCGTCCAATGCTATCATTTTTTCAGCATCTCGCGGAAAGTTTCCATTCCCCGCGTGGCGACATCGCGTATGAGCGTGATGCGCGGGTCGTGGACTGCGACATCCTCAGGATCAATCAGATAGATCGGAGCTTCGCGCCTTGCGTAGCGGTACAGGCCGGCGGCAGGGTAGACATTGAGCGAAGTGCCGACTATCAGCATAATGTCCGCTTCGGAGACGATGTCGATCGCCTTCTCGATCTTCGGCACCGCCTCGCCGAAGAACACTATATGCGGACGGAGCTGCCTGCCATTGGGCGCCTTGTCGCCCAGGCTCACCTCCTCGTAGCCGACGTCGATCACCTCCGCCTCGGAGTAATTCTCATCGTATATGCCCACCTCCGGGCGGACCTTGGTCGCTTCGCCGTGCAGGTGCACCACCCTCGTGGAACCGGCCCTTTCGTGCAGATTGTCCACGTTCTGCGTGATGACGGTCACATTGTACTCATCCTCCAGCGCGGCGATGGCGAGATGCGCGGCGTTCGGTCTGGCCTGCGAGAGCTGTTTGCGCAGGCCGTTGTAGAACCCCAGCACCAGCGCGCGGTTCCTGTACCAGCCTTCGACCGACGCAACTTCCTGAGGATCATACTCTCCCCAAAGCCCGTTGTTTCCTCTGAACGTGCTGAGCCCGCTCTCGGCGCTCACCCCCGCGCCCGTCAGCACGGCAATCTTAAGTTTACCCATAGCAAATACATTTTCGACAAATTTACTGAATTTCTGCGGCCGCTGTCGCGTCCAATCCTGATTTTTTCGGCCGCCGCAGGCGTCCAATCCCGCAACGGCCCTTTCTGAAAACAAAACCCCGCAGGCGGCAAATGCTGAACTGCGGGGTTTTGATAACAGTGATGTCAGTCTCTACTTGTATGAACACTGCAGAGTGACAGGGTAGTGGTCGGAGATGTACTTCACGCCGTAGTTTTCGGTAACGACGTGGTATTTGTCCGCATTCACATTTCCGACATAGAAGATGTGGTCGATTACCGAGTTGCCCGAGCCGAAACCGTTGAAAGTGATTCCGCTTTCCGTCGATTTGGCCGTTTTTCTGGCTTCGTTCATTGACGTGCGCAGCGGTGCGAGTTCATCGGATCCGACGGTACAGTTGAAATCAGCCACCAGGAAAATCGGACAGCCGCTCCTGGACAGATCGGAAACTTTCGTTATCTCCTTGATCTTCTTGACCGTAAGCTCGCTGGAGTTCAGCCTCGCAACGGAACTCTTATGGTCGAAATGAGTCGCGAAGAAGTAAACCGTCTGGTCGTTGTGCAGTTTGTCCGTCACTTTGACCCAGACCACAACTCTTCTGCAGGCGCTGTTCCAGGAGGAATACGTCCCGTCTGCATTTTTCGAAGGAAGCTTGTCCGAATCTTCCGCAAGCCAGAAGAATCCCTTGTCCTGCAGAGCGAAACGGTCCTTTTTGTACAGGATGCCGACACCCTCGCCGGAACCTCCGCTGACGCCTTGTCCGGTGTCACGGTTGATGTCATAGTAACCGTAGCTCTCGGACAGGCTGTAGGAGATGTCCTGCGACTGCGTGGATCTCAATTCCTGCAGACCGAGGAAATCCGGCTTGGTCTCCTTGATGAACTTGATGGCGGCATCTTTTCTGGCTGACCACGGATATTCATCGGTCGTATTGTAATACCTGATGTTGAAAGAACCCACGAGCAGGGCGGATCCGTCCCCTTCGGGAGTCACCTCCTCCTTCGTTTCATCATCCTTGTTCCAGACTTTGTTGACCTCCGGACTCTTTGTGCAGGTGCAGGAAAGGACCGCGGCCAGGGCAAGCGGAACAGCAAACAGCAATCTCAATTTCAATTTCATTTTATGTCAAATCAATATAATACACAAGTTCTCGATGGATTTCCTCCCATCTGTGACCAGGAGTTCGCGTGTCCTGTGGCAGAACCCTTGACTGCGAACAGGGTAGGAACGCCGTCCTTCATACCGGTGCAGTAGATGGTTCCGTCGATGCTGATGGCAGGGGATGATCTCAAATCTGTGCCGAGCTGCACTTCGGAGACCTTCTTTCCGTCTTCAGGAGAGATCTTGACGAGTTTTCCGAGCGAGTAATCGTTGTAGTAAATGAATCCTTCATTGTCCACGGCCGCGCATCCGCCTATATTGCCGTCGGCGATGGATTCCCATTTGATCTTTCCGTCAGGTGAAACGGCAGTCACTCTCGACGTCTCTTCGCCGGTGGTTGCGGTGGTGGCATAGATGGTTCCGTCCTCTCCGCATACGACGCCAAGCCCCATATAACGTGATACCTTGCCGTTGATCGGAGCGGCCCAGTCAGGCTCGAACGCGGTGGTGGCATCCTTTACATACTTCTTCGTGTCATAGCAGTAAAGAACGCTTGTGCTGCTGACTCTGCCGGTCTTGCGGGCATACAGGATATAGACTTTCCCCTCAGGGCTTACCGCCATATTGCTGGTTTCGCCGCTTTCGAGGGTCGTGCCGTCATAATAACCGAGGGCCTTGCAGTCCTGGTTGCTGGAATTGCCGTAGTACTTCCAGCTGTTGTCTTCCCTGAAGTATATTCTTGAACCGTATTTGTCGTTGCAGTGGCTGATGAACATTCCGCTCTTCAGACCTACCGCTCCGCCGTAGCTGCCCTGCTTTACCTGGAGCCTCTCGGCGAACGAGCCGTCCGCCATATTGATGGCCTGGCCGTTGTCCTGGCTGCCGTAAGCGTCCCAGATTTCAGGATAGTTCGCCTTGGTCGGATTGGCCTTTGAGATGAGCATCACGTGGCCGACATCTTCCATAAGCACAGGGGTGATCGCGATGTAGCGGGCGTTTCCGTAGGCGAAATACCAGTTCTCCTTTCCTGCAGGACTGACTGAATATGCTCCGGACTCGTACGTGCCCACGACGCTCGCGTCACGCTCGTTGTATGCCAGTGCGATATAGACGTTGCCCTTCGAATCGACTGACGGCGTGCAGGCGTTGCTCTTCTTGGAGCCGTCATTGCAGTAGACGCTAGGATTGTGCTTGGTCGCATCGAATGACCAGAGCGCATCTCCGTCCTTGCTGAACGCTCCGAGATGGCAGCCTGTCGAGAACGCGTAAACCTGGCTTCCGTCCGGGCTGACGGCAGGTGAAGAAGCCTTGACATAAGCCTCCTTGTCGGTTTCGTAAGCCTTGGCCCAGAGAAGCTCCAGACTGTAGACGCTTCTGTCCACGTGTATGGAGACGGTCTTGGTGTTTGTCTTCTTCATATTGTCGGTGACGGTCAGGCTGACTTCGATGTCTCCGAATTCCATAAAGGTGAATTCGGGATTCTGCCCGTTCACCACGGTCGTTCCGAAATGCCATTCCCAGGCCACTACGGAGCCGTCCGGATCGGAAGACTTGTCGGTAAACTTCACGCTGTCTCCGGCGCGCAGGCCGCTGGTCGGAGTCCAGCTGAAATCGGCGACAGGAGCCGTGTTCGTATCCTGGACCGTGATGGTCTTGACTTTGGTGTCGGAAATGTTGTCAACTCCGGCCACCGCCGTGAGTTTGATCTCGTATTCTCCGGTCTTGTCGAATGAAATCGGCTTTTCCGGCTGGTGTCCCCACATACTCTGTCCGTCCCATTCCCATTTGCTGGACATTACGTATGTGTTTTCGGCATAGGACATATTGGTGAGCTGGACTTCCTCATAAAGCTCGTACACATCCTTGTCCGTGGTGAAATCCGCGTGTATCGCCACATCGCCGTTTCTCAGACAGCCTGTCAGCATCGACAGCGATGCCGCGGCGGCAAGCATAATTTTTATCTTGTTCATAGAAACGTGTTTTTTAGTTGGTCTGCCATCCCGGATTCTGCGTGAGGTTAGGGTTCTTCTGCCTTACCACTTCAGGGATCGGGTAAATGTACATATTGTCATTCCATACTCGGGCGATGTTGTACCCGAGTCTGTAGCCCTTGCTGCCGCCGTCTATCGGGGTGACAACCTGGTTCGATGTCGTATGCATCGCGATGCTCTTGTACGTTCCGCTGTAGTTCGCGTCATCAGTGATGAACACGTCATAGGTACCGTCGCCGTTGAGGTCCATAGGAGTGTTGAGGGCTGGCACATAGATGCCGTCCCAGGCTGCAGTCTCCCAGAGCTCTCCGCAGGCCCAGCGCTTCAGGTCATTGAGTCTCAGACCTTCGAGTATGAGCTCGATTTCGCGTTCGCGGCGCACTTCGAGTACGACAGGATCGGTGACTCCCTTGTAGATGGATGCCATATAAGGGTCAGCCGCGGTCGGCTTGGTCTTGAGACCTCCGGTAATGCCGGCTCTGCTGCGCAGCGCTCCGATGGTCTTCGCCCAATCCTCATCCGTCATCGTCCCCAGCTCGGCCTTGGCCTCGGCGTAGTTCAGCAGAACCTCGGCGTATCTTGCGAGAGGAACGTCATTGTAGTTGTTGCGGCCGCCGTCGATGGTGACGTCGTCCATCACGTATTTCGTGAACTGGTAGCCTGTGAGGGACAGACCGGTCATATTCGCGGCTGTAGGCTCATAGACTCCGCTCGTGTTCTTGCAGGTGTAGTCCGCTCCGCGGATGGTCTGGTTCAGGCGGTAGTCTCTTCCGGTGGTCTCTTCTGCGAAGGTCTTGTAGCTTCCGTCAGCTTTGGTGTCGCTGTACGGGGTGCCGTCAAGGTTGAGGTATGTCATTGCAAATGAATGGGTCATACTCAGGTGCGGGCCGTAAGTGGAGGAATTGTAGTACCAGTTGGCTTCGCCGAGCTGCAGCACGGAGTCCAGTGACAGGGCGAGCATAACTTCCGAAGTGACAGGGTCGTCGCTGATGAAAAGGTCTCTGTACGCTCCGCGTCCGTCATTGGTATAGACCGTCGCTGTGGTGTGGAGGGAATACGGACCCTTTTCGATAATCTCCTGAGCGGCTTCAGCAGCCTGGCGGAACAGCTCGTCCGCAGTGATGGTGCAGCCCTCGAGATACTGTTTCCCGTATTCGCTGCCGCCGTTACCGTGGTATTTTCTGAAAGAAGCCTCGAAAAGGCAGAACCTTGACTTGTAGAACAGCGCGGTCCAGCGGTTCACCGTATTAGAATTGGCGGTTATGCCGGTCTCCGTGATATTGGCGGCCGCATAGTCGAGATCCTCGATTATGTGGGAGATTATCACGTCACGGTTGTCCTGAGTCTTGTAGAGTTCCTCGCTGTCAGGTTCCAGAGGGGTGTCGATCCACGGAACCGCGCCGTACAGGACAAGCTTGTTGTAGTACAGGTAGGCTCTGAACAGGCGTGCGATGCCCGTGTAGTTGTTTCTCACGGTCTCGCTGACATTCTCGTCATTGTTGTATTTCAGGAAGTAGTTCACATTCCTTATGTCACCCCAGCTCCAGGATGTGGATGTGTTCGTCGTGTATGCGCCCACCTCATAGGTTCCGGTAGCGTTTTTCGCCGCATTGTCCATCGTCGAGTTGATCTTGTGGGCTTCATCGTAGTCCGGGAGCAGATTGTAGAAGCTGTTGGTGTAGTTTTTCAGTCCGGTTTCCGAACCGAAAATCATATCCCGGCCGGCCTTCGCCTTCGGCTGTTCCGCGAGGTCGCAGGAAGCGATGCTGATTGCAAATGCCGCGAGCATCAATGCTGTTATATTCTTTTTCATCTCTCTTCGTGATTAAAATGTAAGGTTGATACCGAAACTGTATGAACGCATCGTCGGATAGTTGTAACCGTCACCCGTGGTGCTCAGGACAGAGTCGTTGCCGTAGATGTTGGCCGTAACGTCGATGTCCCTGGTGTATTTGTACATAGGGGACCAGGTCCAGAGGTTCTCGCCGGAGAAGAATACGCTGATCTTCTGCATCGCTATGGCTTTCGCCCATTTTTCAGGAAGGGTGTAGCCCACCTGGACATTCTTGAGTCTTATGTATGAAACATCCATAAGGTATCTTGTACAGGCGTTGTCGGTACCCTTGTAGAAAGGAGCGTAGTAACCGGTGTATCTGGGGAGATAGGCGTCAGGATTGTCCTCTGTCCAGTAATTGCCGACGTGCCACTTAGGCATCTGTCCGTATGGACGGTTGTACTGTCCCCAGAGAGTGGAGGATTCGTTGGCAGGGAACCAGTCCTGCTTGCCCACGCCCTGGAAGAATGCGCTGAGAGTGATTCTGTTCCAGTCGAAATCGAAGCCGAAGCTGTAGATGTAGCGAGGCTCGGAGTTGCCGATGATCTTGCGGTCACCCGGGTCGTCCACTGTATTCTGGCCTCTGTCGATGTATCCGTTGCCGTTGAGGTCTTCATACTTGATGTCGCCAGGATAGAGCTTGTAGGTCTTCGAGGTCTGCATCAGAGGGTTGTAATACTTCTGTCCCGCCTCTTTTGCCTTGGCCTCGGCCGCGTCGATGTCTTCCTGGTTCTGCCACAGTCCGTTGGAAACGAATCCCCAGATTTCGCCTATGCGCATTCCCTCATAATAGCTGGTATTGTAGGATGCGGTGGAAAGGGACTTGGTGGCATTGTTGTATTTGTCGATGGTGGAGACGTAGTCGGCGAGCGTGGCCTTGATGGAATAGTTGAACGGCTTTCCGCCCAGATTGAAGCTGTCGCTCCACTTGATGATGAACTCGTAACCGTTGGTGGTCATCTCGGCGTAGTTTCCCTTAGGGGAGCTCGCTCCGTAAACGTCAGGGAGAGTAGGACCTACGGTGTACATATCCAGGGTCTTTCTGATGTAGTAGTCGCCGTTGAAAGTGAGCCTTCCGCCGAGGAAACTGAGGTCAAGTCCCGCATCCAGCGTATTTGACGTTTCCCAGGTCAATGTGTCAGGTATCGGAGAAGGCGAACTGGTATAGCGGACTTTCGAGCCGTTTATTATTCTTCCGCTCGAGAAACTGAAGGTCTCGTCGTAGGCGTAGTTGCTCACGTTGCTGTTTCCGAGCGATCCGTAGGAAGCCCTCACCTTTATGTTCGTGATTGCGTTCTTGCTTACGTTGAACCACGGCTCTTCGGTGATTCTCCATCCTGCGGAGACTGAAGGGAAGAATGCCCAGCGCTGGTTAGAAGGGAACTTGGAGCTTCCGTCATAGCGTCCGTTGAGCTCGATGAGATAGCGGTCATCGTAAGAGTAGTTCAGTCTGGCGAATGCGCCTGCCGTGCGCCATTTGTACCAGTCTCCGGTGATGCTCTTGTTCTCAAGTCCCATCGCGAGGTTTATGTTCTCCACGTCAGGAGTGAGGAGGTCGTCATTGTAGGCGTAGGTGTTCTTGTAGTACTGCTGCTCGTAGTTGTAACCGAGGAGAGCCTTGAAGTAGTGCTTGTCAGCGAAGGTGTCCTCGTACTCCACATATTCATTGGTGGACATATAGCCGTAGTTGCGGATGGTCTCGCTGAGGTATGACTGCGTGCCGGAGATGGTCTCTATGACGCCTTCATATCTCGAGAACTCGGTCTTCACTTTCTTTACTGTCGTGTTGTAGTCGTAATTCCTGTATGTGAAGTCGGCATTGAAGCGGAGCTTGTTGTCGAAGAACTTCGCCTGTGCGCCGAACGTGGTCTTCATCAGCCTCTTCACGTATGTGCGGTTGCTGTTTCCATACAGATAGTCACCCACGGAATATACCGCCGAGTGGGTCATCGTCCCGTCCGGGTTCCAGATAGGGGAGCAAGGGTGTCCCTCGTCGGCGATGTTTCTCCAGATGTTTCCGCCGCCCTCGCTGTAAGTCTGAGGCATCGTGTACTTGGTCCAGGAGATTTCGGTGTTGTTGGTGACCTTGAGCCACGGGGTGATCTTGTAGCCCATCTTCATACGGCTGTTCAGAATGTTGTAGGACTCAGGATTGGTCACGGAATTGAAGATACCGTTGTTGTCATAGTAACGTCCTGAAACATAGTAATCGAACTTGTCGTCTGAGCCGGAGATCGAGAGATTGTGGGTCTGGCTGAACATATGGTCCTTGTAGAGCATTCCGATATAGTCCGTGCCCTCAGGATAGTAAAGCCATCTGCCTGCGGTTCCGATGCTTCCGTCGCTGACCAGAACCTCGTAGTTTCCGGTTTCCGCGCGCTTCTTGTATTCTGCAAGCCAGGCGGTGGAGAACTCCATCGTCTTGTTGATGCCGGAAGGGTTCGAGAAGTTGTAGTTGTAGTAGGCCGTGTAGAAATGCTCGGCCCAGGTATAACCGTCAGACACATAGTCAGGGATGGCCGTCGGCTGCTCGAAGGTGAAATTGGCCTGGTAGGAGACTGTCGCCTTTCCGCTGGCCGCGTTCTTGGTGGTGATGAGCACGACTCCGTAAGGCGCGCGCGAACCGTAGATGGATGAAGACGCCGCGTCCTTGAGGACGGACACCGACTCGATGTCGTTAGGGTTCAGCAGGCTCGGGTCGCCCTCCACACCGTCGATAAGCACGAGCGCGCTGCCTCCCTGACCGATGGATGTCGTTCCTCGGATGTTGTAGGAAGGAGAGCTGTTCGGTCTTCCGTCCGTGAACTTGAGGTTGAGGTTAGGAACCTGTCCCTGAAGCATCTGCGAGATGTTGGCGTTGGCTCTGCCCTCGAAAGCCTCGGAGCTTACCTGATCCACGGCTCCGGTGAGGTTGGCCTTCTTCTGGGTTCCGTAGCCGACCACGACAATTTCGTCCAGGGCCAGTGAATCGTCCTTCAGCAGGACGCTCAGCATCGCCTTGCCCGCGACATTCACTTCCACGTTCTGGTAGCCCACGAACGATACTGTGAGAACGGCGTCAGGGGCGACACCTGTGAGAGTGGCAGTTCCGTCAGGACCGGTGATCTGTCCGTTGGTCGTGCCTTTGACAATTACGCTTGCGCCTGGCATCGCGCCTGTCTTGTCCGAAACCTTGACCGTGACGGTCAGGTCTTTCCCGGACGAAGACGAATTCTGTGCGTACGAGGCCGTGACTCCGGTCACGAGCACCGTAACTGCCAGCAAGAATCTGAATAGTAAACGCATAAGATAAATATTGTTGGTTGATTAGTAAAGTGTGCAAGCCAAGTGAAGTTATTTCAGTGTGTTTTCACTCCTTTGCGGTGATGTTATTGTGGATATGTGGCATTCGTTGCGCGAAGATAGACAAAATTTTTCAAAACAATGCGCGAGTTTTGGATTAATTTCAGCGTGAATTTGATTCGGGGGGGGGTAAATGTTATAAACTAAAGATTTGCAGCGAATTGTGTCGAAAAAATAAAATCTGCAATTTTCGCCGGAGTCCCTCACTCCATAATCATTCCCCGGCCGCTTCCGCGTCCAATGAAAAATTTTGTCAGTTTTATGTAACATTCATCCGGAAATTACGTTTATATTGCGGAAACAGAAAAGAAGATGACAAGAGAAGAGTCCATAACATTCTACAAGGCACACGCGCAGAGACTGTACGCCATCAGCCTCCGGATCCTCCGCGACAGCGCGCAGGCCGAGGAGATAATGCAGGACACCATCCTCAAGTTCATCACTTCCGGCGTCAGCACCGCTGACGAAAATCAGACCGCCGTCTGGCTTTCCAGAACCTGCATCCGCAAATCCATCGATGCACTCAGAAAGCGCAGACGCGAGAAACTCTTTCTGGACCAATACGCCTCTGAGGCGGACAGTTCCACGGATGAGAGCGTTCCCGAGGCCGGGATAAGCCCCGCAGCAGTCCGAAAAGCTATGGACAGCCTGCCGGAAAGCTCCAAACTGATACTGAATCTGGTTCTGATAGAAGGACTTGACTATCAGGAAATATCCGAAGTGACAGGGGAGAGGGAAGGCACCCTGCGGACCCAGTTCTCCAGAGCGAAGGCCAGACTTGCAGAAATCCTTAAAAAGAAATGATTATGACAGATATAGAGAAACTCATAAAGAACGCGGCCCAGCCGGATGTCCGGCTCCCTGAAGGCCACTTAGAACGCTTCGAGGCCAAGCTCGCCCGCATCGGAACTGCAGAAGCGGATACTCCGGCCGTGACAGGAACTGTCACGTCCAATCCGAAATCCTCTTCCGCCCGCATCCTCCGCTTCACAGCTTTCATCGCCACCGCCGCTGCGGCCATAGCGGCCGTAATCTTCATCACAAGACCCGCCCCTCAGCAGCCGGCCGACTGGTTCGCCGGAGTCGCGGACGATCCGGTGAAAATCTGCCAGACCTATTACGAAAAGGCAGCCGAACTGAGCGGGGACATACTGAAAAAAGACCTTGACGGAAGTCTTACGGCTACGGTTATGAGCCTGAGCGACAGCGCCGTACCGATGATTGACCAGCTGCCGGATGAAATGGATGACGCCGCCAGGGCGGAAGTCCTCAGGCGCTATTACGCAGAACTTCTCGACGGACTCGACAAAATCAATAAAAACATATAGTTATGAAAAAGATTACCACTACCGTTGCCGCCCTCGCGGCGGCCGCTGCCCTTCTCGCGGCGCCTGCACTCTTCGCAGAAAACAATGTCACATCAGGGGAAACCACAACAGAAGCCGCCAGCGACGGCTATGTCACCAGAGATTATGATTTCCGGGACTTCAAAAAGCTGGATGTAGGCGGAAGATTCCACGTGATCTATACGAAATCAAACGATTACAGCGTCAGACTGACCATCCCTGCCGACGCGGAAAACCTCATTTCCGTTAGAAAGGAGGAAAGGACCCTCAAAATCGGCTGGAACAGGAATTTCACCGACAGACTCCAGAAGAAACTCTCCGATATGAAATTCACGGCGGAAATCTCGATGCCGGAGCTCACAAGTGTCGAACTGTTCGGATCCGCAACTTTCGAGACTGATGACAAAATCGAACTCCCGAACGGTGAATTCTCCCTGGAACTCAGCGGAGCGTCGAAGGTCAATTCTTTGAGAGTGAATGCGATGGAGATTGACGTCGAGGTCAGCGGAGCCGGATATTGCGGCCTTAGCGGCAATTACGACAAAGCCGAGATCGAAGTGTCCGGAGCAGGCAACGGAGATTTTGACATCAATTCTGAATTTCTGGAAATGGATATCAGCGGGGCATCCACCGCAGAGATTGAGGGCAAGTTCGGAAGAGTGAACGCAGATGTCTCCGGAGCTTCCAATGCCACGCTTTCCGGATCGGCCGAGAGTCTCTCCGCAGATGTGTCCGGTGCATCGAAACTCCGCGCCAAGAGCCTGGAGGTCAAGGATATCACCGTGGAGATGTCCGGCGCATCCGACTGCACGTTGCACGCCACCCGCTCGCTGACCGTCGAGAATGCCACCGGCGCATCCTCCATCCGATACAAGGCTCCGAAGAACGTGACCGCGAGCGTCCTCTCCCTCAGCCGCTCCGCTTCGATTCAGAAGATCGACTAAAGGAACATACAATACATTTTCTTATTGGCCGCCCTGCCCGGGGCGGCCAATTCGCGTGTGTTCCGAGTTTTCAATATGGCTTTGAAATTGTACCAAAAGGTTTGCTTCCCGATACATCTCTTGCAAAATAGAAATCTGTTTTTTATATTTGGCTCTGATTTGTTAAGTTGATTTCTATGTTTTTTATGACAGTTGGGGTTCCATTTGTTATCCTTCCCGTGTCTGTCGGGGGGGGGTAATTATTTATTAGTCAGCAAATTAGGGGGCGCATTTCGCCCCCCCCATAGCATTTTTTTACAGAAAATTTTCATCGTGGAAGGATTCTGCCGTGATGGCAATTCCACCCTTCGATTGATTCAAAATCCTATCAGATTCGTGAATTTTTGATATAATGCGAATAATTTTATCCACATTATCAGGACACAATGAAAAAGACTGCATTTTTAGTGATACTTCTTATAGCATTCATAGCGATATTCGCTGATAAAAACGCATTCAGCACAGAAGTTCAGATCGACAAACTGGTCTGGCAGAGATCGAATGTCGGCGCCTCCAACGCCGACCTGGTCGGCACCCTCTTCTGCTATGAAGAGGCCCTTGACGCCTGTCCGGAAGGATACCGTCTCCCGACCCGCTTCGAATTCGAGTCCCTGATAAAGAACCGCTCCAAGCCGGTGAATTATCAGAATCACATCGGCAGATGGTTCACCGGCAAAACGAAATACGACGAGGCCGAGAACAAGATTTTCCTGCCTCGAACCTTTTCCAAGTCCAAATTCGACTCAGGCTATTACTGGTCCTCCACCAGGCTCGATGACAAGTTCGCCTACTGTCTGAATTTCAATTCAGCGAACGTGTCCGTAAGCTATACGAACCAGGCGCACAGGATGCCGGTCCGTTGCGTCAAGAAGTAATCGGCACCATTAAGAGTTCCAGCGGAGGGTGAGGGTAAGGCCGGCGGCATCAGGCAGGACGGAGCCCTTGTCGGCATAGAAGCCCAGCAGAATCTGCGGGGCGGCGCTCCGACGGAATTTCGGCATAGTCACTTCGAACGAGCCCGACACCTGTCGCGGCTCATTTTCAAGAACGGCACCGTAACGTCCGAACTGCTGGCTGTAAGTGATTTTCATAGAGTACGGCAGCCTGTGCGCGATGCTTCCCCCCAGACCGAAGTTCCAGGCCGTAATCCTGTTGCTCGATACCCCGAAAGTCTGCCCGTCGGAGTTCTTTGCCGCAGCTGGGAAGAGCGGAAGCCCGATCACCCGGCCGTTATAGGTCCAGCCGGACTTGTATTCCCCGTTGATGAAATAATTGTCGCAGCCTCCGACGGTTATTCTGACCTTGTCCGGATTCTTCTTAAGCTCCTCTTCCGTGGCCGGACGGTCGTGGCGTGTTCCGGACTGCCATTTCGTATAGACGTACTCCAGAACTATATCGCTGATCCACTGAGATTTGTCCTTGAAAGAGAAGTGCAGGGTGTTCGCCGCGTCCGGGAAATTCTGAAAGCCCAGACCCGAGCCGTCCTCGAACGGGCGGTCGTGCTGGAACACAAGGCTGAAAATCTCCGTCTCCCAGTCGAATCTGAAAAGTTCACGCCCGAGGTGATTCCCGAGCGCATTGATCTGGTCGCTCGCCGTCGCATCATCCCCGCCGCTAGAGCCGGTCATTACACGGAGGTAATCCCTGAAACTCTGCGGCAGCTGTCCGTATTTCGGCGACACTCCTCCCCACTGGCACCAGTCTTCGAGTCCGAGAGAAAAGTGAAGGTTGCTGAGAATCCTGAATTTGAAATAGAACGCCTGGTTATGCAGGAGCGTATGGTCCACATAGCGGTTGTCCCAGAGACCGTAGTCCCCGAAATCGAAGCGTGCGGTAACCACTTTCGAAATGAACGGCACCCCGATCCAGTCAGTGCGCAGCGCATAACCCGGAAATGCCTGGGCGTTCCCCGTCCAGGTAAGATCTCCTCCGGTAACGGACAGTCCGCCAAATTCCAGGTCCCTGCTCCGTACGCCCACATCCAGATGCAGTTTTTCCCACGAGACTCCCGCATACAGAGCCTCCAGCATTCCCCGGTACCGCTTTCCGTCCACATTGTGCACCTCGGCATTGGGCGAAGCCGCGGCGTAGCCCGCGAGACCGAGTCCCCAGTCCACGCTGAAACCGCTCCCGAGGCTGTGCGCACCGCTCACGCCGCCCCGCAGCAGTCCGCCGGAGGTCTCCGGGTACACGCCGCCCCGGTTCGTGTGAGCCCAGAACGGCAGCGCGCGCGAAGTGGAGCCGAGGGCGCTCATCTGAGCGTACCAGTCAGTCTCCGCAAGCGAAACGAGCGGAAGCGCGAGCAGAGAAAGACTCAGTAAGATGCGGCGTAAGCTGTTCATAGCGGGAGCGTTGACTTAGCCGAGACGCTGCTTTGCGAACTCCATCCTGGCGGCGAACTGCTCGCGTCCGATGATGCTCACGATGTCAGCGATGCCCAGTCCGTTGGCCGTTCCGGCCAATGCAAGTCTGAGGCAGTTCATTACTTTGCCCATCGGCCAGCCCTGCTCTCTGATGTATTCTTCGAGTGTCGCCTCGACCCTTTCCTTGCTGAAATCGCCCTCGAGTGCGCATACGTGTGCGGCGGCCTCGGCTGCGTGTGCAGGATTCTCATCCTTCCAGAACTTGTCGACGTCTTTGGCGAGGAACGGTGCGGTCAGGCTGTCATCATAGACCTTTGCGCGCGGATCCACAGGTCCCGCTGGCTTTTCGGTGGCGGCTCCCGCCTTCACGCCGAACGCCTCGAACTCCGACGGAGCGATGAAGAGGTAGGATGCGATGTTCCAGATATCCGCTACGAATGTAGCCCTCTCACGGGTGAGAGTCACCACATTCTTTACATAATTCATTGAAAACGAGTGCTCTGCGAAATCTGAGGAAACCGGGCACTTGAAGCAGCCCGTCACCTTGATTCCGTGGCTTTCGAGTACAGGAACGAAGAGTTCGGTGAGCTCCTGATCGCTCTTCTTGCGAAGGTACTCGCGGTTATACCACCTGGCCTTGTCCGGATTGAACTTCGCTCCTGCCTTCTGGACCTTATCCAGAGAGAAAGCCTTGATGAGTTCCGGCATTGTGAACATCTCGCGGTCGTCGCCCGGGTTCCAGCCCAGCATTGCGAGCATATTCACGAAGGCCTCGGGGAAATACCCGTCCTCGCGGTAGCCGTGCGAAACCTCGCCCTGAGGGTTCACCCAGCGCAGCGGGAATACAGGGAATCCGAGCTTGTCGCCGTCGCGCTTGCTCAGCTTGCCGTTGCCCACGGGCTTCAGAAGCAGGGAGAGATGCGCGAACCTCGGCTGGCTGTCCTCCCAGCCGAAAGCCTTGTAGAGCATATAGTGAAGCGGGAGGGACGGAAGCCACTCCTCGCCGCGGATGACCTCGCTGATCTCCATAAGATGGTCGTCCACGATGTTTGCCAGATGGTATGTCGGCAGTTCGTCCGCCCTCTTCCAGAGCACCTTGTCATCCAGTGTGTCGGTGTTCACCTCGATATGGCCGCGGATCAGGTCATCCATCTTCACCACCGTGTTCTCCGGCATCTTGAAGCGGATGGTCCAATCGGTAGTCTCGGCGAGCAGACGGGCAGTCTCTTCGGAACTGAGAGTCAGGGAATTGCGGAGCTTGAGGCGGGAGATGTGATTATAGGTGAAGGTCTCGCCCTTTCCCTCGGCCTCGGCTCTTATGGCCTCCAGCTCTTCGGCAGTGTCGAAGGCATAGTAGGCATAGCCGCGCTCGATGAGCTGCTCGGCATATTTGCGGTACAGCCCGCGCCTCTGGCTCTGACGGTACGGGGCGTGCGGATGCTTTTCGGATGGAACCTCCACTACCTTTCCGTTCTCATCGACTCCCTCGTCGGGAATGATGCCGCACCAGCGGAGAGCCTCTATGATATATTCCTCCGCGCCGGGTACAAAGCGGTGGGAATCAGTGTCTTCGATGCGGATGATGAAGTCTCCGCCCCTCTGTTTGGCATAAAGATAATTATAAAGCGCCGTGCGGACGCCTCCCATATGCAGGGGGCCGGTAGGGGACGGTGCGAATCTTACTCTTGTCTTGCGTTCCATATCTTTTATTGTTTCTTTTCCTGATGATAGCCGCGGCGGATGGCAGGGATGTTCTCCAGCATACTGTAGTCCTGGACGCTGCTCACGAGCAGCGCCGGCTTGTCGTCTTCGCTGAAATTGAAGGTGCGGCGGTTCTCCTGCGTGTTGTAGCCGATGTTCTGGATGGCGCTGGTTTCCGGCAGGCTCACGCCCTCGCCGTCATCGCGGCGGGACTTGTTGTAAACGAAATCGTCCGAGATGGTGATCAGGTTGCCCAGATCGACGTTCGTGATCTTGTTCAGCTTGCTGTATTCGAAGCCTGTGGCGATGACCGTGATCTTTATGGTGTCATCCGCATTCGGGTCCTCGTTCCAGATGATGCCGCGCTTGAAGATGGTGAACTTGCCGAGAGCCTGACGGATCTTGTCCGTGAGCTCGTTCAGGCCGGTCATGTTCAGACCGTGCTCGTTGTTCGCCAAAGTGATGTTCAGCAGCACCTTGCGGGCCGTGTTGATGACAAAGTCATTCAGCAGCGGGGAGTTTATGGCTGAGTTTATGGCGTCGTCTATACGGTTCTCGCCCTTGCCGCTTCCGCAGCCCATCAGGGCGAGGCCGCTGTCCTTCATCACGGTCTTCACGTCCTCGAAATCCACGTTCACGTAGCCGTGCGACTTGATGATTTCTATTATGCCCCTTACGGCCGTGGCCAGAATCTCATCCACCTTCGGGAAGGCGTCCTGCACCAGGAGGTCTCCGAACTGCTGGTAGAGCTTGTCATTGTTTATGATCAGAAGGCTGTCCACGTTCTTTTTCAGTTCGTTGATGCCGTCGATGGCCCTTCCGAGGGCCTCCGCGCCTTCATTTTCGAAAGGCAGAGTCACTACAGCCACCGTGAGGATGCCGCGGTCGCGGGACATCTTCGCGATGACCGGAGCTGCACCGGTACCCGTACCGCCGCCCATTCCGGCGGTGATGAAAAGCATATCGGTGTTATGGTCGAAAAGCACGGCCGCTATCTCGTCCTGCGATTCCAGAGCCGCGTTGCGGCCCACCGTGGCGTTGGTTCCGGCGCCGAGCCCGCGTCCCAGCTGGATCTTCGTCGGAACATTGCATTTCTGAAGAGCCTGGGAATCAGTGTTGCAGGCCACGAACTTGCAGCCCTGCACATTCTGGTTGAACATATAGTTCACGGCGTTGCAGCCGCCGCCACCTACGCCGATGACGGAGATTTCAGACTCTTTCGCGACCCAGTCGGTCGGCGGCTCCATAGTCGGTATCTCAAAGTTGTCCATATTGTCGCTATTCATCCATTTCGTTGTAAAGTCCGTCGAATACGTCTCCCACCCCGTGGGAAACCTTGTGCAGGAATTTTCCCAGACCGCTGTTGGTCGTCCAGGTGACGCGAGGCTTTCTCTTAGGCTTGTCCTTCTTAGGTTTCTTTATCGGCTCGCCGAATTCCTCAGGCGGGATAAGGTGCTCAGGGACGCTCTCCCGGGTGGTCTCCACCTCAGGATTGGCCGCCGGGGAGGCGGCCGACTCATCCCCTGACTGCGAGGTTTCAGGGGCTGCGGGCTGCTCTTCCATTGGACGCGGAGCGGCCGCAGGGATTTCAGTTTCCGGAGTCTCTGATTCCTCCTGGGCGAAGCTGCGCTTAGGCAGTATGATCTTGTCGGAGAGACAGTTGAGCAGCTCGTTGTCCTTTGCCGCGAGAATCATTCCGATCGATGCGGCGGCTGACGGTTCGCACACTTCCGGACAGCCGGAGTAGGAGAATTTGTGCAGCGGGTAGCCGATGCGGACGTTGTAGCCGGAGAGTTCTTTGGCGTATGCGGAGATGTTCGGAAGCATCGCTCCGCCGCCGGTCAGCACGATGCCGCTGCGGAGCTGGTCGGCATAGCCGCTTTCCTGAATATTGTACAGGCAGGCGTCGAGAATTTCCTTTACGCGGCAGGTTATGACTTCGGACAGATACTTGACGGAGAGCTGTTTGCAGCTTCCGTCCTCCTTGTTCTCTATCTGGATGATCTTGTCGCGCAGGGTCAGAAGCTTGTCCGGCATACAGGCGCCGTAGGCAAGCTTGATGTTCTCCGAGAGCCTCTCGGAGGTGCCGCATTCCAGGCGGATGTCGCTCGTTATGGTCTTGCCTCCGAACGGAATCGAAGAGTAGTGGCAGAGGATGTTCTTGTGGTAGATGGTCACGGAGGTCACTCCGCCGCCGATTTCGATGAGCGCCACGCCGTTTTCACGCTCTTCGGACGTGAGCACCGCACGGGCGGTCACCTCAGGAACGAAGTATTTGCCGGCGATGGCCTTGCCGGCGATGTTCATCACCATATCCACGTTGGCGCAGGATCTCTTCTTGCCGATGAAGACCTTGAAATTGCCGTCCAGCGTGTCGCTGACCATTCCGACGATGTCATTCTCGTTCGCCATTATGAAATCGTCCGTGGAGAATGACTGAGGCACGATTCCGTAGATGAAATCGCGCTCCTTGTCGTTCAGAGGATAGGTGTCCACGGCCTCGGTCTTCAGGAAATCCACCTCCTCCTGGGTGATGGAGCTGTCCTTGTCCGAGCGCTCCATACTCGCGCAGGCGCTCTGCTGCAGCACGCTGAAGCGCGGCAGCCCGACCACGAGCTGCAGAATCTTGATCTTCAGTTCCTCCTCGGCGGACGCAAGCGCCTCCCTCACGCAGACCGCGGCCTGCTTGGGGTTGAACACCACGCTGTTGCGTACGCCCTGGGAAGGAATCTCCCTGTAATATACGATCTGGATATTGCTGCCGTCGATCTCGGCCACGCTCACCGCGATCTTCGATGAGCCCAAATCAATCGATGCTATATATCTCTCGTCCATAATCTATTAAAACCCCGCAAGTTAGTAATTATTCCGCTACTTGCATATTATCTGTCCTTCATATTTCAAATTCACCTCCGTGTACTTCTTTTCGCCGGGCTTTATGTAGCGGTAGTAGTCCTCCATCCTGGAGAACTTGGCGCCGGCGTCACGCGGCTGCCCGAAGATGAACCTCTCGTTCCCCTCGCGCGGGATCAGAATCAGGTCCCCGTTCCCGTCCACGTGCATCTGCACTATCCTGTCGGCCCAGCCGCCGTCCATACAGGCGAGCATTTCCAGGGCATCCTGCATCCATTCTTTGCGGGCCTTCTCGTCGCTGCCCACCGGGGCCTTTCCGTCGATTACCGGCACGTTCGCGCTGTACGAGTCGTCCAATGGAAAAAATACGCCGTTGCGGTCCACATAGAAGCCGTCGTCCCCGTTCTGGAAGCGCGCGACAGGCTCCCGCTGCGTGATCCTGATGTTCAGGAAACCGTCATCCGTCGTCCAGGCCTCGCTTTTCAGAATGACGCTCTGCATATTCAGAACGCCCTCTATCTTAAAGAGTTGCAGACTGTCGAGGCGCTGTCCTATATACGCTCCGCAGCGCTTGTCCAGCACGTTTTTCACCTCGTCCTCGCTCAGAAACCGCGGCCCGGGAGCGAACGACACCCTCACGCCCTCGCAAGTGCGCAACCTGCGGTCCACGGCCGCCAGCGAGGTGGTCGCGATCATCGCCACGAGCAGCGCCGCCAGCGCCGTCAGCGAAAGCAGGTGTCTCCGGCACAGTTTCATTTCTTCTCCAGCATTTCCGTTATCGGACCGACAAGCCGGTCAATATTGCCCGCCCCGAAGGTGACGAGTACGTCGAGAGTCTCGCCCTTGAGGGCCTCAAGTACGTCCTCCTTGTGCATCATCACTTTTTCCGGTGCTGTCACATCCTTGAAAATCAGCTCTGAAGTCACTCCCGGAATCGGCTCCTCGCGGGCCGGATAGATGTCCAGGAGGATGAGCTTGTCCACTGCGCTCAGGGCCTTCGCGAATTCCTCCGCGAAATCCTGGGTGCGGGAGTAAAGATGAGGCTGGAAAACGGCCGTGATCTTTCTGCCCGGGAATATGCCCCGGAGCGAAGCGATGGTCGTCGCAAGCTCCTGAGGATGATGTGCATAGTCATCTATGTAGGTCAGGTCAGGACGGTTAATGTGCACGTCCATCCTGCGCCTTACCCCCTGGAAGCCTGCTATCCCGCTGCGTATGGCCTCCTCACGCACTCCGTGACAGAGGCAGACGGCGGCTGCAGCCACGCTGTTCTCCACATTCACGCGGCCCAGAGCCCCGGCCTTGATGCCGTTTATGCGGCCCTGCGGATGGACCAGATCGAAGGTGTAGTGTCCGAGGGCTCCCAGACGGATGTTCTCGGCGTGGAAATCCGCGCGCGGGTCATCCACGTGGTAGGTGTAGATTTTCGCTTTCGTATCTTCCTGGCTTACAGGAAGTCCGAGTTTCAGCACGAGAGCCTCGCTCACCTGCGAGGCGAATTGGCGGAAAGCCTCCTGCACGTGCTTCAGGTCTCCGTAGATGTCCAGATGGTCGGCGTCCATTGCCGTGATGGCGGCGATGGCAGGATGCAGCTGCAGGAAAGAGCGGTCGAATTCATCGGCTTCCACCACTACGGTAGGGCGGTGGCTCACCAGCATATTGGTCCCGTAATTCTTCGAGATTCCGCCGAGGAAGGCCGAGCATCCCTCGCCGCTTTCGGTCACGATGTGCGCCGTAAGCGTGCTTGTGGTGGTCTTTCCGTGGGTTCCGGCCACTGCGAGGCAGGTCTGCCCGCGCGTGATCTCGCCCAGAATCTGCGAGCGCTTCATCACGCTGTAGCCCTGCTCCCTCACATATTTGAGTTCCTCCAGACTGTCAGGGATGGCCGGAGTATAGACCACCAGAGTGTTCTCTATGTCTTTGGGGATGTAGTTCACATCATCCGTATAATGGACTGCGATACCCTCCTTTTCCAGTGCCGCCGTCAGGTCCGACGGGGTCTTGTCATAACCGGACACCGTAAGCCCCTTGAACTTCCAGTATCTGGCGATGGCGCTCATTCCGATGCCGCCGATTCCTATGAAATAAATGTTTCTATACATTGCTGTCCAATATTTTATATACCTCTTCCGCTATACTTAGAGCTGCCCCCGGCAGTGCAAGCGACGCCGCGTTGCGCTCCATCTCAGCGATTTTTTCAGGTTCCCGCACCAGTGTCAGCGCGGTCTGCATAAGTTTCTCCCCGGCCTCGACATCCTTTACCAGGACTGCGGCTCCCCGCCTTACGAGCGCCATCGCGTTATGCGTCTGGTGATCCTCGGCCACATTCGGGGAAGGCACGAGGACTGAAGCCTTGTGGGCTGCGCAGATTTCCGAAATGGAGCTCGCTCCTGAGCGGGAGATGACAAGGTCACTGGCCGCGTAGGCGAGTCCCATCCTGCGGATGAAATCCGAATAATGGATGAAAGACAGGTCCTTGTGCTGAGCCATAAACTCATCCACGCCTTTCTTGTAGTGCGACCCGCACTGCCAGAGGATTTCCACGCCGTCGGCTCCCGGACAGCCGTCGCTTATCCATTTTTTCATCGCCTCGTTCAGCGTGCGGCTTCCGAGGCTCCCGCCCACGATGAGAATATGGCGATTGGCTGCCTGCAGCCCGTAGTATGACAGACCCTCGGCTTTCAGTTCGGAGCTTGCCGGGACGATTTCGCTTCGTATCGGATTGCCCGTGAGCACTATCCTGTCCTCTGGGAAGAACTTCGACATCCCCTCGTAGGCCACGCAGATGCGTTTCACGCGGCGTCCGAGCAGACGGTTCGTCAGCCCCGCGAAGCCGTTCTGCTCCTGGATCAGTGCAGGAATGCCCTTGCGCGTGGCTTTCCAGAGCAGGGGAGCGCTCGCGTATCCGCCCACGCCTATCGCGATGTCCGGACGGAACCCGTCGATGAGGCGCCCCGCCTTGCGGAGGCTGGACAGGATTTTCAGCGGCAGTTTGATGTTCTCCTTTATGTTGTGCAGGGTCAGCTGCCTCTGCAGGCCCGCGATAGGCAGACCCACTATTTTATAGCCGGCTGCAGGCACCTTCTCCATCTCCATTCTGCCTTCCGCTCCCACGAAAAGTATCTCGGTGTCAGGATTCAGTTCCTTCAGCTTTCCCGCAATCGAAACGGCCGGGAAGATATGTCCTCCTGTGCCGCCGCCGCTTATTATGACTCTCAATGCTCTGTATTTTTCCATAGGCTGTCAGATATTGTCTATTATGTCATCCTCCGCCGCGTCCAGATCGTCCAGACTGCTTTCCATTTCCGGTTTCAGACTCATTATCGGCTCCGCCTGGCGTATCTCGGCATCGATCCTCTTCTTCGCCATTCGGCTGATGGAGAGCAGGATACCGAACGCGATGCTGAAAGCTATGAACGAAGTCGCTCCGTGGCTGATCATCGGCAGAGTCTGTCCCGTCTGGGGCAGCAGCTGCGCGTTCACCATTATGTGCATCATCGCCTGGCCGCTGATCAGAAGCACGAGCCCCGCCACGAGAATCTGCGCGAAGCGGTCATTGCAGCTCCGCACGATGATGCTTCCGCGCGAGAGCAGACTCAGATACAGCACCAGCACGAAGATTCCTCCGAGCAGTCCGTACTCCTCCAGAATGAAGCTGTACATATAATCCTCGTACATCACAGGCACGACGTAGCGCTGCGTGCTCTGTCCCGGACCCTTTCCGACGAGCCCGCCTTCGTGGATCGCGATCTTGGCACTGTACGGCTGCCTGAAGGCATCCAATGCGTCATAGTACTCCGGGCTTCCTTTCCGGGAATTCATAAACACTTCGATGTCGTCATCCGAACCCTTGATTCGGGACGCCCAGGTCCCGGCCCTTTCGAAGAATCCGGATTCCCTTTTCTCCGCGCCCGCATCCTCTTTCGGGGAGAACGAGCCCAGAAGCATTACCAGACCGCCCACGGCGACTCCAAGGCACACGCATCCGAGTATTATCTTTTTCATCTTGCCGTACCACAGGCCGCTGCAGAACATTGTGACGAACAGCACCATACCTATGAACGCTCCTCCAGAGCCGCTGCTCTTCATAATGCAGAGCATCACGATGACGGACGGCAAATAGATGTACAGTATCCTTTTGGTCAGGGGCTTGGAGAGCCACCCCAGATGGTTCACTTCGGAGAGCTTGTCCGTGAGTTTGAAGCCCTTCTTCTCGTAAGTGTCTATGGCCCAGGCGAGATACAGGATCATTCCCACCTTGATGAACTCGAAGACGTGGATCTGCAGGCCGCCTATCTTGATGACTCGCCAGGCGTTGTTTATGTGGCTGGCCTGGATGACGTCCCCGATTTTCATATGCCCCATCACGAAGATGAGCGCGATCAGCGAAATAGGGAAGCACCAGGGGGCGAAGCGCTTGTACCACTTCACGTCACGGATGACCAGGTAGCAGAACAGTATGCAGGCCAGACCCATGACTATCACCTTCAGCTGATCGACGATGATGTCGGTACGGCTCAGTTTGGCGGTGGTCATCATCGCGGTGGAGGAGAAGATGCAGACTACGGAGGACAGGATGAGCATAAGCACGATCATCCAGACGACCTTGTCTCCCGCAAGGTTGTCGATGAAATTCCAGAGTGCGTTTTTCCTGCTCTTTCCCATAGTGTTTTACAGCGCCCTTACGGCTGCCTTGAATTTGTCTCCGCGGTCCTCGTAGCAGGTGAAGAGGTCGAAACTTGCGCAGCACGGGCTGAGCAGCACGACATCTCCGGAGACAGCCCTGCGGCTGCACTCCTTCACAGCCTCTTCAGCTGAAAGGGTATCCGCCATATTTTCCTTGCCCACGATGCCCTCGAAGGCTTCGTGTATCTTTCTGTTGTCGACTCCCAGACAGACGATGGCCTTCACCTTGTCTTTCACGAGAGGGGCGAGCACGCTGTAGTCGTTGCCCTTGTCGGTTCCGCCCACAATCCATACCACCGGACGGGTCTGGCACTCGAGGGCATACCAGGCGGCATCCACATTGGTGGCCTTGGAGTCGTTCACATACAGGACTCCGCCCACGCTGAGCACAGGCTCGAGCCTGTGCTCGATGGCCTGGAAGCTGTGCAGGGCCGCACGGATGGTCTCGTCGTCGATATCCATCGCTTTGGCCGCAAGCGCGGCCGCCATAGAGTTGTATATGTTGTGCTTGCCACCGAGCGCGAGCTCCTCGAGATAGATTTCGCTTTCGCTCTTCTCGTATTTGAGCACGATCTTGTCATCTTTCACGTAAGCGCCCTGCTCGAGATCCTCCTGCTGCTGCGAGAACGGGAGCATCTTGCACTGGAGCACGATCTGGCTGAGCTGCGCTATGGTAATCGCGTCATCGGAGTCGAAGATGAAGCAGTCCTCCGGACGGAGGTTTCTCGTGATGCGGAACTTGGCCTTCACGTAGTTCTCCATCTTGTGGTCGTAGCGGTCCAGATGGTCGGGCGTGATGTTCGTGATGATGGCGATGTCCGGGCGGAAATCATATACGTTGTCCAGCTGGAAGCTGCTGATTTCCAGTACGTAATAGTCGAAGTGCTCGGTCGCTACCTGATAGGCGTAGCTCTTGCCGATATTGCCTCCGAGGCCCACGTTGAGGCCCGCCTGCCGGAGCAGGTAGTAGATGAGCGAGGTCGTGGTGGTCTTGCCGTTGCTGCCGGTGATGCAGATCTTGCGGGCCGTGTCGTAGCGTCCCGCGAACTCGATCTCGGAGATGATCGGCGTGCCCTGCGCCTCGAGGGCGCGGACCATCGGAGCCGTGGACGGGATGCCCGGGCTCTTCACCACCTCGTCGGCGCTCAGGATCAGTTCCTGCGTGTGCTGCCCCTGCTCGAAAGGTATGTCCCATTTGCGGAGCATATCCGCATACTGCTCCTCGATCTTCCCCCTGTCCGAAAGGAAGACGTCGAAACCCTTAACCTTTGCCAATACGGCGGCGCCCGTTCCGCTTTCTCCGCCGCCCAATATTACGATTCTGCTCATTTTGTTTTCCAAATTATATATGTCCGGCACCTTCGTGCCTTCAGTTTTGCCTTATTATATTCCGGCATCTTCGCGCCTTCGATTTATCTGATTTTCAGCATAGCCAGCGTGGCCACGGCCAGAAGCAGCCCCACGATCCAGAATCTCGTCACGATGCGGGGTTCCGGAATGCCCTGCTTCTGATAGTGGTGATGCAGCGGGGCCATCAGGAACACTCTGCGTCCCTCGCCGTATTTCTTCTTGGTATGCTTGAACCAGCCGCGCTGGATGATTACCGAAAGCGATTCCATAAGGAAGATTCCGCAGAGCACCGGAAGGAGCAGCTCCTTGTGTATCAGCACCGCGCTCACTCCGATGATGCCTCCGATGGTGAGGCTTCCCGTGTCGCCCATAAAGACCTGGGCCGGGAAGGTGTTGTACCAGAGGAAGCCCAGCAGCGCCCCCGTAAAGGCGGCCATATACACTGCGACCTCTCCCGTGCCGGGGATGTACATTATGTTCAGGTACTCCGAATCCAGCACGTTGCTGCTCAGCCAGGCCATCACTCCGAGCGCGATTACCACGACAGCCGAAGTTCCCGTGGCGAGTCCGTCCATACCGTCCGTGAGGTTAGTGCCGTTCGAGCACGCGAGTATGATGAAGATGATCACCAGCATATAGATGCCCCAGGTGCAGTAAACGCCCAGCTGACCGCGGAAAGGCGACAGCCAGGAGTAGTCGAACTCGTGTGTCTTCACGAACGGGATCGTGGTCACGAGCTGCGTGGAGTGGATGTCCGCGCTGAGGCACACCGCGAGTGCAATGATAAGTCCCAGAGCGAACTGAAGCGCCAGCTTGCCCTTCGCGCTGAGTCCGTCCTTGTTGTGCTTGAATACCTTGATGTAGTCGTCCATAAAGCCGATTGCTCCGCACCAGACGGTGGTGAGAAGCAGCAGAAGCGTATAGATGCTGTCCAGACGGCATACGAGCAGCGCCGAGCCCAGCAGCGCGACGATGATGATGATTCCGCCCATCGTCGGCGTGCCCTTCTTCTGCATCTGTCCTTCGAGTCCCAGGTCGCGGATGCTCTCCCCGATCTGCCTGCGCTGCAGCCAGCATATGATTTTCTTTCCGGCGAAGAAGGCTATGAGCATACTGATTACAGCCGCGAGCATAGCCCTGAACGACAGATAGTGCATCAGACCCGCTCCCGGGAAGTCATATCCCGCTCTTGTCAACCAGTCTACCAGATGATACAGCATACTCTAACTCTCCATTGTTTTGAAACTTTCCGCAACTGTTTCCCTCTCGTCGAAATGCACCTTCTGCGTTCCGATGACCTGATAGGTCTCGTGACCCTTGCCGGCCAGCAGAATCGCGGCTCCCTGCGGGGCGGTGAGCAGCGCAGTCCTTATCGCTTCGCGCCTGTCGCAGATGAAAAGCGACTTGCCCAGTCCGCTCGGGCTGAAACCCTTGCGGATTTCATCCAATATGCCTTCGGCGTTCTCGGTTCTCGGGTTGTCGGAGGTCACGAAGATGCGGTCCGCGTATTTCTCGGCGATTGCCGCCATCTCCGGACGCTTTGTCCTGTCGCGGTCGCCTCCGCAGCCGAAGAGGCAGACGAGAGGCTTGTCCGGCGCAATCTCCTTCAGAGTCCTGAGGACGTTGTCCAATGCGTCGGGCGTGTGCGCGTAGTCTATGATGACGCTCAGGCCGCGCGGTCCGCGCAGCGTTTCCAGACGTCCCGGCGCCGACTCGAGCCTGCTGAGTGCGACCAGGACTTCCTGAGGGGCTGCGCCCAATTCCACGGCGGCGCTGTAGATGGCGAGCAGATTGTAGGCGTTGTGGGCTCCGATGAGTTTTGTCCAGACGTCCTGTCCGTCGATTCTCAGCTCCATCCCGTCGAAACTCTCCTCCATAATCCTCGCCGTATGGTCCGCCATATTCCTGCAGGAATAGGTCACGATCCTTGCCTTGCAGTTCTGAACCATTACGGAGCCGTTTCTGTCATCGATGTTGGTGATGGCCACCGCATCTTCGGAAAGAGAGTCGAAGAACAGCTTCTTGCACCTGAGGTACTCCGCGAAGGTCTTGTGGTAGTCCAGATGGTCGTGGGTCAGATTCGAGAAGATGCCCTCGCTGAAATGCAGTCCGGCCACCCTGTCCTGAACCATACCGATGGAGCTTACCTCCATAAAGCAGTACTCGCAGCCCGCCTCAGCCATTTCGGCGAGCAGGGCGTTTATCGTGATCGGGTCCGCAGTCGTGTTTTCGGTCTCGCTGCGCTTCTTCCCCACGTAATTCGCTATGGTTGAGAGCAGTCCGCAGCAGTAACCCAGATCCTGGAACAGATGGTAGAGCAGGGTCACTGTCGTGGTCTTTCCGTTCGTTCCGGTGATGCCCACCAGACGGAGCTTCTCCGACGGATGGTCGTAGAAGTTCCCTGCGCAGAGCGCCAGAGCCTTTCTGTCGGCCGATACCACGGCCGCCGCTCCGGCCTGCCTTGCGGCCTCGATATATTTGTGACCGTCTGTGCTGCAGCCGTTTACGGCTATGAAAAGCGAACCTGAGGTCGCTTTCCGCGAGTCGCAGCAGATGGAGGGAATCTCCATTTCCGGAGTACCGTTTACTATGGTGGCTCCTGTACCTTTTATTATGTCTTCAAGTCTCATTTCAATGTAATGCTTACAGTCTGTCCTTTTTTCAATACCTTTCCCGCGGCCGGGCTCTGGCTTGCCACGTGGCCCACGCCGCTGTACGAGCACTTCAGCCCGTTATTCTCTATGGCCTGCAGCGCGTCCCTGAGTCCCATTCCCTTCAGGTTCGGGACCGTTCCCTCCGCGGCCTCGGCCCCGGTGGCGGGAGCCATATCCGGAACGGTGCCTGACGGCTCCAGTTCCTGCCTCCAGTACGGGTCTATCGCATATATGCCGTCCACTACCTCCCTTATGGCCTTGGCCGGGATGGTGCCGCCGTAGAAACTCTCCGGCGACAGTACGGAATACACCGTGCAGATGGCGCTGTACTGAGGGTTTTCGGCAGGGAAGAAGCAGACGAATGTCGCCTGGTTCTTCTTTCTTCCCGACTCGTCAGTATATCTTCCCGCCGAGGTCTTGCTGTCGGACTGGTCGAGCACTATCTGTGCTGTTCCGGTCTTTCCGGCCACCTGGCATTTGGCATTCTTCACTCTCGATCCCGTACCGGCCTTCACCACGTGGACAAGTCCCGCCGTGAGCGTGTCCGCAGTCTGTCTGGAGCATACGGCCGCATTCAGGATGCTCGGACCGCGTTTCTCCTTCACGACTCCGTCCTTCTCGATGCTCTCCACCAGATAGGGTTTCATCATCTTGCCCTTGTTCGCGATGGCATTGTAGAATGTCAGGATATGCAGGGGCGTTTCGGCCACGGAATAGCCGTAGGCTACCGTGGCGAGCGAGGACCGTGACCAGGAAGGGCTGCCCGGAGAAGGCAGTACCGGGGTGGCCATTCCGTCCAGGTCGAAGTCGAAAGCCTGACCCAGCTTGAAGGAATAGAGGTTGTCAATGAACTTTTTCGGGTCCTTGCCGTATTTGTGGGTGACCAGGTAGGAGAACAGGTAGTTCGAGGATACCTGAAGTCCGTATATGATAGGGACGTCCTCGCTGTGGAATTCCCTGACATAGTCCCCCATATGCCTGTCTTCCTTGCCGGTTTCCCTTGTGACGCCGATCCCGCCGTTGCCGTCCCTTGCCGGGACCGTCTCGTAGAGCGACTTCACATAGCCGTCATTCATAAGGCTCATCAGCGTGGCCAGCTTGAATATCGAACCCGGCTCTCCGGCGCGTCCCACCGCATAGTTCGTGGACTCTTCGGTGGTCCCTGTATCCGGATCGCGGCGGAGGTTCACCATAGCGCGGATGGCTCCGGTGCTGACCTCCATCACCACCAGACATCCGCCTTCGATGCGCTCGTTGGTGTCTATCTGGCCCCTGAGGGCTCTGTCCGCAATGTCCTGGAAATCAATATTCAGCGTAGTCCTGATATCTTCTCCGTCCACAGGTCTGACGTAGACGCTGTCGAGGTCGCGGATTCTCGCCCCGGCGTCGCTGCGCTTCATATACTCATAGCCGTCCTTGCCGTGCAGGACATAGTCGAAGCGGCCTTCCAGGCCAATATGGTTGTTGGTGCTGGCCTCCGTATTGCTGCGGATGAAGCCTATGGTGCGTCTGGCCAGTTTCCCGTAAGGGTAGCGGCGCACTTCCTCCCTCTCCGTGATGAGACCTCCGGTGTTGCGGCCCTCTTCGAAGAGCGGGAGCTGCTTTATCTTCAGAAGGGTCTCATAGTCCACTTTCTTTCCGAGCACCCTGTATTTCTTGCCGTTCTTGCGGTCGGAAATGATCTGGTCATAATACTGGGCTGCAGTCTTTTCCGGGAAGAACTCCGGAAGCCTTTCGGAGAGGGCCCTCGCGGTTTCCCTCCACTGCTTCTCTTTCTCTGCCCCGTTCTCCTTGTCTTCGCTGAATTCCGCCTTCTGGACCGTGCAGTCCATCGCTATAGTGTAAGTGGCTGAAGATGTGGCGAGTGTGCGTCCGTCACAGGAGAGGATCTCTCCTCGGGTAGGGTAGAGGACCGTCTTGTTGCTCTTGGGGGTGAGCACCTCGAGGATTTTCGGTTCGGGCTTGAATCCCACCCAGATATACAGCACCTTGAAGACCACGACGAAAGCCATCACGAGGAACAGCAGATAGAAGGCGTACAGCGCCTTGCCGATGCTGTGCCCCTTTTCTTTCTGTATGTTCCGTCTCTCTGCCATATTCTGTTTCTGCGTCTCCGTTTCTCTTGCGTTTAATCCTTGTCTTTCTTTGTCCCCGCCTTTTTCAGTATTGTGGCGGCGTTTTCCGGCTCCTGCAGCTGCGAGCCCATTTCCTGCAGCATCTCCTCCAGTGTGGAGCGGCGGTTGATGCTCTTCATCCTGAATTCCAGACTTGCGTTCTGTGTCTCCAGTTCCTTGAGAGTCAGCTTGTTCCTTTCGACTTTCGCCAGGGTGGTGTCCACCCCGAGGTTGAACCAGATGAACATCGCGATAAGGAAGAACAGCCAGATCACGTGGATGAAATACTGGCCGATGTTCAGTCTGAGAAGCAGCTCTCCCTTGAAAATGGCCTTTGCGGCATTTTTCAGCAGCTGCCCCACGTCCTGAATCTTCCATTTCCTTTCTCCTTCCGTGGTCTGGGGAGCTTTCTTCTTCTCCTCTTTCTCCTCCGCTGTCGGAACCTCGTTCTTCAGCCTTCCATCTTCCATCATCAGCCCCTCCGGCCTGAATCTTTCCTCTTCCATAACCGGGCCCTCAGTCTGTATTCTTCTCTCTTCCATCGCCGGGCCCTCCGTCTGTATTCTTCTCTCTTTCATCACCTGGCCCTCCCGTCAGTTTTGGGATTGGACGGAGTCCGTCCGTCAAATGGTTCTGCATCAAGCTTCTGCGCGATGCGCATCTTCGCGCTGCGGGCTCTCGTATTGGCCGAAATCTCGGCCTCGGAAGGCAGGATCGGCTTGCGGTTCACGGCCTCCAGCGGAGTGTCGCAGCGGCCATAGACATCCCGTTCCACTCTCCCCTCGATGTTGCCGCTTCTGATGAAGTTCTTCACCATCCTGTCCTCGAGGGACTGGTAGGTGATGACTACGAGCCTTCCGCCGGGTCTCAGGGCGTCGGCTGCTCCCTCGAGGAATTTCTCGAGCGAGCGCATCTCATCGTTCACTTCGATTCTCAGGGCCTGATAGACCTTGGCGAGGAACTTGTGCTCGGCGTAAGGCGGCAGGACCGGGCTCAGAACGCTGTTCAGTTCCGAGGTGGTGCTTATCGGAGCTTTGGCTCTCGCGCTGACTATCAGCGAAGTGAGCTTGCGGGCATTGTCCAGTTCGCCGTAGATGCGGAAGATTTTTTCGAGGTCGGCGGCTTCGTAGCCGTTCACGACCGCGGCGGCGTCCTTTTCGGCGAGAGCGTTCATCCTCATATCCAGCGCGGCGTCGAAACGGAACGAAAAGCCCCTTTCCGCGGTGTCGAACTGGTGTGACGAGACCCCGAGGTCGGCGAGGATCCCGTCGACTATGCCGCCCTTTCCGGCGCTCGCGGCATCATTTCCGATGCCGCGCGGATAGTCCTCCGCGGCACCGTCTTTATTTATACCCGACTCCAGACTGTCGTCCATATCGCGTTCCCGGAAATCGCGTGCGGCCTTGTGGGCCTCCAGGAGCGCGAAATTATGGACGAATCTGAAGTTGTTGTGTATCAATGTGAAACGGCTGTCTTCCGGACAGTTCGCAAGGGCGTCGCTGTCGCGGTCGAAAGCCAGCAGTTTTCCGGTGGGGGAGAGGCGGGAGAGTATTTCCGCGGAATGTCCGCCGCCACCGAATGTGGCGTCGATGTAGAGTCCTGACGGGTCGGTGATGAGGGCGCTTACGCTCTCATCCAGAAGGACGGGGATATGATATTCTGACATGGTCCGGACCTCCTATCTGCTTTCAGGAAGTTTTCCGGCTATTTCTACGAATTCTTCATTTGAGAGGCCTGCAGCATCGAAATTCTCCTTGGCCCAAATCTCTATCTTGTAGTCGCTACCCGAGAAAACCACATCTTTGGTTACACCTATCTGCTCCAGCAGTTCCCTGGAGATGCTGATGCGGCCGAATTTCGGGTCAGGTTCCACGAGGTCGCGGCCGCGCATATATTCTCTCCAGAATTTCGCGTGCTCAGGATTGAAGAAATTCAGACGGGCTCTGGTTTGCTCGGACTGTCTCTGCCACTCCTCGAAAGTGTACATTTCCAGACAGGGGGCGAAGATGTCTTTCTTCACTACAAACCTCATGTCACCACCTTCAGGCAGCATTTTCTTCAATGCCGAAGGGAAAACCAGTCTCCCTTTGTCATCAAGTTTCGATGGATAGCTGCCAATGAATGTGACCATAACTGTTTATATCTTTCACGCGATTGTCGCAAAGATATAAACAATTTTCCACTTTCTTCCCTTTTCTTACATTTTTTTCCACCTTTCTTTTCCCCTCACTGTCTTCGCCGTCCGGTGCTTTTGCTTCCCCGCCGCTCCGGCTGACTTCGTAGCCGTAATCTTTTCTTTCGGCCGGCTTCGCCGTCCAATACGGCTACGGAGTCAGCCGAAGCGGCGGCAGGTAGAGAAAATGGATTCGGTGTGAAAAAGGCCCCTTTTTCACACCGAAGGTCTCAGAAAAGGCGTTCGGTGTGAAAAACCCTATGTTTTTCACACCGAATCCGCTTATTCGGAGCTCTTAATGGCGCCAGAGGGTCTGGGGGATACGTCCCCCAGTGAATAGACAGCTGACTTTTAGTCGGCAACGCGGCAGAGCAGCGTGGCCGAGGTGCAGTCGGTGACAATGACATCGACATAGTCGCCGACCTTGTGGACGGTGTCGGGGAAGACGCACATCTTGTTATTCGAGGCGCGGCCGCACAGCTCGTCAGGATTCTTTTTCGACGGGCCCTCCACCAGGACGGTGAAACGTTTGCCGATGTCGCGGCGGTAACTCTCGAGACTCTTGCGGTTCTGAAGGGCGATGATTTCGTTCAGGCGACGCGTTTTAGTCTGAATGTCAACGTCATCCGGATAATTTCTCGCGGCTATGGTGCCCGGCCTTTCGGAATAGTAGAACATAAAGGCGGTATCGAATCCGACTTCCTCGAAGAGCGAGAGGGTATCCTGATGGTCCTGCTCGGTTTCGGAGCAGAAGCCGGCGATGACGTCGGTGGTGAGCCCGCAGTCAGGTATGACGCTGCGTATCTTCTTCACTCTCTCCAGATACCATTCCCTCGTATAGCGGCGGCGCATCTTCTCCAGGATGCGGTCACTGCCGGACTGCACAGGGAAATGGATGTGCTTGCAGATGTTGCCGTATTTCGCCATCGTCCGGATGACTTCGTCGGAGAAGTCCTGAGGGTTCGAGGTGGAGAAGCGCACGCGCAGAAGCGGACTAATCTGCGCCACCATCTCCAGCAGCTGCGCGAAGGTTACTTCCGGATTGGACGCTTTAGCGGCCGGAGAGTCAATATTGGACGCGCTCGGCGCGGCCGCGGAAACCTCCCCCTTCCAATGATACGAATCCACGTTCTGGCCGAGCAGAGTCACTTCGCGGTAGCCCTGAGCGAAGCAGTCGCAGGCCTCGCGCACGATGGTGCGGGGGTCACGGCTGCGCTCGGCTCCGCGGGTGTAAGGCACTACGCAGTAGGAACATACGTTGTTGCAGCCGCGCATAATCGAGATGAACGCGGACACGCCGTTGCGGTCAATGCGGACCGGCGAAATGTCCCCGTAGGTCTCCTCGCGGGAGAGCAGCACGTCGATCTGCGGATGCCCCGGGAGGACAGCGTCAAGCAGTTTCGGCAGGCTTCTGTACGCGTCCGGCCCGGCCACGATATCGACCTTGCCGGTTTCCAGAAGCTTGTCCTTCAGCCTCTCCGCCATACACCCCAGGATGCCGACCACGACGCCCTCGCGCGAACGCTTCTGTATGGCGAACTGGTCGATGCGTCCCCAGATGCGCTGCTCCGCGTTGTCCCTTATCGAACAGGTGTTCGCGAAGATGACATCCGCCGCGGCGATGTCCTCAGTCCTTTCGTATCCTGCCTTTCCCAGAATGGAGAACACCACTTCGGTGTCGTTCACATTCATCTGGCAGCCGTATGTCTCGATGTAAACCTTCTTCATAACCCTAATAATGTACAAGCCCTCGGACCGGCCGGCGGCGCAGTCCGGAAATAACTTTGGCACGACCATTGTGGCGAGCGCAGCGCAAAGATAGGATTTTTTCTTATCTTTGCGTCGTTAAGTATGATGAAAAGAAGAAACATACTCCTGGCGCTCGCGCTGATGCTCTCAGTATCAGCGTTCACTTCCTGCGCGAGCTACCGCAACCTCAGCCTTAACGACTACAGGGTCGAGTCGCTCAGCCCGCGCGGGATGCGGGCCGTCGATGCCGTGGTCGCACTCGTGATCTACAACCCTTCCGCCGCATTCAACGTTTCCGGCGTCCAGGGAGTAATCCGCCACAAGGGCGAGCCGATCGCGACCTTCTCAGCCGATGAATTGAACGTCTCGCGCAAGTGCGAGCAGACCTATAACCTCGCTCTCAGCGGCGAACTGGACCAGAACACCACTTTCCTCCAGCTTCTGAAATTTCCCGCCTGGAAACCGGAAGACCTGACCCTCGATGTGGACGCGAAGGTCAAGCTCAAGTTCCTGGGGCTCGGGAAGAAGTTCAAAATCCGCGACTACAGCCTCGCGGACATAAAGGAAGCGATGGCGGAGACTGAAAGCAAAAAGAAGAAATGAAAAGGATATTGCTCATAATCACTGCACTGCTGATCTGTTTCGGTGTCTCTGCCCAGCAGACTGACACCGCTCCGGTGCAGGTTCCGGAGGGCTACGAGCTCGTGGACTCCCTCATATATATTCCTACTGCCGGTGTGGATTCCACGCTGGCGGGATGCGACATCTTCGATCTCATCGAGCCCGCAGTCCAGCAGCCTGACAAGGTCCGCAGAGGATTCGACAGGCATCTCAGCGCGAATGCGGAGAAGGTGATCCACGGATATCGCGTCCGCATTTTCTTCGACAACAAGCAGGACGCCCGCAGCGCTTCCGAGCAGACGGTGAGCCGTTTCCGCCAGAGCTATCCGGGAGTCACGGTCTATCGCAGCTACACCGCGCCTTTCTTCAAGGTGACGGTCGGCGACTGCCGGACCCGTTCCGAGGCGATGCAGCTGCTTCAGAGAGTGCGCGGGGAATATCCTTCCGCCTTCGTTATAAAGGAAACCATCGCCTATCCTCCTGTGGACAGGGAACATTCGTATATCGTGGACACCGTTCAGGTGCTCCGACCTCTTAAAAACGTCCTGTAGCTATGCTCAAGCAAGGTCTCGAAATAAAGCAGACTCAGAAGCTCTCCCCGCTTCAGATCCAGACGATAAAGCTCATCGAGCTTCCTATCCAGGAACTGGAGCAGCGGATCCGTGACGAGCTCGAGAGCAATCCCGTGCTCGACGATACCCCCGTGGAGAAGAAAGATGATGAGGACGGCGAGACTAAGGACGTGTCCCTGGACGAGATCAAGGATGACGATTACATCCCGTCCTATAAGCTCAAGGTGAACAATTACGGCAAGGACGAGCGGCCGGAGTACAACACTTTCTCCGTAAAGGAGAGTTTCAGCCAGAGTCTGCTCGACCAGCTGGGATTCTGTCCTCTGAACGAGCATCAGATGGCCGTGGCCCGCTTCCTGGTGGGCAGCATCGACGATGACGGGTATCTGCGCAGGGACCTCGACTCCATCGTGGACGACATCGCGTTCAGGGAGGGGATAGAGACTGACTATCAGGAAGTCGAGAAGCTTCTGGGCATCATCCAGAGTTTCGACCCGCCGGGGATAGGGGCGCGTGACCTTCAGGAATGTCTGCTGCTGCAGCTGAAGAGATTCCGCCCGAGCGAAGCTGTCGACAATGCTGTCACAATCGTCAAGGACCACTTCAAGGAGTTCACCAGCAAGCACTTCGACAAGATGATGACCCGTATGGGCATCACCCGCGAGCAGCTCAAGGATGCCGTCGGGGTGATCGTCAAGCTGAATCCGTCTCCGGGCGGGCAGATCGACGATTCCTACAGCGACCAGGCCCAGCAGATAGTGCCGGACTTCGTTCTGGACTATGTGAACGGCGAGCTCAAGCTCTCGATGCCGCGTTTCTCCATCCCTGAGCTTCGGGTGAACCGCAAGTATGCGGATCTGCTGGCCGCTTCGAAAGGCTCCACCGAGCGCGCCCAGAAGGAGGCCGCGACTTTCGTGAAGCAGAAGCTCGATTCCGCGAAATGGTTCGTGGAGGCGCTCAAGCAGCGCCAGAACACGCTTATGTCCACGATGCAGGCCATAGTGGACTATCAGAAGGAATATTTCACCGACGGCGACGAGGCCCATCTCAAGCCGATGGTGCTCAAAGACATAGCCGAAATCACCGGCTTCGACATCTCCACGATTTCGCGCGTGGTGAACAGCAAGTACATCGAGACCCATTTCGGCATCTTCCCCCTCAAGTACTTCTTCTCGGAAGGCCTTGAGAATCAGGCGGGTGAGGAGGTTTCGACGCGCGAGCTGAAGAAGGCTCTCACCGATGCCGTGAACGCGGAGGACAAGAACCGTCCTCTCACCGACGACCAGCTCGTCGACCGGATGAACGCTCTGGGCTACAAGGTCGCCCGCCGCACCATCGCCAAATACCGCGACCAGCTCGGCATTCCGAAGGCGCGGCTCCGCAAGGAAATACAGTAGCTTCGCAGCTGCTATTTTGGGGCCGTCCCGGCCAATGTCAGGGCGGCTTATATTAATTGCTAAACTTATAACCAGATGAAAATCAATGAAATCGCCCTGAGCGAAAGGCCCAGGGAAAAGATGATGGAGCGTGGCGCCCAGGCTCTGAGCGACGGCGAGCTCCTCGCAATTCTTCTACGCAGCGGCAGCAGCCGCGCAAGTGCTCTCGAACTCTCGCAGATGCTTCTTCGCGATGCTGACGGCAAACTTACCACGCTTGCGGGAGAATCCGTCTCCCGGCTTTCGGTTCATCCGGGCATAGGCCCTTCGAAGGCCGTGACCATTCTCGCGGCGTTCGAGCTCGGACGCCGTCTCATCGCCGAGGATGCCGGGCGGATCTACCCGCAGATTATGGATCCCGAAGCCATCTACCGCCTGATGATTCCCCGGCTCAAGGGGCTCAGACACGAGGAGTGCTGGGTTATGTATCTCGACCGTGCGCACCATCCGCTCTCGAGCGAACGTCTGAGCAGCGGCGGAGCCAGCGCCACGGTCATCGACAACCGTATGATCGTCCGCCGCGCGCTCGAACTGCACGCCGACGTGCTCGTGCTGGTGCACAACCATCCATCCGGCAGCCCGCGTCCCGGCAAGGCGGACATAGAGATGACCGGCCGCCTCAAGAAGGCAGCCGGCCAATTCGACATCCGTCTTCTGGATCACGTGGTGGTTTCCGACACCTGCTATTTCAGTTTCGCGGACGAGCAGGTCTATATGGCGGATAGTCACGAGACTGAAATCCCGAAAGTGGCGGAAGGGTAGCCTGTGCCTGAGGAGGCCTATCTTCGCTCCGGTGCGATTCTTTTGCCCGCCTGGCAGGAAATACTTTCCGGATTATTGCGTATCTTTGTCCGATTCGAAACATCATTCAGAATTATGAAGAAAGAGATAAAATTCTCCCTCGTTTACAGGGATATGTGGCAGTCTTCCGGAAAGTATGTTCCCCGCCGCGACCAGCTCGTGGAAGTGGCTCCGGCCATCATCGATATGGGCTGTTTCGACCGCGTGGAGACCAACGGCGGCGCCTTCGAGCAGGTGAACCTGCTCTTCGGCGAAAACCCTAACCTCGCAGTACGTGCCTGGACGGCTCCTTTCCACAAGGCGGGCATTCAGACCCATATGCTCGAACGCGGACTCAACGCCCTGCGTATGAATCCGGTTCCGGCTGATGTCCGGGAACTTATGTTCAAGGTGAAGAAAGCCCAGGGCACCGACATAGCCCGCTCTTTCTGCGGTCTGAACGACCACCGCAACCTCAGGCTCTCCGTGGAGTATGCCAAGAAGGCCGGAATGATCTCCCAGGCCGCCCTCTCCATAACCTATTCCCCGGTACACACCGTGGAATACTATATGGGAGTGGTGGACAAGCTCGTGGAATACGGTGCGGATGAAATCTGCCTGAAGGATATGGCAGGCGTCGGCCGTCCGAACATCCTCGCAGAACTGACTCACGACATAAAGAAGAAATATCCCCACATCATCGTGCAGTATCACGGCCATACGGGCCCGGGATTCTCTCCGGCATCAATGCTGGAGGTCGCCCGCGCAGGAGCCGACTGTCTGGACGTGGCAGTGGAGCCCCTTTCCTGGGGAAAGGTCCATCCGGACGTAATCACCATACGCGAGATGATGCGCTGCGACGGGTTCCTCGTAAAGGATCTGAATATGGACGCCTATATGGAAGTGCGCCGTCTCACCCAGAAATTCATCGACGACTTCCTCGGCTACTGGATAAACCCTTCGAACTCCCTGATGACCTCGCTCCTCGTGGGCTGCGGTCTCCCGGGCGGAATGATGGGCTCGATGATGGCCGACCTGAAGGGCTTCAAGGATGCCATAAACGCCGCCGAGCGCCAGCACGGCGAGCCTGTCAGCAGTCTGGACACCCTGATGGTCAAGCTCTTCAATGAAGTCGAGTATGTATGGCCGCGTCTGGGTTACCCTCCGCTCGTGACCCCGTTCAGCCAGTATGTGAAGAATACCGCCCTTATGAATCTCTTCAACCTTGCCAGCGGAAAGCCGCGCTTCTCCACCATCGACAAGGACACTATGGGAATGATTCTGGGCAAGATGGGAAAGCTTCCGGGACCGCTCGCTCCGGAAATCATCCAGATCGTAAAGGACAAGGGACTGGAATTCCAGACCGGCAATCCTCAGGACAACTATCCGGACGAGCTGCCTAAGTTCCGTCAGATGATGAAGGATGAGGGCTGGGATGAGGGACCGGATCAGGAGGAACTCTTCGAACTGGCTATGCACGAGCGTCAGTACCGTGATTTCCGCAGCGGTGTGGCTAAGGAGCGCTTCTGTAAGGAGCTCGAGGACTTCCGCGCGAAGGCCGGCGCCCCGATAGTGGTCACCCGTCCGGTAGTGGAGATGCCGTCATTTGACATCAAGACCTACACCGACAAATATCCTGCAGCCGTGCCTGTCCAGGCTCCTGTAAAGGGTAAGATCCTCTGGCAGATTGATGTGGATGACGCCAGCGCCGCCCCTGTGGTCGGCACTGCAGTCAAGGCCGGAGTCCCTTGCGGCTACGTTCAGACCTATTACGGTATGGAGGAACTCATTCCTGCCGTGGACGGGCGTCTGGTCGCCGTCCCTGCAGCTCAGGGAAAGGATGTCGTCAAGGGTGAAATCGTAGCCCTGATTGTTTCGTAAAGGATTGTACTGTAAGAAGATAAAAGGAGGGTCCCGCACCGGAACCCTCCTTTGTCGTTATTTAAAGCCGTTATTTCGTTTCGAGAAGTTTTTTCGCATTGGCCACAGCCTCGGGAGTGATGTCCGAGCCGGAGAGCATCCTCGCGAGCTCCATCACGCGGCCCTGAGTGTCGAGCTGGGTGATGCCGGAGCGGAACTCCCCGCTCTGCTCGACCACGGATTTGCTGACCAGGTAATGCACATCGCCTTTGGCCGCCACCTGAGGCAGGTGAGTGATGGCGAATACCTGCATCTTCTTTCCCAGCTCGCAGATCATCTTTCCCATCTTGTCGGCTACGCTCCCCGAAACGCCGGTGTCTATTTCATCGAAAATCATAGTCGGCATCTGGGTGAGGTCGGCCATCATCGCCTTGAGGGAGAGCATTATACGGGAGAGTTCACCGCCGGACGCGCAGCGTGCGACATCCACCGGGTTCTTGCCGGATGCGGAGAAGAGGAAAGATACGCCGTCACAGCCGTCGGAAGAAGGCGCGGCCTGCGAAACTTCCACGCGGAAAGAAGCCCTTTCCAGTTCGAGGAACTGAAGGCTCTGTTCCACTGCGGCGGCAAACGGCCGGGCGGCCGTCTTGCGCAGATCGCTGAGCTGACGGCTTACAGTGTCATATCGTTTCTGAGCCTCTGCGGCTGACTTCTGGAGCTCTGAAATTTTCTCCTCAAGTGTGGAGGAGTCCACCAGGTCTTCAGAGTAGCGGTCCCGGACTTCGATGAGCTCCGCTATGTTCTGGCATCCGTGCTTTTTCATCAGCTCGTAAAGCAGCGACATCCTGTCCTCCACAGTCTGAAGGCGGTCCGCTGAAACGTCGATGCGTGAATTGAGTTCAGAAATCTCGCTCAGAATATCGTCAAGTTCTATTCTGGATGATTCGAGCCTGTCTGCAAGGCTCTGTGCATCAGGGATATAAGAAGCTGTCTTCTGCAGTCTCCGGGCGCTTTCGCGAAGCGTTTCGCTCACTCCCGGGATTCCTTCCGCTCCGCCGTCCTGAGGGGAGAGCGAGCTTTCTGCGGCGCAGAGATTCTCCTTGATTTCCTCAGCATTGGCCAGGGCCCTCTGCTCCTGTTCGAGTTCCTCAAGCTCCCCGTCCCGAAGTTTCGCAGCCTCCAGCTGGGTGAACTGAGCTTCATTGTACTGGCGGCTTCTGGACAGCTCTTCGAAACGCTTCTGCGCTTCTTCCAGCTCCGAATTCAGAGTGCGCAGAGCTGCATAGGCCTTGCGGCATTCAGAAAGTGTGGCGCCGTCCTTTGCATACAGGTCAAGGGCTCCCAGCTGGAAGTGCTTGTCCGTGAGTATCAGGCTCTTGTGCTGGGAGTGGATGTCCACTAGCGAGGCCGCGAGCTCTGAAAGCAGGCTCAGCGGCACAGGGCTGTCGTTCACGAAAGAGCGCGAACGTCCGGACTTGTGGATGACGCGGCGGATGATCAGATCGCCCTCATTCCATTCCACTTCATTGGCCTCAAGCAGGCCGCGCAGTTTTTCGTCATCCGACGGGAGAGTGAATTCCGCCTCGACCACGCACGATTCGGCGCCCCCGCTTATCTGGGACGCGTCGGCTTTGGCTCCCGTCAGCAGCGACAGCGCGCCGAGCAGAATCGACTTGCCGGCGCCGGTCTGGCCCGTAATAATGATTAGACCCTCCGGAAAACTGATTTCCAAAGAGTCTATCAATACGTAATTGCTGATGCTCAGGCGGGACAGCATAGCTGTTTATTCCTCCACCTTCTTCGCCTCGTCCTCCTGCGCCCTTCTGTAGAAGAGTTCGCCGTTCTCGAATTCAGCGATGGCTACGAGGTCCGGCTTAGGCTGCCTTTCGTAGTACTTGGAGATTTCGATCTGCTCCTTGTTCTCGAAAACTTCGGTCATGCTCTCGTGGTCGGTCTTGAAGTCCTCCAGCTTTTTGGTGAGTTCCTTCTTCTCGGCCAGAGCTATCTGGTTGGCCCTCTTGTAGAGGATTACCACTGACTCGTAGATATTGCCCGTAGGCTCAGCAAGATACTTGATGTCCCTCGTGATGGTGTTTGAAGGGACCTTTTTTGTTTTTTCCATTATTAAATAATCTATTCTATATAGAATACTCCGCTTGCGAAGCGGATAGTTTCATTATTTTTCGATATTCTCTTCTCCTTCCTCCTCCGAGGCCTCGCTGCCCGTCAGGGAACTGAGGAACTTGCGGGCGCGGCTGTAGTTGCCGTCCAGCTCGCTGCGGTGCTTCGATTCCGGGAATTCTCCGATGAAGTTCAGATAGTCATCCACGAAGACCATATAGCGCTCCTTCTTCTTGCCATAGACGCTGAGATCGGCGTATTTGTAGGAAGCCATCGCGGTGTAGTAGAGCACGTCCTCACGGTAGAGATTGTCCGAGTCCTCTTTCAGGACATTCCGCAGGGCCACCTGGGCGGCCTTGTAGTCTTCCATCTTGTAGTAGAGCTTCGCGGCTTCGAAAGACTTGCGGTCCAGTCTCTCGTTGAGGTCGGTGAGCATATTGTTGCAGACTTCGATGTAAGGGGAGTTGGGGTATTCGGAGACATACTCCGAGATGGCGGTGATGGCGGTGTGCGTAGGCACCTGGTCCAGCTCGTAGCGGAGGGTGGAACGGTAGAGGCAGTCGAGACGCAGGAACATCGCGGTCTCGTTGAACGGGCTTCTCGGGAAATTCATCATAAAGTTCGAGAAGTTGGTCTCGGCTGTATAGTAATCCCTTGACCTATAATTGCTTAGGCCCCAATAGTACTGCACGGTGTCATCTCTTTCCGTACCGCTGGTTATGGTGGACAGCGACTCGAAGAGCTGTGCGGCCTTGCTGTACTTTCCCTGGTTGAAATATTCGAATGCCGCCGCATACTTCGCATCGGAGTCGGTGCTGTTCAGAAGAGCTTCATACTGCGATTTGCAGGCGAAGATGTTTACCGCCAGAAAGAGCACGGCGCTGAAACGCAAGATTCTTTTCATTATTCTTTTTTCTCGTTACTATATTCCCTTGAGGTATCTTTCCGCATCCAGAGCAGCCCTGCAGCCTGATGCCGCGGCGTTTATGGCCTGACGGTAGGTCGGATCCTGAACATCGCCCGCAGCGAAAACACCCTCGCGGCTTGTTTTCGTTCCCTTGCCTTCGGTGATGATATATCCTTGAGCGTCAGTGTCCAGCCAGTCTGAGAAAAGCTCGGAGTTCGGGTGGTGCCCGATGGCCAGAAAGAAACCGTCGACACTGATATCAAAAACCTCGCCATCTTTTCTCTGAAGTCTCGCTCCGGTCACTCCGTCATCATCTCCGAGCACCTCGAGAGTGTTGCAGTTCCAGAGGATCTCGATGTTGGCGCAGGCCTTCACGCGCTCCTGCATCGCATTGGACGCCCGGAGAGCGTCCCGGCGGACTATCATATAGACTTTGCGGCAGAGGCTTGCGAGGTAGGTGGCCTCTTCGCACGCGGTGTCGCCGCCTCCCACGACCGCGACGTCGCGCTTGCGGTAGAAGAATCCGTCGCAGGTGGCGCAGGCCGAGACTCCCATTCCGCGGAATTTGCGCTCCGACGGCAGACCGAGGTAGCGGGCGGAGGCGCCTGTGGCTATGATGACAGCGTCTGCGCTAATCTGCTCGCCGCTGTCAACGGTGACTCTGTACGGCTTCGCGGAGAAGTCCACGGCGGTGATGCTGCCGCGGCGTATGTCTGCGCCGAGACGGACCGCCTGCTTGCGCATATCTCCCATCAGCGTGCCCGCTTCCACGCCGTTCTCATAGCCCGGCCAATTTTCGATTCTGGTGGTGGTCATCAACTGGCCGCCCGGCTCCAGGCCTTCGTAGAGGACGGGGGAGAGGGCTGCGCGGGATGCGTAGATGGCGGCGGTGTACCCTGCAGGGCCGGCGCCGATTATGAGGCATTTCGTATGTTCCATACTTTCCGTTTTAAGCACGCAAAGATAATGAATTTTTGATGATAAATGTAAAATGGCTATCTTTGCACGTTACGTATTATTGTATGCAGAATCAGGGGAAAGTACAGCAGACTCCGATGGACGAGTTCAGACAGGTCCTCAGGAGCCATTCGCTGAAGGCGACATCGCAGAGGCTTATGGTCCACAAGGCGATGCTCGAGTTGGGGCACGCGAGTGCGGATATGGTGTGTGAGCGGATAAACCGCGAGCAGGGCGGAGGCGTTTCGGTGGCGTCAGTTTACAACATACTTACCCAGATGGCGATGCTCGGAGTGTATCAGCACAGGATGAGCGGCAACAACAAGATGTACTTCGACGTGAACACCTTCAAGCACATCCATCTGTATGATTCTGTGAACAATGAGTACAAGGATGTAATTGATGACGAGCTGATTGCGACGGTGGAGGCGCGGCTGAAGGACCGCCGGTTCAGGGGTTACAAAGTCGATTCGGTCGACATTCAGATCATCTGCCATCCGAGCGGAAAGAAAACACAGAAAAGAAGTTAGCTATACATGAAAAAGTTCCTTTTCATCGCCCTCGCGGCGATGCTGGCCCTGACGGGCTGCAGCACCAACAGCGCTCTGCTGTACAATCAGATGACTATGGGGCAGGTAAGCGGTTCCGACATCATCTCCGATGACGGTCTGACTTATGTCGTGACCGGCAATGAAGCCTCAGCCGACTATACCGGGCAGTCCAGGATCCTCATAGTCTTCGATGTTCTGGAAAAACTCGATGCCGAGAATACCTATTCCATCCGTCTGACGGATTTTGCCCCTGTGACCGTTTCGACCCCCGTGAACAGGACCTCGCAGTCCGATGACTGGTTCGGGGATGACGGCATAAATCTGCAGTCAGGCTGGTTCAGCGGCGGCTATATGAATGTCTATGCGACCATTACCAAGCTTCAGGGCTCGGCGACGGCGCATCGCATAAGCCTGATGCTCGACGATACCGCGGACAATTCCGACACTCTGCATTTCTATCTGAAACACAACGGCTTCGGCGAGACTTTCGATGACAGTCCGGAAAATGCCAACGCCACCACATACTCCACTTATGTTTCCTTCCCTGTGAGCTCTTTCGTTCCGGACGGCTCTAAGGGCATCAATATCAGGGTGGACTGGGACTGGTTCAAGCTCGAGAATAACAGCTATGTCTCCGAAAAGGAGCATTATACCCAGACCGTTTACTATGAAGTGAACGGCACCCGCGCTGATTTTTAAGTTTTTTTGGCCCGCACTCTTGCAGGCTGAAAAAATATTGCTACCTTTGCATCCCACACACGGAAGTGTGCGATATACACGGTGCGATTAGTTCAGTTGGTAGAGCACCAGATTGTGGTTCTGGTTGTCGTGGGTTCGAGCCCCACATCGCACCCTCCGGGAGGTCGGCTTTTCAGCCGGCCTCCTTTTTTATTATTCTCCGGTGCCTTCGGATGAGCATTTCCCGGTTTGTAAAAAATAACCTAAATTTGCCGTCTGAAATGATGTGTACTATGAAAAGAATGACATTGATTGCGGCGATGATGCTGCTGGCGGCGTTGCCGGCAGCGGCGCAGAAGCAGAAGACCCCGGCCTTCGACCGCGGATTCGAAAAGTCGAACGCCCTCTTCGTTCCCAAAGGGATGATGACGGTCGGAAGTTCCATCTCGTTCAACCATTACAGCATCGGACAGAATGATGCGCAGGGCTACGATCTCGCATCCCTGCTCACGGGAATCCAGGGGAAGCTCTCCACCGTAAGAGTCTCTCCCGCATTTCTTTACTTCGTGAAGGACAATCTCGCCTTCGGCGCCCGTCTCGGCTATTCATACACCTCGATGGACCTCGACAATGCCGCGTTCGAGCTCGACAGCGACACCAGTTTCGACCTCTCGAACCGTTATTATTCCGGCCAGAGCTACTCCTGCTCGGCGGTGATGAGAAATTACATTCCGCTTTTCGGGAGCCGTATCTTCGCGATGTTCAATGAAATGCGTCTTGGCGGCGGCATCTCCCAGAACAAGACCTACAGACTCGATGAAGGCGAAAAGGACGGCACATATTCCGACGGATACAAGATTAATGTGGGAGTCTATCCGGGTCTGGCCGCGTTCCTTACGAACAATCTCGCCTTCGAGGTTTCCGTCGGCGTGCTGAGCATCAGCTACACCCACGACACCCAGACGGAAAATCAGGTCGCCACCAGCGGATATTCCCACTTCGGAACCTCCTACAAGCCTGATCTTCTGGAGCTCAGCTTCTCGATGATGTACTACTTCCCTGTGAAAAGATAAGCGGAAATGAAGAAATTGCTCCTGCTCGCATTGGTCGCCGCGGCGGCGACCGCCTGCCTGAAAAATGATATGATGCTGCCTAAGGACCCCGCCGGCTTCGAGCGTTTCGCGGTGAGCGGGCAGCAGTCCTCCGCCGTCAGCTCGGCAGCGCGGACCGTCACCGTCACTATGCCTGCCGGGACCTCCGAGGCGAAGCTCAAGAGTCTGACAGTCATCGATTTGGCCTATACGGCCAATGCCTCCACGATCTCGCCGCTGCTCGGTATCGGCAGTGTGGTCGATCTGAGCGACACCCTTCGCGTCACGCTCAGCAACTACCGCGACTACGAGTGGAAGATCATCGCGACCGTCGCCCCTGAAACGGACGGGGAGGATGACGGCGGGGAAGAATCCGGGCGGCAGCTGTACAATATGGGCTTTGACTTCTGGTCCCTTTCCAGCAAGGCCTGGATGCCTTGTGCGGAGGATGCCTCTGATGCTCAGGCACTTGTGTGGGCTACATCGAACAAGGGCACGGCCGGCCTTACCGGCAAGAATACCACCGAGCCTGAAGAGGACTTCGTGGCCGTGGCGGGCGAGGGAAAGAAAGCCGTGAAACTCGCAAGCCAGTTCATTCTCGTGAAGTTCGCCGCCGGCAACCTCTTTACCGGCGAGTTCTGCGGCCTCACGGGCTTCTCCGGAGCGGACCTTGCCTGGGGAGTGCCGTTCACCCACCGTCCGGTGTCGCTCTGCGGCTACTATTGCTATCAGCCTGTGAAAATAGATTACGCCCAGAGCCCGTACAAGGATATGCTGGGCAAGATGGACTGCGGACGGATACAGGTGATACTTGCGGACTGGGACAGGAATCCCAATTCGTCCACGGATGAGAAAGGACGTTTCCACGTCATCAATTCCAAAGACCAATTCGTTGATATTGAGAATGATCCTGCGATAGTGGGCTATGGCGAGCTGACGTTCGACAGCTGGATGGACTCTTACGAGCAGTTCGAGATTCCTATCAGCTACCGCGACACGCGCAGCCCTTCCGTTGTGGTAATCGTGGCTTCCGGCAGCCGTTACGGCGACTATTTCACCGGAGGTGCCGGCACGGTGCTCTATCTCGACGAGTTCGAGTTCAGATATTGATAATCAGGGATGGCCTTCCGGTCATCCCTTTCATTTTTAGAGGTTTACCCTTGCACCGAAGGCTAGGCTGAAGTTCAGCGGATTTTCCGTGTAGCTGCTTCTGACTTCCCCTCCCTTTCCGTTCTCGAAACGGTACCGCAGGCCCGGCTCAAGGAAGAGTCCGAAGTTCCGGACGAAATTGTACTGAAGTGATGCCGAGACTCCTGAAGACCACTGCAGCCCCTTGACGGACAGTGTCTTGCCTTCGCCTTTCTTGCGCCCGTCCATCACATAGTCCGTCCGGACTTTGCCGTAAACGCATTTTTCGCCCATCACTCCTGCGGAAACTATGAAGTCCAGCCGGCGGAAGTGCAGCAGTGTGTAGTTCAGGCTCAGCGGAATGCCCAGATAATGCAGGGTCTGCTTTTTCTCTTCGTAGGCGAGGGTTCCGCCATAGTTGAAATCGGAACGCAGGAGGCTGTAATTCAGACCGCTTTCCACGGCGAGCCTGTCGGTCAGAGGATATGCGATCCTCACGCCGAAGGTGACGGGCTGATGGTGATGAGTCTCGTTTGCTGTCGGCTCGTTCAGGTTCGCTATGAGGATGTTCCCGATTCTGTCGGCGGAATAAATGATGTTCTCATCATCGGACGGGTCTGCACTGAGACAGTTTGCAGGCCGGAGGGCGTTGGCAGGGGCCGCCGCGAAATCGGCGTCCATTCTGCCCATACCGAGCGAAACGCTGGATGAATTGGCTGCGAGCAGCCTTACCGTAAGCCCTTCGGCGCTATGGCGGCGCTGGCTTTCCTCGCGGAAAGCATCTCTATAGTATTCATTGTCAGCGAGCTGGCTTCTTTCGGGCTGGACGGAGGGCTTTGATGCCTGATTGTTTTCTGTGGCAGTTCCGTTCGTGTCGGATGCTCCGCCGGTGCCGTTAATATCGGACTTGCCGTCTATCCCGTTCTCTGTTTCGTTTTCTGCAATTTCCTCTGCTTCAGACTCTTCTGTAGGCTCGGCCGTCACTGCCGGCTCTGAAACGGGCACTTCGGCGAGTTGCCGGACTTTCTGCTGTGAGGCTTTTGCGGCCGGGGCTTGTTCTTCTGGCTCGGGAACGGCTTCCGCCAGAAGGAGTGCAGTGTCATCTGAGGTCATTCCTGACTCTATGGTTTCAGGGGCGGAAATCTCAGCTATGGCAGGCTCCACTTCAGGCCCTTCGCGCATCAGGCCGATGCCCAGACCCACAAGCAGCGCCGCTGCGGCCGCGGCAGCGGAAATCCTGGCGAAACGGCGGATGAAGATACGCCCTTTCACCTTGCGCTCGATGTCCTCCCAGAGACCCTCCGGAGCGTCCATCCCGTATTTTTCAGCCTTTTCGCGCAGGCTCTGTTTAAGATTCGTATCGTTCATTACCGTATATCGTTTGCTTTTTTATAATCGTGTATCATTTTCAAAAGTCTGGCTTTCGCTCTGGAAAACTGCGAGGAGACCGATTTGGGCTCTATCCCGAGCATCCGCGCTATCTCATTCTGGTTCAAGTCTCCGAAGACGTAGAGGTTGAAAACGGTCCTGTACCCTTCGGGAAGCTGGCGTATCATTCTCATTATCTCTGACATCGGTACGTCGTGAAGGCTCCCGTCCGTTTCTTCCTGAGCGATGTCGGGAGCCTCCCCGTCATCCAGATCGACCGTCCGCCCTTTGGAGCACCGCCGCAGAAATCCCAGCGCCTCGTTCACCACTATCCTGGTCATCCAGGCCCTCAGGGAATTCTCTCCCCGGTATTCGAATTTCCCGAGCGAAGTCAGAATCCTGGTGAAGCTTTCCTGCAGGACTTCCCTTACATCGTCATCATCGGGAATGTAGCGTGAACAGACGGCTGTCAGGTAGCGTATATGCGCATCGTACAGGCACCTCATAGCTGAGGTGTCGCCGCCCGAAGCTTTCCGGATCAGTTTTTCCTCGGAAAGCCTGCCGTCTGTCTGAAGCCTTTGCAGCATTCTTCTGTTCGCAACTTTACCCATCAAATGCAAAAGTGCTAAAAATACTGCGCTAAAATTCAACTTTTCGGGCACTTTTTCTGCATTGTCTTGCGAAAACGTTACATTTGTGGAACTTGCATACAGGATGATATGAAAAATATACTCATAACAGGAGGTGCCGGCTTCATCGGCAGCCACGTGGTGCGGCGGTTTGTGAACAGCTGGCCGGACTGCACGACAGTGAACCTCGACAAACTCACCTACGCGGGCAACCTCGCGAATCTCAAGGATATAGAGAATGCTCCGAACTATCACTTCGAGCGTGCGGACATCTGTGACTATGAGCGTGTGCTCGAGATTTTCAGCCGCTATGACATCGACGGAGTCATCCATCTCGCGGCCGAGAGCCACGTGGACCGCAGCATAAAGGATCCGTTCAGCTTTGCGAGGACCAATGTGCTAGGGACCCTGACGCTGCTGCAGGCGGCGAAGGAGTATTGGACGCGAAGCGGCCGCCTCGGCGGACTCGCTGATGCTGAGGAGAATGCGAAGCGCTGCCGCTTCTATCACATCTCTACGGACGAGGTTTACGGAGCGCTTGAGCTGACCTGTCCCGCAGGAGGTCATTCCGAGTCCGGTGGCGGACCTTTCGGAGATGAGTTCTTTACGGAGGAGACGAGGTATCAGCCTCACAGCCCGTACAGCGCCTCGAAGGCTTCCTCGGACCACTTCGTCAGAGCCTATCACGACACTTACGGACTCCCGACGATAGTGACGAACTGCTCGAACAATTACGGCCCATATCAGTTTCCGGAGAAGCTCATTCCGCTGTTTATCAACAATATATGCCTGCGTAAGCCTCTGCCTGTCTATGGTCGCGGCGAGAATGTGCGCGACTGGCTCTATGTGGAGGACCACGCCAGCGCAATCGACCTGATTTTCCATCAGGGACGCGTGGGCGAGACTTACAATATCGGCGGCTTCAACGAGTGGAAGAATATTGACCTCATCAAGGTTCTGATAAAGACGGTGGACCGTCTGCTCGACCGCCCGGAGGGCTTCAGCCTGCATCTTATAACCTTCGTGACGGACCGCGCCGGACACGACCTGCGCTATGCCATCGACTCCTCGAAGCTGAAAAACGAGCTGGGCTGGGAGCCGAGCCTGCAGTTCGAGGAGGGTATCGAGAAGACCGTCAGATGGTATCTCGAGAACCGGGACTGGATGGAGAATGTCACGTCAGGCGAGTATCAGAAGTATTATGAATCAATGTATTCGAACAGATGAAAATTATAGCTTTACTTTTATCCGGATTTCTTTTCTGCGGCGCGCCGCTTTCCGCCTCGGCCGCTGAGCCTGCTGGAATGCAAGCGGAGCGCCTTGCGGCCGCTGAGCCTGCCGAAACATCCATCGGGCGGGTGCTGAGCTTGCCGGAGTGCAGCGGGGCCGCTGCGGCCAAGACCGTAAAACTCGACGGCCACACCCACATCACAGCGGCCGGCCAGGAGGAAACCCGTGACGGAATGGTCCTGAACGTGACTCTGGACGGAAACAAGGCGAGTGTGGGAATGTATGATTTCCCGATGCTCACTTTCAAGGGTCTGACTTTCGAGGGGGATTTCACCATCGATTCCCAGGGCAATATCCTGGATTTCAGCAATGTGCGGATCAAGGGATTCTCGCCGATTAAGATCGTTTCCGTCACCGGAAAAGTCTCGCAGACCGGAGCTGACATCATCGTCAAGGGCAAGGCCGCGGTGGTGTTCAACTTCACGATACGCTACTGGAGCGGGAAATGACAGCTTTGCGCCGAAGGCTCAGTCCTGTCCCGGACAATGCGTCATCTTTCCTCCATAAAATGAAAGTCGCGTATAAATTTTAGACAGATTTTTCTGAAAAATTTGTTTTATTTCAGAAAAGGGCGTACATTTGCAGTCCCGTTCGAGGGAAATATTCGGGGTGTGGCGCAGTTGGCTAGCGCATCTGGTTTGGGACCAGAGGGTCCAGTGTTCGAGTCACTGTACCCCGACAGAAGAAGGCGGAAAATTTATCCGCCTTCTTTTTTTTGTCCGCCGATTTCCGTAAATTAGCATTCAATTCTACCGATTGAGATATGTCCGAAAAACAGATACCTGAAATCAACTATCTGATGTTCCTTGTGGAGAAAAAGTTCCATAAGGCAGTCACAACATCCAGTGACTTCACCGCGCTCTCCGAAGATATTGAAAATGAGACAAAGGAAAATGTTTCCGTTTCCACTCTGAAGCGGATGTGGGGCTATGTCAGTATGACTCCGAACCCTCGCGAAAGCACTCTGGATATTCTCTCCAGATATGTGGGACAGAAGGATTTCAAGAATTTCTGTCACGAGCTGAAGACTTCGGAAGCCTCTCAGTCATCCTTCTTTACGACGGATTTCATCAATGCCCGCGACCTTGAGCCGGGGGCAGTCCTGGAGATAGGCTGGAATCCTGACAGACTGGTGAGGCTCAGGCATCTGGACGATCTTAACTTCGAAGTGATTTCATCGTTGAATTCCAAGTTGAGGGAAGGGGACCGGTTCGAGGTATCAAGCTTCAGCAAAGGAAGTCCGCTGGTCATCTTGCGGATTCTGCGCGACGGCGAGTTTACTCCATCCTATATTGCCGGCCGTCAGGACGGCCTGAACCATCTGAAAATCCTTTAGAATCTGACTCCTACACCGAGCAGCAGATCGCTGTGTCCTCTGAAATCTGAGGATACGCCCAGTGAAGCCATAAAATGGCTGAATGTCAGGAATATGCCGCCGTCGACGGCGAGGTTCCGGTATGAACTGTCAGTGACTTTCGCCCAATCTCCTGCGATATCTTCCCAGCACAGGGTATAAGTCATTACCCCGGCTCCGGCGTAGAATCCTATGTGGCGGGAAGGGAAGATGGCAAGGCCTGCGGAAGCGCTGCTGCGGCTTGTGCGGCTTTTTCCCGTAGCCCAGATATGGCCATAATCTGTAACTCCCTCATTGCTGCAGTCATAGGCAGACTCGGAAGGCCGGAAATTGCTGCGGTAATGCGCATAGACCCCCATTCCTTTCACAGTCAATACCGCTGTCGCCCCGTATGACTGGGTGGGAAATAGGCCGGTATTCGCCAGGATGCCGATATTTACACTGCGGCGCTTCGAGCTTTTATTTTCCGCAGCCGGCCGGTATCCGTGCAGGGAGCCGGGTCGTGAAGAAAAAGTCAGGATTGGCCGTAAGGCCGGACGGAGTCCCGGCAGGGGAGTGAGCACGCGGCGCCGCGAAGTCTGCATCCCGGAGATGTAGCGCTCGCGGATGGATGCGAATCGCGCGGCTTGGGCGGCGGTCATATTGCCGGAGGCGCCCGAGAGCGTGGCGCGAAGAGATGAGAGTTCGCCAAGCAGCGTGCTCAGAACGCTCATATCGATGCTTTCTCCGGCATTGATTCGCCCGCGCAGCTCGATGCAGCGGTCGCAGATGCTCTCGTATTTGTCCAGAGCGGTGTCGAAACTGTCGGCGTTCTGCGCGGCGGCGGGCATCGCGAGGCAGAGCGTCATCAGGGTGACGAGCAGGATATGTCGGAGAAAAGTGCTCATTCGCAGTGGTATATCGTGCGAATTTAGCAAAAAGTTGGCTAACTTTGGGTATTGTTATGGACGAGCCTTCCGGATTTTTCGAGTCGCCTGCCCGGGCCCAGAGCTCTTCAGACGGCATCTTCGAGCTGATAAGCGGCAACCCCGAGAGTTGCTGCGACATCTGGCGTGCCGACAGGGACGGGCGGTTCAGAGTCTACAAGTCTCTGAAAGCGAAGTATATGGGCGATCCGGTCTATGAGCGGCTGCTGCGCAAGGAGTTCGAGATCGGGTACAGCCTGAAGCATCAGAACATCTGCGAATACTACGCCTTCGTGAACCTCCCGCAGCTTGGCAACTGCATCGAAATGGAATGGGTGGACGGCGAGACATTGGACAGCCTGCTGGCCAGGGAGAAAATGAGCAAATTGCTCTCGCTCAGAGTATTGAGTGAGATTTGCGATGCACTGGAGTATATGCACTCGAAGCAGGTGGTGCATCGCGACCTGAAGCCGTCGAACATTATGCTCACGCACAGCGGAGGGTATGTCAAGCTGATAGACTTCGGTCTGTCGGATTCGCCAGCGCATTCGGTGCTCAAGGGTTCGGCCGGCACGCAGGTTTACGCCTCGCCGGAGCAGCTTTCGGGCGGCGAAGTGGATCTGCGCAGCGACATCTACTCGCTGGGCTGCGTGATCGGCAGACTCTGCCCGGCTTCGTCCGGTTTGCTGCTCCCTTCCCGAGCTTCGTCTCTTCGCAGAATCGCGCGCAAATGCACCCGGCGTGACCCCTCGCGGCGTTTCCAGACCGCGTCTGAAGTTCAGCGGGCGCTCGTTCGCAAACCATCGTTCGCTGCCGCTTCGCTTTTGACGGTGCTCCTCGCCTGCCTCGCCGCGCTGCTGGTCCTGCGTGGGTGGCAAAGCTCTGACGCCGAGCGGCTTGCTTCGCCGTCCGCTATGCCTTCCCCGACCGTTTCACCTGCTTCCGTTTCACCGTCCGCTGTGCCTACCGCGGGCTTTTCACCTTCCGAGACCATTTCTCCATCGGCCGCTGTCCCTGACAGCGTCCAATCCGTCACTTCCCCTTCGCCTTCCCGCTCCGCAGGTGCGGCTTCCGGGGCTGCCGGTGCATCTAAGTCTGCGGCCTCCCGGTCAGCGGCTTCGCGGTCTGCTTCTGCATCCGCCTCCCTCTCAGGGGCTTCCTCTCAAGCTTCAGCCTCCCAATCCTCCGCCACCACCTCCGACCAGGCCGCCATCGATGAAATCTTCCGCCAGGCCACCGACCTGTTCGGGGAGTGATGGACTCTCAATCTTAGCGTCTCCTTTCCCAAGTCTGCCCTTGAGTACGGGAGGCGTATAATCCCTTTGTCGTTGTCGCAATCAGCTCGACTCCGTCAGTCGCAAGTGAGATAAACTCTCCAACTCCGGAGTTGTTGTACCGTGTCAACCAGGTAGCCCCGCTGTTATGAGACCAATATAACCCTTTTGTAGTAATGGCGAATATATCCGTTCCCATAACCAAAAGATCCTTGAAGGTTCCGACAGAATTCATGCAGAACCGTGTCTGCCATATTCTACCTCCGCTCGTGGAATATTCGATGGTGTTTTTCTGCGGGTTGATTCGCAGCATTTCCTTTCCGAAAGTTACAATTTGTGGCATAGTAAAACAGTATTATGAGAATAAACCGACAATCCCGGTGAATACGTCACCGATCAACTTGATTATAAAGTATATCAGGATGCCTATAATGGCAATCAGTATGCAGGATTTTACGGCATTTCCTTTAATTTGCCGTATAGTTTCAGGGTCCCCTTCTGTATAGCCGACAATCTGTTGGTAACTCTTTTTGTATGACCTCACAAATAAATCACCTATATCCCCAACGACAGGTATCATACCTATAAGAGCATCAACAGATGCATTGTAAATAATCGATACGGTAAGCGGGAATGACCGCAACTTGAAAATCGCGGTAAAAATGAATGGAATTGTCAGTGCACACAGTACAGTATCGCCCAGTCCCGGGGCAACAAATCCAAGAATCGGATCCAGACAATACTTGTCCATTATTGAATAGATGCTTTTAAGCAGTTCATATTCTGAATCCGCCTTTAATTCGTTTCTTGCGGTAAGATTGTAGTCGTCCATATGCTGAGGATGCCGTTAATCAAAATTGAGAAGGTTGTCCAGCGAGTTGTCGAAAGATTTGCACAGTTTCTCCAGGTCTTTAAGCGGGGATGTCGTGACGATGCCGCTGATATTGGCCATCGCTGAGATTATCATCTCCCGGTCTCCTTTCCGGACAGCGTCATCCAGAACCGAGTAATAGTTCTGTAGCGCTCCATTTCTTTCAGAAAAAGAGGAAGTTATGAATTTTTCTGCAGTCTTGTATTTTGCAAGGGTTCTGACAAGATTCTCCTGAGTCAGTGCCTCAACCTCTTTCCTGTGCTCATTCATTCTCACACAATCGGAATAAAAGCTCCCGATGTCTTGAGCGATTGACAGCCCTGTGTTGACATTGTTCTGCAGCAGGGAAAGATCTTGGACAAAGCTTGAGTTGCCTTGGCGGTTTTGAGTATATGCAGGGTCAAGACCCTGATTGTCATAATCATATTGTGAGTAATCGTCGTACCCCATATCCTTTATTGTATTTGAGCTTTAGCAGTTTTAGAATATTCGTTTGCTGCAGCGGCAAGTTGCATAATTTCCATTTTTGTCAAATCGGTATCGCCCTCTTCAAACACCCTCTTCTTAAGAGGCTCATATACTGCCATAAATCCATCATTGCATTTTACGATGCCGCTTATAATTTCTAGAACTCTGAGCATGTTGCCTTTACCTTCTGTATAGCCGTCAGCAATCTTGCTGATGTTCTCCACCAATTTTCTCTGTGCTTCAGCGTTGGCTTCAATATTCTCGTAATGCTGGGAGATTGCGGCGCTCAGTGCGGCCACTGCAAATATTCCGGTCGTTACTTTGGGATTATTGTCAGCAAATTGAGTAAGGGAGGCATTGTTCATAAAGGTGGTGCTCATATATCCGATGGTGCACATGGCCACGGCAGCCGAACTTATGTTCAGATCGCTGACGTCAATTTTGAAACTCTGATTTATCTCACTCAGATTAAACTCATCATTGGCGGTGGTCAATCCTCCGCCGCGATTCGAGCCGACTACTACATAATTGATTAACTCCGTGGCGAGATAAATGTTTCGGAATGCACAACCGCGGGCGTAATTCAGAGCATAGGAGAGATACTTGTTCAATGTCATCAATTCGTCGTATTCATATTTTGCCGCTTCGCATAATTTCGCCATATCTTGTGTCTGAGCGGTTTTCTTGTCCGTGCTTTCTTCAAAGAACACCCCTCTGGTCCTACGCCTTGAGACTGCATTGAATTGGCTGACGATAGGCGATAAACGATCATCGTATAGCATCTCTTTGTACTTGGGGAGATTCGTAATCATACAATACCCTTTACTGCTCTGTTCCCTGATTTCTTGTCTCATAAGCATTTTTCCGGGATCGGCATTTAAGAATTGCTGCTTAAACTCGCCATAAACCTCATCCGATACCGTGGCCCGTAGTGAATGGGCATATAAAAAACTTAATTTGTCATTTACGAATGCACGGTTAGCGGTCGTTTGTTCATTCGGGTCGGAAATGTTATCCACATCTTCTTTTTCTTTGAGAAGATTAAGATAGCATTTCTTGATTTTGGGGTAGCTCTCCATAGAAATAACGGATTTCGGATATGGAATACCAAGATTTTTATTGAGAGCAAGACGCAGCACTTCGCATCTGACCTCTATATTGGGTTTGATGGCTTCGAGTATATCATCCATCTCGTTTTTAAGATTGACGAGTTCGTTTTCGTAGTCGCTCTTGGTCTGGATATATTTCTTATACTCACTGACATGCTCTTTATAGAAAACGAACCTTAAGAAATAAATCATAATAGATGCGCCGATTGCGCCTACTAATGAGACTTCAAATGATGCTCCCGATATCAGGAATATAATGATAAAGGCAATGACGATTAATCCATGGAGAAAGCAACCGGGTCTTTGGGATTTGTCCGGCGCCGTTACGACTGTCAGTGCATTTTTTGCGTTTGTGACGTATTCGTATCGGTTTTGCTTGTCTTCGTAATCCTTAAGCGACGGGCCCAATTCTTCTTGAAGCGGGTCTGTGGTAGCAGTTATCTGGGGAATTAAGGAAAGTAAATATTGTTGATGTTCTTCTTGTGTCATTCTGATATGGTTTATTTGGATAGTTCCGATAATACTTTATACCAATAATCCCAGCTGTATCCGGAGGATGGATGGTACACGCAAATTGCGCGGACTTTCCGGCCGTTGCTGAGCTTGTAGTAGCCGTTAGAAACCTCGATGCCGTCAATGACCATACTTTGTCCTTCCTCCCACTGGGCAAACGGTAAGTTGTGCCATAATCGGACGCCCCATACTATAAGCAGTTCTGGCCGGTATTGATTCATGACGGAGAAGAACGGTTCGGCCGCAGACTTGTACTGCTCCGGGGTTCCCGCCTGCCGTGGCCCTTGCATTGCCACCTGGAGGTAGTTGTAGAAAAGAAGCGAGTTCCAGATTCTGACGCTTTCCTCCGAATTCGTTTCGTGGTTGACAAGCGAGCGCTCGAATTTAAGGTATGTGGACATCCAGCCTTCCCGTTCTGCGTTCGGATCGAGGTAAGACTTGATTACTTCCGCAGTAAAATTGCGGCATTCACTATGGGTGGTACTGCCGCAGTCCTTGCAGCCCTCGCCACAGTAATGACTTTCTCCGAGCACCATTATACGTCTGCCGAAAATGCTTCCGGAGTTATAGTTGCAGCCAACCCACGGCTGGAAGAATGCCGCAGAATTATCGCTTGTGCATTTGGCGGAATTCTGTTTCCTCCTGAGTATTATGCGGTCGATAATGCCGGCGCGGTCGGTCCCGGGGTTGCAGGAGTGCCCGCAGTGAGGGCAGCGGACTGGGGCGGAAAGGGCAGTGGCTTGCCATTCGATGTCAGGTCCCTGAAATATTGTGCCGCAGGCGGGGCATTTGATAGTAACTATTCCTCTTAACATATCACAAGTCAAATTCTGTCAGGTGTTGTACTGTATCGTGTCCGGTAAAACGTTATAATATCACACAAAGATACACAATCGAAAAGGGAAGGGCAGGTTCAAAACCGGTTCATTGTTGTCAAAGGCCTATTATTGCCGATATCCGGCATCGGAAAGCTTAAAGGAACGGAGAATCGATTACCCGGATTTCCGTCAATTTTTACAAGTCGTTCAAAAGGACCGAATCATCACGCAGTGCTCATCCGTTTTAGATCTGTGGAAAATGTACTTGGCCATTTGGTCCAAAAATCGCCAGTTTTTTCAACCAAACTCATGAATTTGGCCATTTGGTTTAAAATCGCCCCGTTTTTTCAACCAAATGCAGTGGCATATTCGGAAAAATTAGAGACTTCAATCTATTCGTTTAATGTTACTGCGATTATTGATAATTATCCAACTTATTCATATATTTGTATCGAGTGATTGAAGATGCGTGTCGATGAAGGAAGATGTGGAGAGGTTTGATGGCAAGGAAATGAAAAGCCCGTTTACAGGAGGCAGTGCGACTTTGAAGGCGCAGGCTGATGAATTGACTTACAGAAAGGAGAAATATCCTTTCGTGCATTTGTATTACGAGTGTGATGACACCCGCGAGCATTTTACTGCCGATGAATTGGATGACCTGAACCTGGCTCAGGTCTACAACCGGTATAGAGTAAAGTATGGAATACCATTCCCTGATGAAATCAGAGACATCCGTTTGAGATATGTGCTGTCTGCAGCTAAGATGTCGGATATCCTGGGACTTGGAGACAATCAGTACAGGCTTTACGAAAACGGCGATATGCCAAGCGAAACCAATGGTAAACTGCTCGCATCCATCCGGAATGCTTCTGTATTTGAAGTGTTTGTAAATAATGCTCGTAACCAGTTGGGTGACAAAGAGTACAAAACCATTATGAAGCATGTTGAAGAGTCTGAGGACTCTTCGGAGGCTGGCGTCATCCGGGGACTTGTATATTCGGGCTATGGCCGTTGCGAAATGAATGGCTTTGCCCCGCAGAGTCTGAAGAGGCTGAAGGCAATGCTGCTTTACTTCATTCACAACAATGATTCTGCTGTATTCAATACCAAAATGAACAAATTGCTGTTCTATGCCGATTTTCTGTCTTACAGAAAACGGGCGATGTCTATCAGCGGTCTGGTATACAAGGCGATACAATATGGCCCGGTGCCCCTCAGATGGGATAGGGTCTACGGTTTGATTGACGGCGTAGAGCAGGCTATGGCGGTAACCAATGGCATGGTAGTGGGACAGCAGCTTATTTCGCTCGAAAAACCTGACCTTCAGGTTTTTTCGGACGCGGAGCTGAGGATACTGGATGCGGTGCAGACTAAATTCAAGAACTGTAATTCAGCAGAATTGTCCTCAATCAGCCACGAGGAGCCGGCCTGGCAGCACTGTATAGGAAAGGATGACTCCATCCTAAGCTACGATGATGCTTTCTCCCTGAGGGGGATTTAAAGATCTTGCCCACAATCGTTAAATAGAAAATAAGTGTTTGGCATGGGACAAAAAGGATAGGCTATGGAGGCAAAGAAGATAAGGTACCCGATCGGGATACAGACATTTGACAAGATTATCGAAGAAAAATATCTCTATGTCGACAAGACGGAACTGATATACAGGCTCACCAGAGGCTACGGCTGCTACTTCCTCCAGCGCCAGAGACCGTTCGGGAAGAGTTTGCTCATCTCCACTATCGACGCGTACTTCAGGGGAAAGAAGAGCCTGTTCGAAGGCCTTGCCATATATAATCTGGAGAAGGCCTGGCTTGAATATCCGGTGCTCCACATGGACCTCACGGGAGCATACCACAGGCCCGATTCTCTCCTCGAAACGCTTAATTACACGCTCACGCGGTGGGAGGATGAGTACGGCGTCAAGCCGCGCACGGATTCCCCGGAGCTCCGTTTCAGGGAATTAATAAGAGCGGCTTACAGAAAGACCGGACGGAGAGTCGTGATTCTTGTCGATGAATGCTTCAAGCCGGTAATCGACACCGTCGGCAACGCGAAACAGTGCGAAGAGTTCCGCGAAACGCTCGATGCGTTCTATTCGGTAACGAAAGCGCAGGGCGAATTCATCAGATTCGCATTCTTTACAAGTGTGAGCAGGGTCGTGAACGGCAGCCCCTTCAGCGGATTCAACAACCTCGTCGACATCTCCATGGATTACGAGTGGAACAACCTGTGCGGAGTTGACGCGAAGGAGCTGAAGCTGTATTTCTCCGAAAGCGTCAGGGAGCTCGCGGCTGCCGCGGGCATGGGCGAAGACGAATGTTACAGGAAGCTGTCGGAATACTACGGAGGGTACCACTTCAGCGCCGGCTCCGAAGAGACTTACGACCCGTCCAGCCTTCTCAGAGTGTTCAAAGAAAAAGCTTTTCACAGCCACTGGTCTGCGGTTAGCATGACTCCGTTTCTTGCGAAGCTCATGAAAAAGGAGTCCGTCAACTTGGCCAGCCTGCCGGGATTGAGATGCCGGGAATCGGCCCTCGTTCTGCTTGACCCCCAATGTATAGATTACAAATCGCTTCTCTACCAGAACGGTTACCTGACGCTGAATGGGTATGATGACCGGTTCAGGAAATACACTCTTGACTACCCGAACATCTGTGTCAAGATAGGATTTCTCAATTTCCTGCTGGATTACTATCTGCCCGAAGGGAGTCATGTGTTTTGGGTCTGGGGTTCTGACCTGTGCATGGGAGAAATCGGCAGGTTTATGGGCAATGTAAAGAGGGTGTTCGCTGACCACGCTTATAAGAATACAGAAACTTGCCTGATGGAGTTCAGGAACGCGATGTATATAATATTCGAACTGGTCGGGAGACATGCGAAGGTCGAGTGGATAGAGAGGGATAAGAGGCTCAACCTGTTCGTAGATGCTGCCGGATACAGGTATCTCCTTGACATCGAATTCGATTCAAGCGTAGATGAGGCCTTGGCCAGCATTGAGAATGTTGCGCCGTCCTTTGCCGGGGAGTCGGACAATGTATTCAGGATTGCGATGAATTTCTCGCCCGCTTCGGGATGCATCGACAGTTGGCGAGCAAAATGACAAGAGACATTGTGAAATTAAATAAGTGTCATGATGAGGGCAGATGTGGAGAGTTTCTGCATAATTGGCCAAGCGCAACTTAATAGAAAATAATTGTTATCTTTGGCGTTGGACAAAAAGAATACGGCTATGGAGGCAAAGAGGATAAGGTATCCGATCGGGATACAGACATTCAGGGAAATTGTCGAAGGGGGATATCTCTACATCGACAAGACGGGTATTGTGCACGACTTGGCAGAAAGCTATAAGTATGTATTCCTCAGCCGGCCGCGGAGGTTCGGAAAGTCCTTGCTTTCATCTACTTTCCACAGTTATTTCGCGGGAGAGAAGGAACTCTTCCGGGGGCTGAAGGCGGGAGAACTGAATGATGACTGGGCCCGACATCCGGTGTTTCATTTCGATATGTCCACGGCGAAGCATCTTAATGAAGAACAGCTGCTTCGCAACCTTGGGTACAAGCTTGACGGGTATGAAAAGGAGTATGGAAAAGTTACCGGCATCTCTGAGGATGATGTGAATGCCCGTTTCGAACGGCTCATAAAAGTGGCCGTGGAGCAGACCGGCGAAAAGGCGGTGATAATCATCGATGAATACGATGCTCCACTGCTTGACGTTATGAACAATCAGACAAAGCTCGTGCCCATGCGGCAGATAATGAGGAATTTCTATAGCCCGATAAAGAGCCTTGACCCTTATTTGAGATTCGTGTTCATAACTGGTATCACCAAGTTTGCCCAGCTTAGCATATTCAGTGAACTGAACAATCTGATGAATATCTCGATGCTGCCAGAGTATTCTGCTGTTTGCGGCATTACCCGGAAAGAGATTGAAACTCAGATGATGACTGCGGTAGGACAGTTGGCAGATGGACTGAATATAAGCATTGATGAGGTTTTGCGAAAACTGAAAGAAAACTATGACGGATATCATTTTTGTGATAAGTCCGAGGATATCTACAATCCGTTCAGTCTGATAAAGGCCTTGGCTACTTGTGAATTCAGGGACTATTGGTTTGAAAGCGCGACTCCGACTTTTTTGATAGAGAGACTTGGACAGTATCCGATTGACGAGACGCAACTTGATCAGATGAATGAAATTTCGCAGAGTGACTTCGATATATCCCCTGAAGTAACTGACAGTCCGTTGCCATTGCTTTATCAGGCAGGCTATCTGACCATCAAGGATTATAACTCTGAAGATGAATCATACACTCTTGGCTATCCGAACAAGGAAGTCAGACGTGGCTTTCTCAAGGGCTTGCTGGCAAACTACAAAAGCCGTGAGGGAATGAGTGCATCATTCATAATTCAGTTCAATAAAGCCTTGAAAAATAATGATATCGATGGCGCTCTTAATCGGATGAAGTCTTTTTTGGCAAGTATTCCATACGACCTTGAGAACAAGTCCGAGAAGCATTTCCAGACTATTATCTACTTGATTTTCTCGCTGTTGGGTTACTATACCCAGGCTGAAGTGAAATCCGCAATTGGCCGCGCCGACGCGGTCTGCTGGACTAAAGATGCCGTATATGTCTTTGAGTTCAAGGTGGATGGCTCGGCGGAGGACGCTCTGAAGCAGATAGATGAGAAAGGCTATCTGATTCCGTACAAGTTTGCGGACGGGCCCGTCAATGGCGGAACCGACAGAAAACTCGTCAAGGTCGGAGTGAACATCTCCACTCAGACCCGCACCCTCTCCTCCTGGCAGGTGGCGGAGTAGGGCAATTATGTAGTATCCTGACCGCCATCCTCGCCTGTCTTCTTGCCACTCGATGTCAAGTCCAGGGAATACGGTGCCGCAGACGGGGCATTTTAGAATAACAATTCCTCTAAGCATATTACAAATTAAATTGGCTCACCTGCAAATCTGTGGGTATAAATATTTGTAGAAAGCCAGAATCAAGGGT
>CAVCRS010000006.1:0-27493 GCA_963604635.1 Faecalibacillus sp.
ACTCGGGAAACTTGCCGTCCTTGCGGAATATGATGTTGAAGCACATTCCGAAGACCCCGAGGCCCACAAGGACAACCGCGACAGCAAATACCAGCATAATCCTACTAATGTACGAATTCGGTGCTGATAGGTTCGTAGTTCTGAACCTTGTTTATGATGGAGGCGAAGACTCCGGCCATTGAGATGACTTTAATCTTGCTCGTATCCACAGACGGATCGGTGGTGAGAGGAATGGTATCCGTAATCATCACGCTCTTGAGCTGGGATTTGTTTATGTTTTCATAAGCCTTGCCCGAGAGGATGCCGTGGGTGGCGCAGGCGCTCACGCTTCTCGCGCCCATCTGGATGAGCACGTCGGCAGCCTTGGTAAGGGTTCCGGCTGTATCTATCATATCATCGACGATGATGATGTTGCGGTCCTTGACCTCGCCGATGGCGGTGATGGAAGCCACCACATTGGCCTTCTCGCGGGACTTGTGGCAGATGATCACAGGGCAGGCGAGATGCTTGGCATAAGTCTGGGCACGCTTGGCACCGCCCATATCCGGAGCGGCGATGGAAAGGTTCTCGATATTGAGGCTCTGAATGTAAGGAATGAATACCTTGCTTGCACACAGGTGATCGACAGGGACATCGAAGAAACCCTGGATCTGGTCAGCGTGGAGGTCGCAGGTCATTACGCGGTCAGCGCCGGCAGCCACGAGCAGATTCGCCACGAGCTTGGCTCCGATGGAGACACGCGGTTTGTCCTTGCGGTCCTGTCTCGCCCATCCGAAATAAGGGATGACTGCGATGACGGTGTCGGCGGAAGCTCTCTTGGCGGCATCGATGGTGAGCAGAAGCTCCATAAGATTCTCCGCCGGCGGGAAAGTGGCCTGAAGGATGAACACGTTGGCGCCGCGCACGCTTTCGATGAAAGCAGGCTGGAACTCGCCATCGCTGAATTGTAAAACATCAGAAAGTCCGAGATGTATCTCAGGCTCCCACTCTGGACGGACTTTGTTCAAAGCCTCTACTACCTTGTCTGCGAAGCCGCGCGATGCTCTGCAGGCAAACAATTCCATTCTGTGTTTGTTCATATATTTTTGGATAAGACGGTATCTATATAATCCAGTATCTCCTCTCTCCCCATCCCCGACTCCGATGAGCTGCGGAACATCGGCGGAAGCTCCTCCCAGTCCTGAAGCAGTATCTGACAGTCCTTTTCTATCTGAGCGGCCAGCACGTTCGGTCCCGACTTGTCGCACTTGGTGAAGATGATTCCGAACGGAATCCCGTTCTCACCGAGTTCGGCGATGAAGTCCAGATCTATCCTGCCGATGTCGTGACGCGAATCCACAAGCACGAAGAGCATCTGGAGCTCTTCGGAATTGAAGATGTAGTCCTGCACGACCCGGCGGAGCTCGTCGCGAGCCTTCTGGGGAAGTTTGGCGTAGCCGTAACCCGGGAGATCTACCAGATACCATTCCCCGTCGATGAGGAAGTGGTTCACCAGTTTGGTCTTTCCGGGCGTGGAGGAGGTCATCGCGAGACCCCTGCGGCAGCACAGCATATTGATAAGCGAGGACTTGCCGACGTTCGAGCGTCCGATGAAAGCGAATTCAGGCAGTCTCAGTGCAGGCTTCTGCGAGACTCTGGTGCTGCTGCCGGCGAAACGGGCGTCTGTAATCTTCATTGGGGTCCTCCTAAATCGGCTGCAAAGATAGCGTTTTTTCGAGATATTTCGGTAGATTTGTCAAACTATAAGAAGTGCAGTCTATGGAAAAAGAATACATCGACCTTCTCACTCTCCAGAGCGGCATCCGCTGCTGTCTGGAGGACACGTTCACCGAAGCCGTCTGGGTGCGCGCGGAGCTGAGCTCCGTTTCCGTCAAGGGCGGGCACTGCTATCTCGAGCTCTGCCAGAGCGGTCCGCAGGGCATTGTGGCCAAGGCGAGAGCCGTGATCTGGAGGTCGAAGTACTACACTCTCGAGAGCTATTTCCGCGAGGCGACCGGTTCCACTCTGAGGGCTGGCATCGGACTGCTGCTCCACGCAGCAGTCAATTTCAGCGAGGTCTACGGGCTGAGCCTTGTGGTGGATGACCTGGATCCGCAGTTCACGCTGGGGGAAAAGGAGAGGCTCCGCAGGGAGTGCATCGCCCGGCTGGAGGCTGACGGCCTGATGGATGCCCAGCGCAGGCTCAGCATCCCGGAACTGCCTTACCGTCTGGCCGTAGTCTCGGCCGAAGGGGCCGCCGGCTACGGGGATTTCTGCAGGCATCTGCACGAAAACGATTACGGTTTCGTGCTGCAGACAGAGCTTTTCGACGCCGTGATGCAGGGTGTGAATTCGCCTTCATCCATCGTCGATGCCCTGGACCGGATAGAGAGCGACCCGGAGGGGTTCGACGCCATCCTCATTCTCCGCGGAGGCGGATCGAACCTGGATCTCGACTGTTTCGACGACTACGGCCTCTGCCACCGCATCGCCAGCTGCGCAACGCCGGTCCTGACCGCCATCGGGCACGACCGTGACCGGCACATCGCGGATATGGTAGCCTGGGAGAGTCTCAAGACTCCGACCGCTCTGGCGGATTTCTTTCTGGACATCTACGAGGCTGAAGATGAGCGCATCAGCTCATTCAGCAGCCGCCTTCACAGGGCTTTCACGAACAAGATTGCGGTTCTGAATTCGCGGCTGGACGTGCTCGCCGCCCGCATAAAGTCCGCCGACCCGCGCAACATCCTTTCGCGCGGCTATGTCCTGCCCGCCGATGCGCAGGGCCGCGTGCTGAAAAGCGTGAAGGACATCCGCAAAGGCGACCGCATCCGCCTCCTCTTCTCCGACGGCCGCCTCGACTGCGAAGTCCTCGAAGCACTTCCACAACCTGATTCGAAGCAATCGTAGCACTGCCTCTCTCTTAATTCGAAGCTCCTAAGGAGCGGAGCGACCCAGGGGGCCCGGGGGATACGTCCCCCGGTGGATAGACAGCGCGCAGCGCTGGGAATATATTGGACGCTTCTAGCGTCCAATAGGATACTTTATCGTGAAGCACGCACCTTCCAGAGCGAAGGACCTGCTGTACGAGATTTCGCCGTCGCACTTCTCGATGATGCTGCGCGAGATGGCGAGTCCCAGGCCCGTACCGCTGCTCTTTGTCGTGAAATTCGGAGTGAAGAGCTTCGAAGTGTTCTCGCTGCTCACGCCCGGACCGTTGTCCTCGAAGACGATGTCATAATAGCCCTCGCCGCTTGTGGAATGCCTCAGGGACACGAGAATGCGGCCCTGCTCCGGCTCGAGGCCCTTTTCTGCCGCCTCCTGCTGCTTCATCTCGATGGCCTGGATCGAATTCGAGAGCAGATTCACGAACACGCGGGTCAGCTGAGGCTTCGGCCCCATCACGGTGACATCGGAAAGACCCATATATGAGAACGTTATGTTCTCCTTGTTGTCGAACATCGCGATTTCCTCCTGGATCAGCGCATCGAGATTGATCTTCGTAGGCTCCTCGCTGTAGAGCTTCGCGAAAGTCGAGAACTCGTTGGCCGTGTCAGTCAGGATGTCGATATGGTCGAGCACTATCTTCGCCGCCTCGTCGAACTTGTCCTCCCAGCCCGGAAGCTGGCGGTCTTTCATACGTATGATCCTCTGTATCTGCAGCTTCATCGGAGTGAGCGGATTCTTGATCTCGTGCGCCACCTGACGGGCCATCGAGCTCCAGGCCTTGTCGCGCTCCGCCTGGGCCAGCTGGCGTGTACTCTCCTTGAGATCGCTGACCATTATGTTATAGGCCTTTACGAGCGTGGAGATTTCATCCTCGCGGTCGTACTGGATGTACTCCAGACTGTCCACGTCCGTCGAATTCATCCTCTTGCCCATCTCCGTGAGCGGCCGGAACATCTTGTCCAGCATCGCCGTCACCATAAAGCGGGTTAGGAGCAGCAGAATCAGGAAAACGGAGAGGATGGTCACCGAATGCAGGGCGGCCTCCATCTCGAAATCATAATTCTCCTCGATATAAGGAGTGCAGATGATGGCCACGATGTCTCCTGCATCGTTCATCAGCGGGGCATAGAGCGCATAGTACCTCTGGCCGCCTATGCGGTCGTGCCGGATGCTGTAGCGCATATGGTCATAGACTATGGCATAGTAGGCCTCCGGATTGATGCGGTCGCTCAGAATCATCCTGTCATAAACCTCGGACGCCGTCGTGCGGAACACCTTGCCGCTCGGAGAGTAGAGGGTGATGTCGGATTTCGAGGTCCTCGCGACATTCTCCGTCACCGCAGTGAGTTCCTTCGAATCAAGATCCCGATAATCAGACACATAGCGGCAGACATCCCCCATCAGGGACGTGATGGACGTGATCTTTTCGGACATCATCTCGGTCTTGTTCGCGTCATTGCGCTGGAACACGAACACCACGCTCACCACTGCCATCACGACAAGCGTCAGGATGAGGGAGACCATAAGCATCGTCGAGATGCTGGAGCGGAAATAACTGTTCTCGTACTCCTTGCGGCGGCGTTTGGTAAGGGCTGCCACAGAAAGGGTTATGAATGCCGCCAGAGCCAGCACGACCACAGCCACTATGAAATTCGACAGAGGTGTCCTCGGGCGGGACACGAGCACGAACTCCCCGTCGTCGATGCGCGTCACGAAATGGGTGTAGCCATCCTCGAGGAAATAGTCCCCGGAGTTCTCGAGATGGTCGCGCAGCGACTCCGAAACAAGGGTCGGATAGGCGAAACTGCCCTTGTAGCTTATGATCTTGCCGTCCTTGTAGCGGGCATAGGAATAGGCTGAAGGCATTATGACCTTGCCCGGGCTGCTCATTCCCAGGAGTGTGGAATAGCCGCGATAGTCCCTGTTCGACTTCGGCTCCACGCTCAGCAGCATATAGTTGAGTCCGTATTGCTGGCTGATGTATGTGAAGAGTCCCGTATATCTCGCCATTCCGGAAACGGTCGTGGTGTACATAAAATGGGAGCTGTCCGTGATCGGCGTTCCCTTGCGCACGCGCTCGTTGAAGAAATTCAGCACCGACGGGTCCTTCGTCTCGCTGTCGAACAGCATTATAGAGATGTCATAGTCCTGCGAAATGGTGTACATATAGCTGTCCACCACTCTGTTGAACACTACGGAAGCCGCATTCGGAAGAGCCGAGAGCGCCGAGATGATAGCGTCGTTCGCAATCGGGTTCTCCACCTGCCGGAGCCTGAGTTCCAGGGAGATGTCCCGGTCCACGGAAAGCCTTCCCGCCCAGAGTTCGGCGTTGTTCTGCTCCTTGCGGAAGCCCAGAATCGAGGATGCAAGCACGAAATACAGGCCCGCGCAGGCGGCTATTATCGTGCGTCCCGTTATGGAGAAGGCGTTGTAGCGCAGCCCGGTCAGACGTTTCACGCAAGGCCGCAGCATCTGAAGCAGCAGCATCACGCTCACCAGCAGGGTGATGAAGGAAAGATAGACCACGAGAGTGAACAGACTCAGGCTACTGACCTTGTAAAGCTCGAGCGTGATGCTGGAGTTGTTCACGATGCTGCAGAATGTCAGGTGGCCGTAGGCCAATATTGCGGCGAGCGCAAGGCCTGTCACCGCGACAGCGACGGCGTTCGCACGGCGCCGGTTCCTGCAGGCGAGCAGCTTGCGATACACTTCGTGACGCACCAGATAGACGCAGATGACCAGCGAAAGCACCGCCAGGTTCAGCACGAGAACCGCTCCGAGCGAGTAGAATACCGCTCCGTCGGCATACAGCGTAGGCGAGAAGATGTGTGCGCTCGTCTGGACGGCATCGCCCCAGAGATACATCCAGAGCAGCACAGCTGCCAATGCGAGGGTGACCGCCCGGAAGCACCTCAGGTTTCTGTGCGCCGAGAGGAATACCAGAAGGGACAGCAGGAAAAGCAGAAGCGATATCCAGACCATCATCGAGTCCGCAGGGGTGGAGCGCTTCAGGGAGTAGTTCAGTATCTTGAACTGTGGGATTCCGTCCACGGTGACGGCGGAGCCGCAGCTGGTGTCCAGGGTCTTCAGGGAGAATTCATCGCTGAGATGAAGGCGGGGGTTGACATTGTTAGAGGACCTGAGGTCCAGTGAGTTCATTACTTCCAGGCCCGCAATCACTTCCACGTCATCCTTGTAGAGAGCCTTGACCAGGTACCATTTCTGGCCGAGGTTCGCGAACGAGGTCTTCTCGGTCACATAACTGAGCGGAGAAGTCAGATTCACCATAGGGTTCGTCAGACGCGGAAAGACTATGCGCAGCGTAATGTCATCGTTGGATACCGTAAAGGAATTGCTCCAGGACTTGAGGGTGTCATTCACATAGCGATAGACCACCATATCCGGGGGCAGTTCGCTCAGGTCAAGCCACTTGTCGGCATTTTCCTCGAGGGACTGGCGGGCATAGCCGTCCAGGATTCTCATCCGCTTTTCCAGTCTGCGCTCCAGTCTGGAGGCCGCGGAGTCCGTGTCTCCGGGATTTCCCACCACGAGCACCGCGAAGAACAGGAAAACCACGCTGAGGGCCAGAAGACCCCAGCTCAGATAGTCTCTCCATTTGAACTTTCCTGAACCCATACGGATTACAAATATAAGTAATCGTTTCGAATAACGGTGCCGGGAAGCAGTATTGAAACGGGAACTCTTCCTCAGGCAGGCACACTGTTCCCGCCTCATTTGCCCCTGGCAAAACCGCCCGCCGGGCACCTTTCCCGCTTTCTTTTGCCCGTCGCGGGAGCGTCCGGTGGGCACTTTCCCGCTTTCCTTTACCCGTCGCGGGGGCGTCCGGCGTGGCGTGATATTTGCAATAATCGAGCCTGTTATGAAGTATCTTTGGAGAATAATTCTCGGCTTGTTCTGTCTGTTTTCCTGCGTGAGCGTACAGGCGCAGGATGATGGCAGGGATGTTTTCGTCCCCATCGCGAAGTATATAGTTCACGGTGACGCGGAGAGTCTTTCCGCCTGGTTTGCGGACAATCTCGAGATATCCGTCATTTCGCCGCTGAGCAACTGCAGCAAGAATCAGGCGAAGCTGATAATGAAGTCATTCTTCGAGAATTACACTCCACGTTCCTTCGAAATATCCCACAAGGCCGGGCGCCCCAACATGAAATACGCCCTGGGTATCCTCAACGCCGGCGGCGAGAATTTCAACATCACCATCTTCGTCCGCAGCAAAGGCAGCGACTACCTCATCCAGCAGATCAAAATCGAGAGAATCCAGTAGCGGCGCAGCAGGCTGCGCTTCGCGCAATTTCGCTTCTATTCACCGGGGGACGTTTCCCCCGGACCGCGCTGTGCGCGGTCACAGCTGTCTATTCACCGGGGGACGTTTCCCCCGGACCCCCTGGGGGCGCAGCAGGCTGCGCTCCATTAGGAGATCCGAAACAGGCGCAATGTGAAAAATTGTCGAGGGAAGATGAAAGTTACACTAAAACGTTATTCCGCACTTCTCGATGTACTTGAGGACATCGAGAAGATCATTTAAAACGTTATCCGCACTTTTCGGTGTCTGATTGGGCACAACATTTTGGGTACCGCATGGGGGGGGAGGTAGACACCGCATTATTGGACACAGCAAGGGCGGACACAACAACAAAATTGGACGGCTGAGGATTCAGCCGTCCAATTTTATAGTGAGACGAATCGCGTGCGCTTAGACTCTCTGGCCGTAGCTGCGGTCGGTGGTGTTCACGCTGATCTTCTCGCCCTGCTGGATGAAGAGAGGGACCATAATCTTGGCGCCGGTCTCCAGAGTGACTTCTTTCAGAGCGGAGGTGGATGCGGTGTTGCCCTTCACTGCAGGCTCGGCATAGGTGACCTCAAGCTCCACATAGGTAGGGAGCTCACAGGTGAGGCACTTCTCCTCCTCGACGTGGAACATCATCTCCACGTGCTGGCCTTCCTTCATAAGGTCCGCATTCTCAACGACATCCTTAGGGAGGTGAATCTGCTCGTAGGTTTCCTCGTGCATGAAGTTGAAACCGTCCTCGTCAGCATAGAGGAACTGGTAAGGACGTCTTTCTACATTGATAGTCTCGATCTTGGCACCGGCGGTGAAAGTGTTCTCAAGGATACGGCCGTTCTCAAGATTGCGAAGCTTGGTCTTTACGAAAGCGGGACCCTTGCCAGGCTTAACGTGCTGGAACCACACGATCATGCAAGGCTTGTCGTTGAACTTCATGTAAAGGCCGTTTTTAAAATCAGCTGTTGTTGCCATAAATATATTTTTAAACTAAAAAATTCCGTTAGAACGCGCAAAGTTACTGAAATGCACTCACTAATGCAAAAAAAATCTTTCGGATTAAATCTACAGTGCGCGGACTTCGGCGATGATCTGAAGGGATTTGCGGCAGAGTTCGGAAATTCCGTTCCAGTCTCCCGCCGAAACGAGATCCTTAGGGAAAAGGTTGCTGCCCATCCCCACGCAGGTCGCGCCGGCCTTGAACCAGCCCTTGAGGTTTTCGGCCTCAGGCTTCACGCCGCCCGTGACGAGGACCTGGGTCCACGGCATAGGGCCTTTGATTCCCTTTACGAACGAAGGTCCGAGGACATCGCCCGGGAACACCTTGACGACATCGCAGCCGGAGGCCTGCGCCGTGCCGACTTCGGTCACCGAGCCGCAGCCCGGGATGTATGGAACGCAGCGGCGGTTGCAGATCTGCGCCACCTCCTGGCTGAAAAGAGGACCGACTATGAAGTTGGCGCCGTTCTGCAGGTAGAGCGCCGCCGTAGGGGCGTCAATCACGGAACCCGCACCGAGAATCATCCCCGGAAGCTCTGCCGCGGCATACTTAACCAATGCCGAGAACACTTCCAGGGCGAAGTCACCTCTGTTGGTGAATTCGAATACACGGATGCCGCCGTCATAGCAGGCCTTGAGCACAGACTTAGCGGTCTGCTCGCAACTGTTGTAGAAAACAGGGACAAGGCCGGTCGAAACTGCGGCCCCGAGAACCTGCATCTTGTTATATTTTGCCATAATAGATAAATTTTCGTTAAAAGTTAGCGGGATACCCTGCCCGAGCCGTTGCCCGCCATAAGAGTCTCCACTTCCTTGACGCTCACCCTGTTATAGTCGCCCTCGATGGTGTGCTTGAGACAGGACGCGGCGACTGCGAAGTCAAGAGCCTGTGCATCGGTCGGATACTCGAGAAGACCGTAGATGAGTCCGCCGCAGAAGGAGTCGCCTCCGCCCACGCGGTCTACGATGTCGGTAATGTCATATCTTCTTGAGGCATAGAGCTGCTTCCCGTCATAAATCACGGCACCCCAGGTATTGTGGTCCGCATTCACGGAGCCCCTCAGGGTGATGGCCACCTTCTGTGCGCGAGGGAATCTCTTCATAAGTTCCGTCGCCACATATTCGAACTTGGCGCTGTCGATTACGCCCGCGTCAGCGTTGAATCCTTCAGGCTTGATGCCGAAAACCTTCTCAGCATCCTCCTCGTTGCCGACGATGACATCGCATCCGGCCACGAGTTCAGGCATAACTTCGGAAGCCGTCTTGCCGTACTTCCAGAGATTTTTCCTGAAGTTCAGGTCGCAGGAGACCTTTACACCGAGACGGTTGGCAGTCCTGACGGCCGTTAGACATTCCGCGGCGGCGGCAGCGCTGATGGCCGGAGTGATACCGGTCCAGTGGAACCAGTCGGCGCCTGAAAGCACCTTTTCCCAGTCTATCGAGCCCGGACGAATCTCGGCGATGGAAGAGTGGGCACGGTCATAAATGACCTTGCTCGGACGTGCTACGGCGCCCTTTTCGATGTAATAGATACCCATTCTGTCGCCGCTTGTGATGCAGTTTCCGACTCCCACTCCCAGACCGCGAAGCTCGCTGAGGCAAGCCTTTGCGATTTCATTGTCCGGAAGAGCGGTCACGAACTGAGCGTCCTCACCGTAGTTTGCAAGCGAAACGGCCACATTGGCCTCTCCGCCTCCGAAAGTCGCCTCAAATGAATGAGCCTGACTGTAGCGTAAATGGCCCGGCGTGGCAAGCCTGAGCATTATTTCACCGAAAGTTACAATTTTAGCCATATTTCAATAAATGTTTAAAAGTTCGTTTATCTGCTGATTGCGCGAACCCGCGCCGCCACCTGCTCGAGAAGCCATTTCGGGGTGGAAGTAGCCCCGCAGACCCCCACGCTGTCCTCTGGGGAGAACCAGGTCTCGCGGACGTCGTCAGCCGTCTGGATATGATATGTGCGGATATTGACCGACTGGCAGAGTTCGCAGAGGACATTGCCGTTCGAGCTTTCCTTCCCGGAAACGAAAAGGATCACGTCGTGAGCCATCGCAAACTCGGAAAGGCGCTTGTGGCGGTCGGCCACCTGAGCGCATATAGTATTGTGCACCACCACGTTGCCGCCGGCCCAATCCACGAGCCTGTGACAGATGGCGGCATATTCCTCCGGACTTTTGGTGGTCTGGGAGAACACTTCCAGGGGGACGTCCGGACGGATCTTTCCGTCGGAAATGGCGCTCTCCAGCATCCTCATATTCTCGATGACAAGCACATCGTTGTTCACCTGCCCGACCAGCCCCAGAACCTCGGCGTGGCCGACCTTGCCGAAAAGCAGAATCTGACCCGAAGGGTCTTCCCGCCGTATTCTCTCATAGGCCTCCCTGATGCTCTTCTGCAGACGCAGCACTACAGGGCAGGTACAGTCTATCACTCTGAATTTCAGCCTGGCAGCCTTGACATAAGTCTGAGGAGGCTCTCCGTGGGCCCGGATGAGGAGGGTTTCGCCCTCGGCGGATACCATCTCGTCGAGGTCATCGGAATCGATACGCACCAGCCCCTCGTCGGAAAGGCGGGAAAGCTCCGCTTCATTATGTACGATGGAGCCGAGCGAATACAGCTTCTCCCCCGGATGGTCCGCGAGAAAATGCTCGGCGCTGTCGATGGCTCTTATCACTCCCCCGCAGAAGCCAGAACGCGGATCGATCTCTACCGTCATACCTGCTCCAATATTCCGAATTTACCCTGTATCAATCCCTTGAGCCATACCAGCTCCTCGTGGAGGGTCATATCTGAATTGTCCATAATGAAAGCGTCCCCGGCTCTGGAAAGCGGAGAAACTTCACGGTGGGCGTCCATATAGTCGCGGTCCATAAGATTCTTGACCACCTCTTCCAGAGTGGTTTCAGACCCTCTGGCCTTCATCTCGGCATATCTGCGGCGGGCCCTCACCTCCACGCTGGCGGTCATAAAGATCTTAAGCTGCGCTTCAGGGAAAACCGTGGTGCCGATGTCCCGGCCGTCCATTATCACGCGGCCGTCGGCCCCTGCCTTGTGCAGGAGTTCATCCACGAATTCCCTGACAAACGGCAGGGCGGATACCGGGCTGACCAGGGAGGAGACAGCCATCGTGCGGATTTCATTCTCCACGCAGCGGTCCCCGATAAAAGCCTTCGAATCCCCATCGACAGAGCGGAAACGGAGGTCCAGTCCACGGATGGCATCACTGAGTCCGGTCTCATCGATATGGCCTTCGGCGTCGATGAAGCCGTTTTCCTGTGCGAAAAGAGTCACGCATCTATACAGGGCTCCGGAGTCCAGATAGAGAAAGGAAAATTCTGAGGCGACCATCTTCGCGAAAGAGCTCTTTCCTGTCGAAGAATAGCCGTCCACTGCAATGATTATGTCCGGGATGTTCATAGTATCAATAATTTGCGATCTTACAGATTATTTTAGGAATGTCAGTATTGTCCGAGCAGGAACGGAATTCATCCGCACGCGCCCCGTCCACGAAAAGTCCCACGGGAGCGCCCGAATGGGATGAGAACGAGTATTTGAAACCGGCGGCGCGGTCCAGGCAGTCCACGGCCTCGGCCACGAGGCGGGAATTCGTCGCGTACCAGTTTTTCTCGAGATCGTTCTCCTTTCTGATGAAAATGTCCTCATAGAGCTGACGGAAGCGTGCCTCCTGCTCCTCGCTCACCTCCACCTCGCTCCACAGCCCGAGGCTTTCGGAAAGCAGATCGCGCACCTCTTCCCAGGACACGTCACGTCCGGAATCTCTGAGGGCGTCGAACTTTTCGGTAAGAACGTTCTTGGAATCTTTCTGACCAGCAAGTCTCTCGGGATGAATCTCATATTTCCCGGCGCCGAGGGCCAGTCCGCCGGTGTCGTGGTCGGCAGTCACCACTATCACGGCCTCACCGGGATGCTGACGGCAGAAATCCATAACCAGATCCACGGAAACCGCGAAATCATTAATTTCGTAGAAGTCTGTAGCTACGTCATTGTTATGGGCGGCGTGATCCACATCCCCGCCTTCCACCATAAGGAAGAAGCCCTGCGGGTAATTCGTATAGAGATAGTCTATGGCCGCTGAAGTGAAGTCGGCGAGAGCGGTCTCGTCCTCACTGCGGCGGTCGATGGCCAGAGTGAGTTCATCGTAATCCAGCCTGCCCAGAAGCAGCGCCCTGCGGCTCTTGTCGATGTTCCCGAATTCGGATTTCCCGACATAGACGCCCATTCCGGCATCACGCGCGACCTGTGCATAGTCCGCACCTGTGTAAGGTTTCTTTCTCTCGGTATTGAAGCCTCCGCCTGCAGCGAAATCCACACGGGATTCCACCAGCTGCCGGACTATCCTGTCATATTCGTTACGGTTCTGCACGTGAGCATAGAAAGCTCCCGGAGTGGCGTGGTTCACGCCCACGCTGGTGATGACTCCGGCACCGTATCCGGCCGCCTTCGCCATCTCGGTGAGATCCGTAAGAGGCTGTCCTTCAGTATCCACTCCGAGGGATCCCATTTTGGTCTTGGTTCCAGTGGCAAGAGCCGTTCCGGCCGCGGCGGAATCCGTCACGAGAGTATTGGCGGCGTGGGTGGTAACGATGCTCTTCACAGGGAAAGCCGTGAAATTCAGGGGCTCGTCGGAGATGCCGAGAGCGCTGTTGAAAAGATTCGCGCCGTATGCCTGGTTTATGCCCATACCGTCACTTATCATAAAAAAGACATACTTGACCCGTTCCGGCTCCTGTGCCGCCTTCTTCCTTGCCTCAGACGGGGTAACGAAGGCAACGGCGAAGGTCAGTATCAATACTATGCGGAAGATTCCGCGGAAAAATCTGTCAGATGTTCGCATATTGAATCCTATTTCTGTCCCGCGCACGGACGCGGGCAACATTATTTCCAATCGGGCAAAGTTAGTGATTTTTTCATCATCACTCAGTCATTTTTTTACATTTGCACATTATTTGATAACTTTGCTTGACTGACAAAAAAGACGATACACATTATGAAAATTCTGGTTGTGGATGACGAACGTGCCATCAGGAACACCCTGAAGGAGATTCTGGGCGATGAAGGATATGAAGTGGACGTGGCCGAGGACGGTCAGACAGCCCTGCAGATGGCGGACAAAGAGAAGTACGGCGTCATTTTCTGCGACATAAAGATGCCCGGAATGGACGGAATGGAGGTTCTGGACAAGCTTGTCGCCGATGACAATGAGGCGGCCATAGTGATGATTTCCGGTCACGGGGACATCGCCACCGCAGTGGAATGTATAAAGAAGGGAGCCTTCGACTTCATCGAGAAGCCGCTGGACCTGAACAGGATACTCATCACTCTGAAGAACGCCGGCGAGCGGACCACGCTCGTGAAGGAAACGAAGAGCCTGAAGAAGAAAATCTACGGAACCTGCGATATGATCGGCGAATCCGCTCCGATGCAGCATATCCGCGAAATGATCGGCAAGGTCGCCCCGACCGACGCCAGAGTGCTCATCATCGGTCCGAACGGCTCCGGAAAGGAGCTTGTGGCGAGGGAACTCTACCGCCAGAGCCAGCGAAGCGATATGCCGTTCGTGGAAGTCAACTGCGCGGCCATTCCTTCGGAACTCATTGAGAGTGAACTCTTCGGACATGAAAAGGGATCATTCACCTCGGCCATCAAACAGCACAAGGGCAAGTTCGAGCAGGCGGACGGCGGCACGCTCTTCCTCGATGAGATCGGCGATATGAGCCTGGCGGCCCAGGCGAAAGTGCTGCGCGTGCTCCAGGAGCGCAAACTTTCGAGGGTCGGCAGCGACAAGGACATCGAGGTCGATGTCCGCGTCGTCGCTGCGACCAACAAGAACCTTCTCGAGGAGATCCGGAAAGGGAATTTCCGCGAGGACCTCTATCACCGTCTGAGCGTCATCGTGATCAAGGTGCCGAGTCTGGACGAGCGCAAGGATGACATCCCTATGCTGATAGACTTCTTCGTGAAGAAATACACCGCTGACGGGCGTCCGAGGGCATTCTCGCCGGAAGCAATAGCGATGCTCCAGGCCAAGAGCTGGCCGGGCAACATCCGCGAGCTGGACAATGTGGTCGACCGCCTGCTGATTCTCGGCGGCGAGACCGTCTCCGCCCAGGATGTGAAAGACTACGTAAACTTATAGATTTCTATTGGCCGCTGCCTTCAGCGGCCAATCTCATTTTCTCCTCGTGCTCCCTCTGGGCTCTCTCGACTGAGACGGAGCGCTTCAGCACGAAGCCGCTTCCGAGGTACTTGGTGCGCACGTCCTCGTCGCCCGCGAGGGCCTGCGGGGTCCCCTGCTGGAGGATGGTACCCTCGTAGAGCAGATAGGCGCGGTCGGTGATGGCGAGGGTCTCACCCACGTTGTGGTCGGTGATGATGACGCCGATGTTCTTGTACTTGAGCTTGGCGATGATGTACTGGATGTCCTCCACGGCGATAGGGTCGACTCCCGCGAAAGGCTCGTCCAGAAGAATGAATTTCGGGTCGATGGCGAGGGCCCGCGCGATTTCGCAGCGGCGGCGCTCACCTCCTGAGAGCTGGATGCCGAGGCTCTTGCGGACCTTAGAGAGGTTGAACTCGTCGATGAGGCTCTCCAGACGCTCGTAACGTGCGCTGCGGCTCATCCCGGTCATCTCCATAACCGAAAGGATGTTGTTCTCCACGGACATCTTCCTGAACACGGAAGCCTCCTGAGGGAGGTAGCCGATGCCTTTCTGGGCACGCTTGTACATAGGCAGTCCGGTGATGTCCTCATCGTCCAGAAAAATCTTTCCGCCATTCGGAACTATCTGGCCTGTAATCATATAGAAGCTCGTGGTCTTGCCTGCGCCGTTGGGGCCGAGGAAGCCGACAATCTCGCCCTGCTCCACCTGCATCGACACGCCCTTGACCACAGTCCGGACTCCATATTTCTTTACTATATTTTCGCAGCGAAGTATCATTGTCTCTATCTTTAATTATTTGGTATTCAGGGAGAGATCCGTTATGAGACTCTTGACCTCGGGATTGCTCTCAGCCATATCGCGGATTTTTTCTTCAGGAGTGTAGATTATTTTCTTCTCGGCGTACTGGACAGAGCTGACGGAGAGATTCACGGCACTGCAGGAGAGGGCCTTGCGCAGGCGTCCCTCCAGGTCTCGGAGCTTGTTCTGCTCGATCCAGCCCCTCTGGGCGTCATTGGCCACGGTGAAGCAGACATTCTTTATGCCGTCCACCTCTGAAATCTTCAGTTCGGCATTCTCCAGAGCGCTGCCAAGACGCGGGGAGGCCGCCTTGAAGGCCGCGGCGAGTCCGCTCCATCCGGCTTTTATTTCCTCATCGGACGGGAGCTGACGGGTGGCGGAGTCTTCACTGATTTCCTCTTTCTCCGGTTTTTCTTCGGTCAGGATGGCGGCCATAGAAAGGGAGGCTCCCTTCGTGGCGGCGCGTCTTCTCGGAGCCGGGGTTTCAGCCGGCTGGGCAGGGGCAGGAGCCGCGGCCGCCGGAGCGGAAGCCGGCTGGGTTGCAGGCTGAACTGCAGGCGCTGGGGCGGAAACTGCCGGGGAGACATTGGCGGAAGCCGGAGCAGGAGCAGCGGGAACCGCCGCCTGAGAAGCTGGCACACCCTTTATGAAACAGAGCTTCATCAGCGTGAATTCCACGTGCAGGCGCTGGTTCAGGCTCGCGCGGTAGGCCGCCTCGCACTGGGTGGTGAGGTTCAGGGCCTCGTAGAGGAACTGCAGGCTGCAGCGGGCGGACTGCCCGGCGTAGCGCTCGCGCAGGGACTCCGGCAGGTCGAGCAGCGACTCGAGTCCGGCAGTGCGGCTCACGATGAGGTCACGCAGGTGCGAACTCAGGGCGGAAACGAAGTACTGGGCGTTGAAACCCTTCGAGAGGACCTCGTCGAAAATCAGCAGGGCCTTCGCGTAATCGCCTGACAGAAAGGCGTCCACGAGCTGGAAATCATACTCGTAGTCGAGCACGTTCAGGTTTCTCATCACGTCGGCGGCGTGGATGTCGCTGCCGCAGAACGCGACGCTCTGGTCAAAGATGGTGAGCGCGTCGCGCATCGCTCCGTCGGCCTTGCGCGCGATGATGTGCAGGCTCTCGTCATCGATGGTGATGCCCTCCCTGTCGGCTATGCCGCGCAGGTTCCTGACTATGTCGGGGATGCTGATGCGGTTGAAGTCATAGGTCTGGCAGCGGCTGAGGATGGTCGGGATGATCTTGTGCTTCTCGGTCGTGGCCAGGATGAAGATAGCGTAGCTCGGCGGTTCCTCGAGAGTCTTGAGGAAGGCGTTGAACGCGGCCTGCGAAAGCATATGCACCTCATCTATGATATATACGCTGTAGCGGCCTACCTGCGGAGGAATCTGCACCTGGTCGAGAAGCGCCTTGATGGCATCGACGCCGTTGTTCGAGGCGGCGTCAAGCTCGTGGATGCAGTAGGAGCGGCCCTCGGCGAAGGACTCGCAGGACTCGCAGTGTCCGCAAGGCTCCATATCGGGTCCCGGGTTCGAGCAGTTTATCATCTTCGCGAAGATGCGCGCGGTGCTGGTCTTGCCCACGCCTCTCGGGCCGCAGAAGAGATATGCGTGCGCGAGCTGCCCCCGCAGAATCGAATTCTTGAGGGTGCGGGCTATGTTGTCCTGGCCGATCAGGGTCCCGAAAGAATCCGGGCGGTACTTTCGTGCCGATACGATGTATTGTTCTGCCATAATATAATCCTTGTGCAACCCACAAATGTAAGCATAATTTACTAACTTTGCGAGGTCCGGGGCGTGATTTGGGCTCAGCTTTTGCAAACTTCGCCCCACAGAAATTTGGAGAATGTGCATATGAAAAGGAATGTTATCAGATTTTTCACTCTTGCGGCGGCTCTGCTGCTCAGTTTCAGCCTGCTGGGGACAGCGGACGCGGCGGCGCAGGCTCAGATCAAGACCCGCAAGGCCAGAATAAGCGATTTCACGACGAAGACCACGAGAGTGGTGCTCCGCGGCGAGGACCCTCTCAGCTCAGCCATCGTGAGCGAAATCACAAGTCGCTGGAGGATATCACCTTACGAGTTCTGCAGCATAGAGGAATTCGAGAAGCAGAAGACCAGTTCGGACTATTATTTCCTGGTTCTGACCGGCGGCAGGAGCCCGAAGGAAGGTGACTCCGGGATACTCGCGCTCTCGCTCGTCAAAGGCGGAAGCGAGCAGGACCCCGATCCGTCCAAAGTCAGTATGACCCTTGTGAGCTTCCCGCTCTCATCGGCTGAGAACCCGAGCGGGCGCGAGCTGGTGCTGCTGCCTGCCGCGATAGACATCATCCAGGAGTTCACTTCCCGCGCAATGCTTTCAGACAAAGACGCTTACAGCAATCTCACCGCCTACAGCTCCAACTTCTCGAAGAACCCCGTGAGCCGCATAGTCCTGGCTTCCGAGGATGTGTCCGGAGTCAGCGAAGGGTCCGGGGACAGCGGCGTCTGCATCTCTGAGGAAGCGGATGAAATCTTCGAAAGGCACGAAGAGGGCACTCAGGTGGGGTTCATCGTGGCCCCGTCCAGCCCGGTCAGCGGCCAGTACTGCTACAAGATGCTCATCGACGCCGCCACCCACGAGCTGTGCTGGTTCAAGCGCGAGCGCATAAAAGAAGACGGAGCCCCGGCATTCACCGGCTCCGAACTCAAGAGTTTCAGCAAGAGAATAAAGTAATTCTTCCCGGCCTTGCGGCCAATGCGAATGAAGACAGGAAAGACTGATTGCGGGCTGCAGTACGCGGTCCTGCGCAGCGGAAAGGCCGTGGCCTACTGCGCTCTCAGCATACATTGCGGAAGCCGTGACGGAGAAGGGTATCACAGCGGCATAGCGCATTTCACCGAGCACACCCTCTTCAAGGGGACATCCACGAAAAACGCCTCTGCGATAAGCTCTTACCTCGACCGCCTGGGCGGCGAGCTGAACGCCTACACCACGAAGGAGGAGATAGTCCTGCACGCCACCGTTCTCAAGGAAGACCTTCCGAAAGCGGAAAAGCTGCTGATGGAACTGGCCACCGACGCCCTCTTCCCGGAAAAGGAAATCGAGACCGAAAAGGGCGTGGTCATCGATGAGATCATTTCCAGCAAGGACTCCCCCGCCGACGACATCTATGACCGTTTCGAGGAGATGCTCTTCGAGGGCCATCCGCTCGGAAACTCCATCCTGGGCACCGCCGCCTCGGTCCGCAAGATCACTTCACAGGAGCTCCTGCGCTTCACCCGCAGCCACTTCACCCCGGAAAGAATCGTCTTCACGGTAGTGGCAGACGTGAACGAAGAGCGCTGCGAAGCCGACATCAAAGCCCTGACCGACAAATACTTCGCGCATCCTCAGAGCGCCTGCCCTCCGGAAAGCCCGAGCCCCCTGTTCACCCCGCAGGCACGCCATTTCGAAAAGACCGTGAACAAGCGCAACCACGAAGTGAACGCCATCATGGGCGGTGTGGCCCCGTCGCTCTACGAGGAGAGCAAGCGCATCACCGCCGTGCTGCTCTCGAATCTTCTGGGCGGACCTGCGTCCAATTCCATACTGAACAGTGTCCTCCGTGAGCGCCACGGCTGGGTCTATGGGGTGGAATGTTCCTACACCCAGTATTCCGACAGCGGGATTATGGCCATTTCGCTGGGCTGCGACCGCTGCAATCTGGAGAAGTGCCTTGCCGCCATACAGCGTGAGACTCAGAGACTTGCGGAAACCGAAATCAGTTCCCGAAGGCTCGCCGCGGCAAAAAAGCAGCTTATCGGCCAGCTCGCCATAAGTTCCGACAACGGCGAGACCCTCTGCCTGTCTATGGGAAAGAGCCTTCTGAGTTTCGGACGCATAGCCAGTGACGGCGAGAACCGCAGCTCCATCGAAAATGTTACCGCAGGACAGCTCCGCTCCCTTGCGGAAAAAGTCTTTGCGGAGGACAACATCTCGAAACTGATATACCTTTAATATATGGAGACTGCATTGGACCGGTACCTGCGCGAACACAGCGCCCCACAGAGCGAAGCTCTGGAATGGATTGAGAAGCAGACTCATCTGAGGACCAATTATCCCAGGATGCTGAGCGGCAGCGTACAGGGCGAACTTCTCACGCTGCTCGTAAAACTGACCTCTGCCCGCAGAATCCTGGAAATCGGCTCGTTCACAGGCTATTCCGCGACCTGCCTTGCCTACGGGCTTCCGCTCGGTGAGAACGGAGGCAGGGACGGGCATATCGATGCCCTGGAACTGAATGACGAGCTTCAGCCCATGATGGAGGAGGGCTGGAGGAGAGCCGGAGTGCGCGACTGCATAAGCCTTCACATAGGCGATGCCCTGGAAACTCTCAAGTCTCTGAAAGACAGACGCTATGACTTCGTGTTCATAGACGCGAACAAGCGCGAGTACTGCGAGTACTACGAGGCTGTGATGGATATGCTGGAGAGCGGAGGAGTCATTGTCGCGGATGATGTGCTCTGGGACGGGAAGGTCTATCAGACACCCGTGCCCCACGACCGTCAGACGCAGGGCATAGCTTCATTCAATGATATGGTTTCTTCGGACCCCAGGGTGGAGAATGTGATTCTGCCGCTCCGGGACGGGCTGAACATAATAAGAAAAAAAGGCTGATTGCAATCAGCCTTTTTTTCTTTTTGCCTGCGGGCATTTCGACAAGTTCAATGACCGCAGCCTGTTTTTTCTGAAGCTACTACCTCTTCGAAGCCTTGAGGGCTTTGCGAAGGACAGGCATAATGTGCTCTGTGTAGCGCATCATTCCGAGGTCGGTGAAATGGATGCCGTCCACGGTGGCCTCGTAGTCGTCCCCTATCATACCCTCGGCCGGAAGATAGTAGACATTCTTCTCTCCTGATTTCTTAAGCCTCTCATACAGAGCTTTCTGCTGGATATTCTTCTCTCTGATCTCTTCATTCATCTTCATATCCAGACGGCTGTGCGGATAGATGGGATCCTCCACGAAGATGACCGGAACACCCGGATGGGCATCCCTGATGACGTGGAAGAAAGCCTCGCCAGTATCCCTTATCTTCTCGGCGCTGGCATTCGGCACATAGTCAAACACATAGACTGCGGGATCCTCCACACTGGCCATAAGCTCAGCTATATCCATATCCATAAGGCCGTTGCCGCTGAATCCGAGATTGATGCACTCGCGGTTCAGGCGGCGGGATATGATGCTGGTGAAAGCCATTCCCGGACGGTTCGCGCAGCCTCCCTGAAGGATGCTGGTGCCATAGAACACGACAGGGGAACCGGCCGCAGGCGACTGGGCCTCAGGCAGAAGCAGCTGGGCGGAATCATCGACGCCTATGGCAAGGGAGCTGATTCCGTCATAGAGGGACAGATAGAGCATATACTCGCGCATCTGCGGCTCCATATTGCCTATAATCCTGGCCTGGGTGTATTTGTCGAAACTCGGGCGGCCGCTGCCGATGAAATTCCACTTTCCGTCCTCCAGAACATAGAGGTCCAGACCGCGGATTCCGGTGAGCGTCATATGGTTCATATTGGAACCCGTTTCAGATTCCCAGCGGGCATAGACGGAGGTGGAATTGGTCCGGAAACGGATATAGAGACCGGCGCTGTTGCAGCCCAGACGCCATACGGCATTTCTGGACAAGCCCTGAAGCGACTGAGGCAGGCGGTGGTAGCGGGTGGTACGGGAAGCCGTGATGCAGCTGTCCGGAAGAGGGCTCAGGACGCCCGGAGTCACACTCAGGGCCGAGGCCGCGGAAGCCTGCAGGTCATCGGGCACGCACTTTCCGTAGAGAGGCAGGAAAGCCGCATCGTAATAGACGGTGGTCTGGGCGTTGCAGAGCAACGTTGAGCAGAGCACAAGAACTGTGGCAACAGCCAATATCCGTTTCATAATCATAAGATTTGCAAACTGTTATCCAATCTGGGCGCCGTTGGCGAGGACTTCCTGAGGGGTGATGAAGCGCATCTTGCCGTCACCCTGGCTGGCCATAAGTATCATTCCCTTGCTCTCGATGCCGCGGATGGTACGCGGTGCGAGGTTCGCGAGGATGCAGATCTGCCTGCCGACCATATCTTCCGGCGAATACTGCTCCGCGATGCCGGACACGATGGTTCTCTTGTCGATACCTGTATCGATGGTGAGTTTCAGCAGTTTGGCTGTCTTCGGGACCCTCTCGGCGGCGATTACCGTAGCCGTGCGGATGTCCAGTTTTTCGAAGTCCTCGAAAGTGCACTCAGCCTTCTGAGGGGCGACTTCCTTAGCGGCAGCCTCCTTCGCGGCCTCTTCGCGGGCCTTCTTTATGGCCTCGAGACGGGCTATCTGGGCATCTATCGCAGGATCTTCGATTTTGGCGAACAGGAGCTGAGGCTCGTTGAGCTGATGTCCCTCCGGGAGGATGCAGGCGCTTGCGAGCTGATCCCACTGGAAAGTGGCGTTCAGCATCTTGCAGAGCTTCTCGCAGCTGAACGGAGTGAAAGGAGCGAAAGCGATGGCCAGATCAGCACAAACCTGAAGGCTGATGTTCAGGATGGTGGCGCAGCGGGCCATATCAGTCTTGGCCACTTTCCACGGCTCGGTGTCCGAGATGTATTTGTTTCCGGCGCGGGCGATGGACATGGCGTCCTTGAGGGCCTCGCGGAAATGGAATTCCTCGATGTTGCGCTCCAGGGAGGCGCGAAGCTGAGGGATCTGCTCCAGAAGTTCGCGGTCGACATCCAGAAGTTCGCCGCACTCAGGTACCTTTCCTTCGAAATATTTGTGGGTGAGGACTACGGCGCGGTTCACGAAGTTGCCGAAGATGGCCACGAGCTCGGAATTGTTGCGCTGCTGGAAGTCCTTCCAGCTGAAGTCGTTGTCCTTCGTTTCAGGGGCGTTGGCGGTCAGCACGTAACGCAGCACGTCCTGCTGTCCAGGGAAATCCCTGAGGTATTCGTGAGCCCATACGGCCCAGCCGCGGGAGGTGGAGATCTTGTCGCCCTCGAGGTTCAGGAACTCGTTCGCAGGCACGTTCTCAGGCAGGATGTAGCCGTCGCCGTAGGCCTTCAGCATAGCAGGGAACACGATGCAGTGGAATACGATGTTGTCCTTTCCGATGAAGTGTATCAGTCTGGTATCCGGGGACTTCCACCATTTCTCCCAGCTGTCCGGCAGGAGCTCCCGGGTGTTCGAGATGTAGCCGATAGGGGCATCGAACCATACGTAGAGGACCTTGCCTTCGGCGCCCTCGACAGGTACAGGCACGCCCCAGTCCAGGTCACGGGTCACGGCGCGCGGCTGCAGGCCGCCGTCGAGCCAGCTCTTCACCTGGCCGTAAACGTTCGGACGCCATTCCTTGTGGCCCTCGAGTATCCATTTGCGGAGCCACTCTTCATAGTCCTGAAGCGGAAGATACCAGTGGGTGGTCTTCTTCTTTATCGGCTGGGCTCCTGAGAGCTTGCTCTTCGGGTTTATCAGTTCCTCGGGACTGAGGGTGCTGCCGCAGTGTTCGCATTGGTCGCCGTAGGCGCCCTCGAAACCGCACTTCGGGCAGGTGCCCACGATGTAGCGGTCGGCGAGGAAGGTCTTGGCCTCCGGATCGTAGTACTGCTCGCTCTCGCGGGTGATGAACTTGCCCTCGTCATAGAGCTTGCGGAAGAACTCCGAAGCGTTCTTTTCGTGCACTTTGGATGTGGTGCGTCCGTAGATGTCGAAGTGTATTCCGAGGCCCTCGAAAGAGTCCTTGATGATCGTATGATATTTATCGACAATGTCTTGCGGAGAGCAGCCCAGCTGGCGGGCCTTGATGGTGATCGGCACTCCGTGCTCGTCGGAGCCGCAGACGTAGAGGACCTCACGGCCTCTGCTGCGCAGATACCTGACATAGATGTCCGCCGGGACATACACGCCGGCGAGATGTCCGATGTGGACTGGACCGTTCGCGTACGGAAGTGCGCAGGTCACAAGTGTTCTTTTAGTTTCCATAAATTGTATTTATTTTTCTCATTATCATCTTCCCAATCTTGCCTGTATCTTCTTCCGGGCGTTGAAAATGTTCTGGATGTCCCGGAGGATGCCGTCTGTGTCCTCCCCCTGTGCGGTCTTGAGACGGTCCTGAAGCTCTTTCAGTCGGTTCTCCAGCCGTTTCTCGCCATAAATCAGAATGGCTTTCGGGACATAGGCCACCAGCCAGGAGGAGGTCGTAGTGAGGGCTTCCTTGAAGTTCCGTATCGTGAGCCGGTGACGCTCCATCGAGAATTCCGCGGTGACTCCGGCCACCGTTCCGTCAGGAGAATTCAGGAGCGAGCGGATGATGTCATCCTGAAGCAATCCCTTGTCATACAGCTCCATATATGCGTCGTAAGCCTTCCTGTAGGCGCTGTTCGCAAAGCTGCATCCGTCCGCCTCCAGGGCGCTGCGGATGAAGTCCGCGACGGTCGGCTTGTCGGATTCGTTGCCTGCATAGAAGTCCGAATCGCTTTCGAAATCCAGCTCATCGCAGCCGTTGCGAAGGATGAAAGTCAGCAGGTCCGACTCGGCGGGAGCCAGGATGCTGTTCTCGATCCCGGAGTCCTGAGGGGAGGATGGCTGGACTTCAGGAGCTGGAGCAAAACCCTGATTTTCAGGGATATATTGGACGGCTTCGCCGGCCGGCTCAGCAGGGAGTCCGGCGTCAATGCGGCGGGCGCGGCGCTCGGAGGTCTTGAGCTCCTCCTGGCGGCGCTGGAAGAGAGTCTCGCCGATGCGCGCGCGGATGGTCCGCTCATCGACTTCGAGCCGCTGCGCCGCCTCCTGGATGAAGACGGTCTGCTTCACGACCTCGGTGATGTAAGCGATGTTGTCCGCGACTTCGCTGATGAGCCCCGCGCGCTTCAGAGGGTCATTCTGGGCATCGGAGCTGACTCTGAGCATATATTGGACGAAGTCCATCTCATTCTTTGCGATGAAGTCCCCGACCTCGGCGAGAGTGTGCTTGCGCACGAAGGAATCCGGGTCATCGCCGTCGGGGAAGAGCAGCAGACGGACGTTCATTCCCTCCTTGAGTATCATTCCGATAGCCCTCAGAGCGGCGTGGATGCCCGCTTTGTCGCCGTCGTACATCACCGTGACGTTCTCTGTGAACTTGTGGATGCCGTGAATCTGCTCGGGGGTCAGCGAGGTGCCGCACGAGGCGACGGTGTTGCGCAGACCGATCTGGTGCATCGAGACCACATCCACGTTGCCTTCGGCGAGGTAGCACTTGTCCGCACGCACGATGTCGCTCTTCGCGAGCGCGATTCCGTAGAGCGCACGGCTCTTTATGTAGATCGGAGTTTCAGGCGAATTCACGTATTTCGCGACGCTGCCGTCCGAGCGCAAAGTCCTGCCGCTGAACGCGATGACGCGTCCGCTGACGCTGTGGATCGGGAACATCGCCCGCTCGCGGAAACGGTCGGCGAGAGTGCCGTCATCGTAGCGCAGGCTCAGACCCGCTTCGACCAGATACTCCTCTTTATAGCCTGCGGCCAATGCCGCGTCGGTGAATGTCCTCCGTCCCGACGGGGCCCAGCCGAGCGAGAAACGCTCAATGGTTTCGTCATCTATGCCCCTGGAACGCAGGTAGGCATAGCCGTGCGAGCGCCCCTCCGGGGTCTGAAGCTGGTCGTGGAAGAATTTGCCCGCGAATTCCGAAACGATCATCAGGCTCTCGCTTCTGTGCTTGGCCGCAATCTCCTCGGGGGTCTCTTCCCTTTCCTGAACCTCAATATGGTATTTGTCAGCGAGATAGCGGAGGGCCTCAACGTAGGAGAAATGCTCGTATTCCATCACGAAGCGCACAGCGGAGCCTCCCTTGCCGCAGCCGAAGCACTTGTAGATGCCGCGGGACGGGTTCACGTGGAAGGACGGTGTCTTTTCGTTATGGAACGGGCAGCAGGCGACATAGTCGGCCCCGCGGCGCTTGAGCGTCACGAAATCCCCCACCACTTCTTCGATTTTCGCGGTGTCCAGAATGAGGTCGACTGTCTTCTGAGGTATCATAACGGGCTGTCCGCCGCGGTGTCCGCGCGGCAGAATGCAAAATTACATATTTTTTAGGAGTTACTGCGGAATTTCTGAAAGGTTATTTCAGGAGCTTGGCTCCAGGATGGCTAAGAAGCTATCTCACAGAGGAATTTGATGCGCACGAGTCTGATTTCCAGCTCCTCGCAGTCAGCGCCCAGGACCTTCAGGGCTTCTTCCACGGAGTCGGAAGTGGCCTCGTCGCGGAAATACTCGTAGACCTCATCCACCACGTCCTCGTCCAGATTCTGTCTGATGTAGTAGTCCAGGTTCAGTTTGGTTCCGGTGGAAACGATGCCCTCTATCTCATCCATCAGTTCGTACATATCCAGACCCCGGGCCTCGGCGATGTCCTCGAGAGGCATCCGGCGGTCGATGCTCTGGATGATGAAAACCTTGTTTGCAGAGCGGCTTGGGGCTGATTTCACCACGAAGTCGTCCGGACGCTCGATCTCGTTCTCATCCACATATTTCTTTATGAGGTCGAGGAATTCGCGGCCGAACTTGTGGGCCTTTCCGTCGCCCACGCCCTGGCAGTTCTTGAGTTCGTCGAAAGTTACAGGATAGAGGATGGACATATCCTCGAGGGCAGGATCGCCGAAAATGATCCACGGCTGGAGCTTGAGCTTGTGGGAAATGTCCTTTCTCAGGTCTTTCAGCATAGAGAGCAGTACCGGGTCTCCGCCGCCGCCTTTCATCGCGGAAGCGTTTACGGCAGCCTCGTCCTCATCGTCGTCATCATAATCGTCTTTCTGCCCGGCGAACTCGCGGTCCTCCACGAGCTTGAGCTCATAAGGATCCTTCAGGAACTCTTCGCCCTTCGGGGTGACACCTATCAGACCATAGCTTTCTATCTCCTTGTCCAGCAGATGCAGCATAAGACCCTGATGGATTACCGCGCACCAGAACCTTTCGGAATGTTCCTTTCCGGCGCCGTAGAGCGGGAGGGTGTCGTGCCTGTAGGACTTTATCATTGCGCTCGACTGCCCTGCAAGGATTCCGGCCAGATGCTCGACCTTGAATTTCTCCGGCAGGCTCTTTATGAGCTTTATCACAAGGCACATCTCCCTGCGGCCGTCGAACATCTTCTTCGGATGCTGGCAGTTGTCACAGGCGCCGCAGTTCTCCTGAGTGTATTCCTCGCCGAAGTAATTCAGCAGCAGACGGCGGCGGCAGCGGTTGGACTCCGCATAAGCCACCACCTCGCTGAGCAGCTGCCGGCCGATTTCCTGCTCAGCCACAGGCTTGCCCTGCATAAACTTGTCGAGCTTGCGGATATCCTTGTAGCTGTAGTAGGTGATGCAGTTGCCCTCCTTGCCGTCCCTTCCGGCACGGCCTGTCTCCTGGTAGTAGCTCTCGATGCTCTTCGGAATGTCATAATGGATTACGAAACGCACGTCGGGCTTGTCGATGCCCATACCGAAGGCGATGGTGGCGACGATCACGTCTATCTCCTCCATCAGGAAGGCGTCCTGATTTCTGGAACGGGTCTTGGCATCGAGTCCGGCGTGATACGGGCTGGCCTTTATCCCGTTGATTACCAGCAGCTGGGCAAGCTCCTCCACCTTCTTGCGGCTGAGGCAGTAGATGATTCCGGACTTGCCCGGATGCTGCTTGATGTATTTGATTATATCCTTCTCCGGATCGACCTTGTCACGGACCTCGTAGTAGAGGTTCAGACGGTTGAAAGAGGACTTGAAGACTCCCGCGTCCTGTATGCCGAGATTCTTCAGGATGTCGCTCTGGACCTTCGGCGTGGCCGTGGCGGTAAGCGCGATGACGGGGGCCCTCCCGATCTCATCTATCAGGGTGCGTATCCTCCGGTATTCCGGGCGGAAATCGTGCCCCCATTCCGAGATGCAGTGGGCCTCGTCAACGGCGTAGAAAGATATCTTTATCTCCCTCAGAAGGGCGATATTGTCTTCTTTGGTAAGGGATTCCGGTGCCACATACAGCAGTTTCGTACGGCCGGAAAGCAGGTCTTCCCTGACCTCACGGATCTGCTCGCGATTGAGGGATGAATTCAGGAAATGAGCTATGCAGTCGTTGCCCGAGACGAAGCCCCTTATGGCATCGACCTGATTCTTCATAAGAGCTATCAGAGGCGATATGACTATCGCCGTACCGTCCATCACCAGTGCCGGAAGCTGGTAGCAAAGCGATTTGCCGCCTCCGGTAGGCATCAGCACGAAGGCGTCGTGCCCGTTGATGAGATGGTTGATAATAGCCTCCTGGTCTCCCTTGAAGCTGTCAAATCCGAAA
>CAVCRS010000007.1:0-9032 GCA_963604635.1 Faecalibacillus sp.
TCGCCATCGCCCGCGCCCTTGTGAACCAGCCTCAGGTCCTCCTGCTCGACGAGCCTCTCGCCGCCCTGGATCTGAAGATGCGCAAGGATATGCAGATGGAACTCAAGGAGATGCATAAAAAACTCGGCATCACTTTCATCTATGTGACTCACGATCAGGAAGAAGCGCTTACCCTCAGTGACACCGTCGTCGTGATGAACGAGGGCGTCATCCAGCAGATAGGAACCCCTACTGACATATACAATGAACCTTGCAACGAGTTCGTCGCCGACTTCATCGGGGAAAGCAACATCCTGAACGGCACTATGCTCGCCGACCGCAGGGTCTCCTTTATCGGTCACGAATTCGACTGCGTCGATGAAGGCTTCGGGAACGATGTCCCTGTGGATGTCGTGATCCGTCCGGAGGATATCTACATTATGAACAAGGTCGATGGCGCCCAGTTTACTGGCGTAGTCAAGTCCTGCATCTTCAAGGGCGTGCACTACGAGATGCTTGTGGACAGCGACCTGGGCTATGAGCTTATGATCCAGGACTATAACGCCTTTGAAATCGGAAGCACCGTGGGTCTTTTCATAAAGCCTTTCGACATCCAGGTGATGCACAAGGCCTGTGTCCGCAACACCTTCGAGGGCGAAATGCTCTCCGAAGACAGCGTCAGCATCCTCGGAACCAGCTTCGAGTGCCGGCCTTGCGGCTTCGCGGCAGGAGACAAGGTCAGGGTCGAAGTCGATTTCGACAAGGTCGACCTGCTCGACCACGAGGAGGAGGGTCTGCTCTCCGGAACAGTCGATTTCATTCTCTACAAAGGAAATCATTACCACCTTACCGTGAAGACCGATGAGGGCAAACTTCTTGTCGATACGGACGACGTGTGGGACAAAGGTGACATAGTGGGTATCAACATCAGGCCGGAAGACCTCCATATCAGCAGAAATGAATAAAAGGTCGGCCTGGGCGAATCCATACTTCGTCTTCCTCATACTCTTCGTGGCCCTGCCTCTGCTCCTGATAGTGGTCTATTCCTTTCAGGACGGCAGCGGGCATTTCACGTTCGCGAACATAGCCAAGTTCTTCACTGACAAGGACTCCATCGCTACCTTCGCCCTCTCCATCGAGGTCGCCATCGAGAATACCCTCATCTGTATTCTGCTCGGCTATCCGGCCGCCTGGATACTCTCGAACTCTTCGCTTAACAAGTCCGCGGTGACCATAATGCTCTTCATCCTCCCGATGTGGATAAACGCTCTTATGCGTACGCTCGCTACCGCGGAGCTCTTCAATATGCTGGGCATAGCCCTCGGCAAGGGAACCCTGCTCTTCGGTATGGTCTATGACTATCTGCCGTTTATGATCTATCCGGTCTACAACGTGCTGAAAAAGATGGATCCGTCATATGCCGAGGCCGCCAGGGATCTCGGGGCCACACCTGTGCAGGTATTCCTGAAAGTGACTTTCCCGCTCTCGATGCCGGGAGTCACCAGCGGTATCCTTATGGTGTTTATGCCGACGGTCTCCACCTTCGCCATCTCGGAGTTCCTTACGAACAACAAGATAAAGCTCTTCGGTACCATCATCCAGGAAAACATAAACTCCTCGATGTGGAACTATGGAGCCGCACTTTCACTTATAATGCTCATAATCATCGGCATATCCACCCTGCTTACGGGGTCTGACGAGGCCGGCAAAGCTGAAGGAGGGCTTGTACAGTGAAAAAGTTCTTCGCACAGCTCTATATCTGGATCCTGCTGATAATGCTCTATGCGCCTCTGGTGTTCATAGCCGTATTCTCGTTCACCGAGAGCAAGGTTCTGGGCAACTGGACAGGATTCTCCACACATCTCTACCAGAATCTCTTCACGGGAGGATCCCAGGCTACCGGGTCTCTGCTTGACGCCATCCGCAACACCCTTCTCATCGCCCTTGTGGCGGCGACCGTTTCCACCCTTCTGGGAACCCTCGCGAGCATAGGCATCTTCACCCTGCGCGGACGCAAGAAGAAAGCCATACAGTTCCTGAACAATATCCCGATGCTGAATCCGGACATCATCACCGGTGTATCGCTCTTCCTGCTGTTCGTGTTCCTGCACGTTTCGCAGGGCTATGTGACTGTAATTCTGGCACATATAACTTTCTGCACCCCTTATGTGGTGCTCAGCGTGATGCCTAAGCTCTACCAGATGAATCCGAACATCTACGAGGCCGCCCTCGATCTGGGCGCCACCCCGTACCAGGCCCTGCGCAAGGTCTATTTCCCTCTGCTGCGCCCGGGTATGATTTCAGGCTTCATCCTCGCGTTCACGATGTCCCTGGACGACTTCGCCGTGACCTTCTTCACCCGCGGCACGGTGGGCCTCGAGACCCTCTCGACCTACATCTATATGGATGCCCGCAAGGGAGGTCTCACCCCTGAGCTCCGTCCTCTGATCACGATTATTTTCCTGAGCGTGCTTGTACTGCTGCTCATCATCAACTACAGGAAAATCCATTCTCATAATAATCAAGAAGAAACAGAAAGATGAAAAAACTCCTTTCCCTTTTGACTGCTCTGCTCTTCCTTTTCGCCTGTACGGAAGACCGTGAGCAGGTGCTCAAAGTTTACAGTTGGGCAGACTACATCGATGAAGACCTCCTCGGTGAGTTCGAAACGTGGTACGAAGAGCAGACCGGCGAGACCGTCAGGGTTCTCTACCAGACCTTCGACATCAATGAGACGATGCTTTCGAAGATCGAGCTCGGCCACGAGGACTATGACCTGGTATGTCCGTCCGACTACATCATCGAGCGTATGCTTCAGAAGGACCTCCTTCTTCCTATCGACAGGGATTTCGGCGACACTCCGAACTACATCGACAGCATCGCTCCGTTCATCGTGAATTTCTTCGACCAGATCCAGGGTTACGGCAAAAATGCCAATGACTATTCGGTCGGCTATATGTGGGGCACCGTCGGAATGATTTACAATACCAGGTATGTGGACGAGTCCCAGGTGCAGTCCTGGAATATCCTGACTGACCCTAAATACTCCGGGCAGATTCTTATGAAGGATGCCTTCAGGGATATCTACACGGCTCTTCTTGTGTATCTGAACAGGGATGCCATCGCCTCTGGCGAGAAGAAGCTCGAGGACATAACTCTCGACGCTTCGGATGAAAGCATCGCGCTCGTGGAGAATTACATCAGTTCATTCCGCAATTCCATAGCGGGCTGGGAGGCTGACTTCGGCAAGGAGCAGATGACCCAGGAGCGCGCCTGGCTGAATGTCTCCTGGAGCGGCGACGCCCAGTGGGCGATAAACCAGACCGAGGGCACGGACGTGAACCTGAAATACTCCATCCCGAAAGACGGCAGCATCATCTGGTTCGACGGCTGGGTGATTCCGAAATACGCCCGCAACGTCAAGGCTGCCCGCTATTTCATCGACTATATGTGCCGTCCGGACAATGCTGTCCGCAATATGGATGTCATCGGCTACGTGAGCGCGGTCGGCGGAACCGGAGTCCTCGAAGCTATGAAGGATGAGAAGTTCCCGGCCATCGACGCCACATATTTCTTCGGACCGCAGGCGGATTCCGTATGTCTGAATCCTGTTATGTATCCGGACCGCTCCGTCATCGAGGCCTGCGGTATGATGCACGACACGGGCGACCGCACAGAGGCGCTTCTCAAGATGTGGTCCCGCCTGAAAGGCGACAACGCGTCCTACTGGACCTACATCCTCATCGCAGTCGTCCTCGTGGGTCTCGGCATCGCGATGTACTCACGTTTCTCCAGGAAAAAGAGCCATCGCAGACGTCCCGCCGCCCGCAAGAGACGCTAGGGAACATCAGAATACGAAATTGGCTGGGACCCGCCGGGTTCCAGCCAATTTTCACGTTAAGACACGCTTATTTCGAAGCTCCTGAGGAGCGCTTGCGCGACCGGGAGGGTCTGGGGGAAACTTCCCCCAGTGTATAATTTACTTCGTGCCGAAGATGCGGTCGCCTGCGTCGCCGAGTCCCGGAACGATGTACGCGTTCTCGTTGAGGTGGTCATCGACCGCCGCGACGAATATGTCCACGTCAGGATGCTCTTCCTGGACCTTCTTGAGTCCTTCCGGAGCTGCCACGAGGCACATCAGACGGATGTTGGTGCAGCCGTACTTCTTCTTGAGTATCGTGAGGGCGTCGCAGGAGCTTCCGCCGGTGGCGAGCATAGGGTCCGTAACGATGACAAGTCTCTGCTGGATGTCCTCAGGAAGCTTGCAGTAGTACTCCACAGGCTCGTGGGTTTCTTCATTGCGGTAGAGTCCGATATGACCGACCTTGGCGACAGGGATGAGGGTGAGCATTCCGTCCAGCATACCCATTCCTGCGCGCAGGATAGGGACGATGGCGAGTTTGCGGCCCGAAACCTTAGGGGCTGTCATCTTGCAGATAGGGGTCTCGATTTCCTTGTAGTCAAGCGGAAGGTCGCGGGTGACCTCATAACCCATAAACAGTGAAATCTCGGTCAGAAGCTGTCTGAAATCCTTTGAACCGGTGTTCTTGTCACGCATGATGGTCAGCTTGTGCTGTATCATCGGGTGGTCGATAATGTGGACTGTGCTCATAAAATATGTGTTGTTAAATTGGATTCCTCGGAAGCCCCTGTCGTGTCTGAGTGAATTATGGCGGCTTCTTCAGTTCTGAGACGCAAAATTAGCATATTTTTCCTAATTTTGCGAGCACAAAGACGCAATCCCGGCATATTATTTTAACCTCAGTGAAAATGGTAAAGATTTACTGCAAGAACACAGGCACTTATGGTGAATTCCAGGAGGGTACGACACTTCTGGATATGGTGGACAGCTTCGATTTCGAGAAGCCTTATCCGATACTCTCCGCGAAGGTGAACAATGTCTCCCAGGGTCTGAAATTCAGGGTTTTCAATAACCGCGACGTGGAGTTTCTGGATTTCACCAGCTACAGCGGCCGCCGGTCCTACTGCCATTCGCTCTGCTTTCTGCTGAGCAAGGCGGCGCAGGATGTGTTTCCGGGCAGCAAGGTGCTTCTGCGCCGTCCCATCTCGAAGGGCTATTTCTGCACCCTCATAAAACCTGACAGTACGGCCGTCTGCGAGGATGACGTCACCCTCATCAAGGCCAGGATGCAGCATCTGGTGGAAAAGGCAGTTCCTTTCCGCCGCTATGAAGTGCGCCTCGCGGAGGCCATAAAGGTGTTCCATTCCATAGGCTGCGAGGACAAGGTCCGCCTGCTGGAGACCTCCGGGGAGCCTTATGTGGCGTATTACACCATCGAGGGTACGCCGGATTATTTTTACAATGCCCTCGTTCCGAATACCTGCTACCTTAAGGTATGGGACCTGATGCTCTATCACGGCGGAATGATTCTCCGCCTTCCTTCCCGCCATAATCCCGAGGGACTCGCTCCGTTCTTCGAGCAGCCCAAGACTTTCGAGGTGTTCGCGGAGACTTCCCGCTGGAACAAGATTATGGGTCTGGGCAATGTCGGGGATGTGAATCTGGCGGTCCAGAACGGGCAGGGGAGTGAGCTTATCCAGGTGGCCGAGGCCCTGCAGGAGAAGAAGATAGTGAAGATTGCCGAGGAGATCGAGAGACGTTTCCACTCTTCGCAGCAGATGAGGGTGGTGCTCATCACCGGCCCGAGCAGTTCCGGCAAGACCACCGTCTGCAAGCGTCTGAGCGTGCAGCTTCTGGCCTGCGGACTGCATCCTATCACCATCTCCACCGATGATTATTTCGTGAACCGTCTGGATACCCCGAAATTCCCGGACGGCAGCTATGATTTCGACAATTTCGACACCGTCGACCACGCGATGCTCCAGCACGACATGGTGCGCCTGCTTGCCGGCGAGGAAGTGGATGTGCCAAGCTATAACTTCGTTACGGGACTCCGGGAATATAACGGCAGACGCCTGAAGATGGGCCCGGAAACCGTCCTTCTTCTCGAGGGCATCCACGCCCTGAATCCGAAGCTTACCGATATGGTGGGCGAGAGCAGAAAGTTCCGCATCTTCATCAATGCCATTACGTCCCTCTCTCTGGATGACCACAACTGCATCCCGACAAGCGACAACCGCCTCCTGCGCCGCATCGTGCGCGATTATAACAAGGGGGCTTTCACTCCGATGGAGACCATCTCGAACTGGCCGAACGTGCGCCGCGCCGAGGTCAAGTGGATTTATCCGTTCCAGGAGAAGGCCGACGTGCTCTTCAATTCAGCCTATCTCGTGGAGTTCGCGGTGCTCCGCCTGCACGCCGAGCAGATTCTCTCGCTCGTGCCGAAAGACCGCGAGGAGTACAGCGAGGCGCACCGTCTGCTGAAGTTCCTCCACTATTTCACGCCCGTCTCCGACAAGGAAATCCCTCCTACCTCCCTGCTCCGCGAGTTCGTGGGCGGAAGCAGTTACAAGTACTAGCGTACTTGTAACTGCTTCATCTATTATTTATTGGGGAGCGTACTCCCCAAGCCCCCCGGGTCGCTTCGTTCCGTTAGAGCTTCGAGGCAGCGGCGTGCGGTCACAGCTGTCTATTTACCGGGGGCCGTATCCCCCGGACCCCCCGGGTCGCTTCGCTCCGTTAGAGCTTCGAGGCAGCGGCGTGCGGTCACAGCTATCCATTTACCGGGGCCGTATCCCCCGGACCCCCTGGGTCGCGCGAGCGCTCCTTAGGAGCTCCAAGACAACAAAGGATTGACCATCAACCAATCCTTTGTTTTTCGGCCGCTTGCGCGTCCAATGCCTATGCGTCGAGCTGTGGCAGTTTTGCTCACGGAAATTTCGGCCCGTGCGCAAATCAGAGCCTTTTGCGCACCGCAGGCCAGAAAAATGGCGTTACGTGCGCTGAAGTGGCAATTTCACGCACGGGATTCTCTTTCCGTGCGCAGAAAGAGGCTTTTTGCGCACGGAATTTTTGGATTGTGCGTAAAAAGCCTGCTTTTGCGCACGACAGGCTCCGGCCGGAAGGGACAGAAGGGATGTGGGGATGAAGAGGAAGAGATTGGACGCGACAGCGGCCGGGGGAATGGTGCGGGAGTCTCGAAAAGCTCGACGGCTGCACGCGGCTCAACCTGAGCGCTTTGCCGTCAGCGGGAACATCGTGTCAACTTCGTAGAGACTGAGGCCTAACACTCTGCTGATCTGGCTGTTCGAGCTGCGGTAAGTGTTGCGCAGAGTGCGGGCGAGGTCTGTCTTCTGGGCTTTGGTCAGGTCTTTCGAAGTGGCCAGATTATATCTGGACTGTATGATCCGGCTGAGTTGGGAATACAGTTCATTGTCCGTACACGCCTCGCTGTCACCAAGTTCTATAGCGATTTCGCCATAGGCTTCCACGTTTCTGAAAAGAAGGGAGATATAATGATGGGCGTGACGGAAGAATGCCATACCGAGTTTAATGCTGCAATATGACGAGGGAGCGATATAGCCGTCGATAATCTTGCACGCTTCAGAAATCGGAGGCTTTCGGGCGCGGAACATCTGCCTGACTTCCCTATCCTTAAGGTCCTTGAATTCCTGCAGGATGGGGAATTCGTTGAAATAGTAGCGGCCGGCTCCCCAGGGGTATGAATATGGGGTCTGGGTCTGGTCAGCGACAAAGCCGTTTCGATTAATATATACGATGGTGTTCCTCAATGAATTGATATCTTCTACAGGTTTGATGGAAGCGGCGAAGGTTCCGGGAAGGCCGTCGGGAAAAGATTCCCTGAGGCCCAAAGCCAGCCGCTTTCTGATAAAGGTGAAAAACGCCTGAGCGGCTTCCCTTTCTCCGTTCAGAAGAAAGTGCAGATGGTTTCCCATAATTTCGAATGTGATGATTTTCGTCTGCGGGAATTCACAGGCTGCCTGGCACACAATGTTCATTGCGAAGACGTAATCGTCTTTCTTTCTGAAAATCAATGGAGTATCGTGACCTTGAGTGTAAAGGTGCCAATATGGGCCGTTGGCGTCGAATGTGTTGCGGCAGAAGATTTCGCCATCTCTGAAGCTTTTCATATTCCTTGTGTTTTAGAAAGTGTCTGTGCGAATATAGTTGTCCTTTCCGGCTTTTGCAAGACCCCGAGTAAGTTCTTCTTAAAAAACTTGGGGCCTGTGCGCAAATTACGGCTTTTTGCTCACGGAAATTTTGAGCCGTGCGCAAATCAGAGCCTTTTGCGCACCGACGGCCTTCGCAATGGTACTCCGTGAGCAAAAAGGGCGATTTTGCGCACGGGATTCTGTTTCCGTGCGCAGAAAGAGGCTTTTTGCGCACCGCTGCCCGCGCCGCAAGAAACTCGCCTCTTGGGAGCTCCGGGACAGCTGCTATGTGTCGAGCTGCTGCGGCTTCCTGTAGTTCTTCGGGCGCCAGGCTCCGTAGATTTCGCTCACATTGCCCGCGGTCAGGAAAATCTTGATGTCGTTGTTGCGGATGAATCCCATCAGACTCGCGAATTCCTGCTGGGTCAGAAGACTCTGGATTTCAGTTCTTTTCTTTCCGGTATAACCGCCCGTCACCTCATAGAGGCTGCAGCCTCGGCAAAGGTCGTTGATGATATAGTCGCGGATTTTCTCGGCTTCGTCGGAAATGATGCAGATTCTCTTCTTCTTGTTCAGGCTGGCCGTGAAATAGTCGATGCAAAGACCGTCCATCCAGGTGCCGATGATCCCGATTACCACCATACGGAAAGGGTTGATGGCGAATGCGGTACAGCAGATCATAATGCCTCCGACGGCTACCGACGCTCCGATGTCGAAGTGCAGGTATTTGTTGAAGATCTTGCCCAGGATGTCCAGACCGCCCGATGAGGCGTTGATGCTGAAAAGCAGCGTCTGGCAGATGGAAACCATCAGCACGAAGCACATCAGGTCAAACCAGATGTCTCCCATAACTGAAGTCTGGCCTTCGGCCAACAGGGAAGTGTATGGCAGAACCTTGTCCCAGAAATCCATCAACGGCCCCAGAATGAGTGCGGTGTAGACTGTCTTGATTCCGAATTCAGCCCCGATGAGGAAGTAGGCCAGAATGAGCAGGATGGCGTTCACGATGATTACCATAG
>CAVCRS010000008.1:0-3553 GCA_963604635.1 Faecalibacillus sp.
AAAGCGTGTGACCGTCCAAAGCGGTTCCAGGGTTCGAATCCCTGTCTTTCCGCAAGCGAAGCGGCTGAAGATTTTCAGCCGCTTTTTTGTTTTCAGATTGGACGGCTCGCGAGCCGTCCAATTTTTTCAGAGTGCGAACATTGCGCGCCCGGCGCGGCCGTCGACGCAGATGCGAAGGGGCTTTTCGAAGTGCAGCAGGCGCAGCCAATGCGTCTCATACTCAGCAGGATGAGCGTCGAGGGTGGAGAACGAAAGGCTGTCGCCGGGACGCGCGAACGGATTCACGTTCACATAGCCCACATTGAACGAAGTCATATTCTGGAAGAAATGCGTGCCCTGGCTCGGATCGACGCGGAAGTTCTCGAGACAGCATTCCACGATCGCGCGCGCCTCGGAGATGTCGCCCCAGCGGACCGGCACTCCGAGCGACGGGATGCTCGAGCCCCAGCGGCCGAAGCCTATCAGCGCATAGCCGCGACCCTGGGCGCGAAGACGCGAGTTGAGCTGCGTCAGCTCGCTCGCAATCTCCTGAGTCTTAAGCACATCGAAAGTCTCAGAGCGCAGATACACGATGTCCCGCACATCCTCTATCCATCCTGTCCCGAGCGCACTTCCGCTCGTAAGGAACGCTCCGGAAGTGTCCACTTTCGCCCAGTCCACCACCTCGTCGCGACTGTCCGTCGAGATCGGGCGGATCTGCAGCACATTGAAAACGGAGGTCTCCCCTTTCGGACGGTCGAGGTCTGCCGCGAACTCCATCTCCACGCAGCAGTGCATCTCGCGCTGGGCGAGGGTGAGCAGCTCCTGAAGGATCGAAGCGAGCGGGAAAGTGCCATAATTCAGTATGTGCGAGAATGTTATGTACTTCGGACCGTTTGCGAACGGAGAATCCACCATACGCATACTCTCATAGTCCCAGGTCGAAGCGACCCGTGCGAGATTGCGGAACGCCCCGCACTCGGATATCGGGATGCGTTCGAGGTTCACCGCATCGTCCACCGAAGTCTTGAACTTGTCCGGCTGCAGGTCGAGAGCGTACATAACCTGCTGAGTGTCACGCATCGCGAGCTCGGGCGTCGAAGTCTGAAGCACCTTTTTCGGATAGGCCGGCACGAAGCGGAGCACCTGCTCGCCGTCCACGACCGCCTTGCCGAGACCGAAAGCCAGTTTCACCACGCCGTCCTCCGCCTTCTCGTAGCCCACCGGGTAGAAATTCAGCGAGCGCGCCACGCCCGAGAAAGTCGGGAAATAGCGGCCGCGGTCCTCGCTTCCGCAGACCTCCTGGATGACTATCGCCATCTTTTCTTCGGACAGCACGTTCGAAGTCGCGGTGATGTACGCGCGCGAAGCTGCGAAAAAGACCGAAGCATAGACGCTCTTTATCGCCTTCGAGAGCAGACGCAGTCCCTGGTCGATGTTCTCCGTGTGCGGAATCATATAAGTCGAATACACTCCGGCAAACGGCTGATAGTAAGAATCTTCCAGTTTCGAGGATGAGCGTATCGCGAGAGGCTTGTGCGCGTGGTGCAGGAAAGCGCGCAGCGCGCTCGTCAGCTCCTGCGGCAGCGTCGAAGCCACGAACTCGGCGAGAATCTCCGCATCGGAAATGTCGGAGTTGATGACATACTGCAGACCGTTTTCGAGAATGAAGCGATCGAAATATTCGGTCGTAACGACCAATGTGCGCGGCACCATCACCCTCACGTCCTGCCATTTGTCGAAAAGGTCGTATTTCTGCAGGATGTGGTTCAGAAAAGCCAGTCCGCGGGCCTTGCCGCCCATCGAGCCGCTCCCCAGACGGGTGAACCAAAGGGCGTCATTGTAGGTCGCGGGGTCGAACTCCGCCACTACGCCGAGCCCAAGCGAGATGCGGAAGTCCCTGATCGCGCGAAGGTTAAGCTGCCGGACTGCCTCGACCTCCGAATCATCCCTGATGCGGATGGGGCGGAAGATGTTTCCGAGCGCGAAGAAGCCGCGGCCGTACAGCCAATGCGAGATGTAGTCCTTGTCCGCGAGGCTGCGGAAGGCGCGGGGCGAGAGCGTTCCCATAAGTCTCTCGAATTCATAGAGGTTGCGGGCACGGCCAATCTCTTCCCCGGTATCGGGGTCGGTGGCCACGAAGTCCCCGAAGCCGAAATACTTTCCGATGTATTCGCTCAGATCGTGGGTGAGGGTCTTGGAGGATTTCAGGACGAATCCCACGCCGAGCTGGCTGGCCACTTCTCGCATACTTTCCTGAGAGGACTGCATCAGGAAAGGCATACGGGGGTTGTCAGCCTTTACAAGGCGGCAGAAATCCACGCCCGCATCGCTCTTCTCGTCCTGGGACCTGTCACCCTTGTGAAGCACGAAACCGATGTCGGAAATGACCCCCAGGATATTGGACTTGTATTTATTATAGAGTTCCACAGCCTCATCGTAGCAGGTGGCCATCAGGATCTTAGGACGCGAGCGCTTGAAGAGGACCTTCTGCTTTTCATTCAGGGTGTCGCTCAGGGAATTTATATTCTGCTGAAGCACAATCTTGTAGAGCAGAGGAAGATAGGTCGAATAGTAACGGACGGAGTCCTCGATGAGCAGAATGGCGCGGACTCCCTGGGCCATATCGTACTCGGCGTTCAGCTTGTCCTCGAGGAGCTTGATGATGGCGATGATAAGGTCCGTGCTGCTGTTCCAGCAGAAAATGAAGTCTATGCAGGAGCGGTCCTGCTCATATATCTGACTGTAAATGACCTTGGAGAAGGATGACAGCAGTATCACAGGGGTGTCGGGCGTCAGGGCCTTGACCTTACGGGAGAATTCGAACACGTCCATCTCGCCGACATTGTACATCGTGATGATCAGATCGAATGGTTCGCCTGCTCTGACAAGTTCATAGGCCTCTGCGGTACTCTCCACCCGCTCGAAGGAAGGCGGGTTGCTGAGATTCAGGTCGGCGTATTCGCGGGTGATCTGCTCCTCTATATGTCCGTCTTCCTCAAGGGAATAGCTGTCGTAATTGTTGCACACGAGCAGGATCCGGCGGATTCTGTTGCGCATAAGTATCGGGCTGTCGGCACTCATATCTTGTCTTCGTTTCCACAAAAATATCAAAAATATTTATATTTGCGCTTTGAACAAATTTTAGAAACTATGGACTACAAAGTTTTAGCTCAAGATTGCATCGAGTGGATCAGGGAGTGGTTCGCTCCTTTCGGACCTGAATGCTGCGCCGTCATCGGTATGAGCGGCGGCAAGGACAGCACGGTATGCGCGGCTCTCTGCGCGAAGGCGCTCGGAAAGGACCGTGTCATCGGAGTGGCGCTGCCGTCGAACGGGCAGAGCGTGAACGAAGCCGACGAGATATGCAAACATCTGGGAATAAAGTATATAAATATTCCCATCGGCAGAATCGACTCAGAATTCAATGCCCTGGGAGCCCTTCTTCCCCAAGGGGAATTCAGTGTTCAAACCGAGCAGAACATCCCTCCGCGCATCCGTATGACGGTACTCTATGCCGTGGCACAGACAGTTAACGGAATGGTCGCCAACACCTGCAATCTCAGCGAAGACT
>CAVCRS010000009.1:0-48405 GCA_963604635.1 Faecalibacillus sp.
AAATAAAAATTATACCGCAAAATATTTTTACTCTTTTGTTTCCTCTTTCTTCCAGCTGAACGAGTACAGAATGGACTCCACCTGCCTCAGAAGCTGGCGCTTGTCATACTTCGGCGCATACACAAACGCCTCAGTCACAATTATTTCCTTACCATCAGGACTATAGAAGGAATGCGACACGAACGGTCCTCCCATATAGTCGTTATACACTTCCCAGTAACCGCGCGTCTGGGCGAAAGAGCGGCCCTTATACTTCATATAAGTGACTTCCGGGAGGATGTACTGGCTGGTCGTCATATATGTACCCTCGAACATTCCCGGGACATTCGCCTTCATCACGCTGTCCCTGTGGGCAATGATATTCTCCTCGGTGAAATCGGAATCGCTGCCGCCCGCAGGATACTTATACATCAGTATGGTCTGGTTCGAGTACTGTTTTTCATACGCGATCCAGGCGAAATTCGAGTTCATCTTCCTGAGCTTGTACCCCACAGGGAAATGAGGGGAACCGCCGAAAACCTCCTCGACGCTCTTCGCGATATCCTTCTCCTCGTATATGATGCAGTTGTTCACCACCCTGTCACGCTCAGCCTGCTCTATCGCATTGGTAATAAGGTCTTTATTCTCATCGATCAGGGCGCAGGCCTCCTCCGTGGTATAGGCGCAGACCTTAATCACGCACTGCGGAGAAGCCCAAACATCGCTGTGTATCTCCACCCCTGTCTTCTGAGCCTGGGGATCCACCTGACAGATGACTATGTTGCGGTGCACCTTGAACATATCGCCGAAACCTCCCGGGGTCACATTGGCAAGGGAATAGAGAGGCTCGCGCGGCGTAAGCCACGGACAGTCACAGGCCAGAAGTTCGCGGATGGAATTGCCGAGGGCCGACTCCCAGTCGCTTTTCTCTATCACCACCACCACTTCACCGGCCCTTCCGCTCACATTCGGAAGCAGAGCCTTGCGGCTGCCGCCGCTGCCGCAGGAGGCAAGCGTGAAAACTGCCAGAACGGCAAGCAGATATTTAATGAAATTACGCATATCGTATGTTTAATTTATCAGTCGTCCTATGTCATTTCCGAAAGCGAGGAACATCAGGGCCAGCAGCAGGAACATTCCTATCATCTGGGCCACAATGAGGAAGCGCTCGGACGGCTTCCGCCCGGTAATCATCTCATAGAGAGTGATTACGATGTGCCCGCCGTCAAGCCCGGGGATAGGGATGAGGTTCATCACGCCCAGCATTATGGAGAGCAGGGCCAGAATCTCCAGGAACCTGTACCAGTCCCAGACGCTCGGGAACACCTGCCCGATGGCTATGAAACTGCCCACTGACTTGTAGGCCTGAGTGCTCGGGGTCGCAACAAGCTTCAGGTCGTTCAGATAGCCGGATATATTGTCGAAAGTCATCTTGAAGCCCGCCGGAATGGCGGTCAGAAGATTATATGACTGCCTGCGGATGTCGGGAGCCTTCATATACACCCCGATGTGCCCGGCCGTATCGACCTGCAGAGGTACGCTCAGCGTGTCGGAGCCGCGCAGGACCGAAGCGGTCACGGAAGAGTCGGCACGCGAAGCAAGTATAGGCCTGGAATCCTGCAGGAACGGCACGGCCTCCCCGCCGAGGGCCACTATCCTGTCGCCCCGCAAAAGACCGGCCCCGGCATTCACGGAAGTGCTCATAACAGAATCCACCACGAAAGGCACCGCCAGATCGAACATCAGAGGGCTGTTCAGCACATCCCCTATCATCGCCTGGTCCATATACAGATCGAGAGTGTCGCTGTCCCGCAGCACGCTGACCTTGCGGACACTGCGGCGGGCCAGATCGGCCTGCAGCATACCGAAATTCTCAGGCCGGTAGTCATCCATCGCGAGGATTCTGTCCCCGTTTCGGAAGCCCATCTCGTAGGCCAGGTCATTCACGTAAATCTCGCTGTTCTCGTTACTTATGTATGCCTGTCCCCAGATCGCAAGTATCAGTATATAGGCGAATATCGCGAAAATGAAGTTGTAGAGCACACCGCCCGCCATCACAAGCAAGCGCTGCCAGGCCTTCTTCGTGCGGAACTCCCAGGGCTGCGGGTCGGACTTCATCTGATCCAGGTCCAGACTCTCGTCTATCATACCGCAGATCTTGCAGTATCCGCCGAGAGGCAGCCACCCTATGCCGTACTCAGTCTCAGCCTTAGCGGCCTTCGGGAACAGACGGATGAACCAGCGGGAATACTTGCTGCTGAAGAGCTTGACGCCGCCGGCGTCGAAAAACAGGAAGAACTTGTCGACCCTGATGCCGAAAATCTTGGCAAAGGTGAAATGTCCCAGCTCGTGAATCACTATAAGCAGGGACAGGGCGAGAACCACCTGTAATATTTTGAAAATCACTATCATTTATCAGCCAATTCAGAAGCCCGCGCGAACACGTCCGCGTGCGTGGAGAAGATGTCGTCGAGCGACGGCTGTGCCACAAAATCCATACCGCCCAGACACTTTTCCACTATGTCAGTAATGTCGTAGAAGCCGATTCTGCCGGCCAGATACGCAGCCACCGCCGCCTCATTGGCCGCATTGAGCGCGCAGGGAGCATTCCCGCCGCGCTTAATCGCGCCGACTGCCAGATCGAGCGCCGGAAACTTCTGCCTGTCAGGCTCGAAGAACGTAATCGCTCCGAGCGAGGCGAAGTCGAGCTTGCGGTTGTTCAGGCTCAGGCGCTGCGGGAACGACAGCGCGAACTGGATCGGCTCGCGCATATCCGGGCAGCCGAGCTGTGCGATGACGGCTCCGTCCTCGAACTCCACCATCGAATGGATCACCGACTCCGGATGCACCAGAACGTGAATGTCATCCGGGGCCATATCGAAGAGCCACTTGGCCTCAATCAGCTCGAAACCCTTGTTCATCATTGTGGCAGAGTCGATTGTGATCTTCGCGCCCATCGTCCAGTTCGGATGCTTGAGAGCCTGCTCAGCCTTCGCCGCAGCGATCTTCTCACGCTCCCAGGTGCGGAACGGACCGCCCGAAGCCGTCAGATGCAGACGCGTCACGGCATTGCCCTGCGCGGCGAGCAGGCACTGGAAAATCGCCGAATGCTCCGAATCCACCGGCAGAATCGGCGCCTCGCAGCTGCGCGAACGCTCCATCACGATCGAGCCCGCGGCGACCAGCGTCTCCTTGTTCGCCAGCGCGATGATCTTGTGGGCCGCGATTGCGGCCAATGTGGGCCTGAGCCCGCTGAATCCCACCATCGCCGCCACGACGATGTCAATATTGGAGGCCGCGACCAGGTCGCAGGCCGACTCTATGCCCGCAAAGACTTTCACCCCTCTCGGCTGGAGCGCTTCGGCGACCTCGGAGTACTTGGCCTCCGAGCAGATCACGACGCTGTTCACATCGAATTCGATGGCCTGGGCGATAAGCGCCTCGGAGCTTGTGTTTGCGGTAAGCAGTTCGACTTCAAACAGATCCGGATGCTGACGCACCACATCGAGAGTCTGGCGCCCTATGGAACCGGTCGAGCCGAGTATTGCGATTCTTCTCTTATTCATAAAGACTTAGAAACTGATGTACCGGGTCGGATTCACGGCCTCACCCTTGTACCAGAGCTCGAAATGCAGATGATCGCCAGCGGCGGCCGAACTTCCGACCAGCGCGATGGACGACCCGGCGGTGACGTGGTCCCCCGCCTTGCGCATAAGCTTCTGGTTATGCTTGTATATGGAGATAATATCATCCTGATGCTGAATACATATCGTATATCCGGACTCGTCATTCCAGCCCGCGAAGACCACCGTTCCGTCCAGCACCGACATCACTACGGACCCGGCCGGGGCGGAAACATCGACATAAGGATGGATGACGGACTCGTAGCCCTCGGAGATGACGCCCTTGAGCGGGGTGAAGAAATGGATTCCCTCGATAGGGAGCTTTCTCTCCTGGCTCGGGGTGAGGGAGAACTGCTCCTGTTCCTTCACCTCCGAACGGAGCAGGGAATCCTGACGGCTCAGATATTCCGGGTCCCTGCTGCGGGCCGAAGCCGCATCCGCGACCTTTATGATGCTGTCCAGGCTTATCGGAGTTTCCCCCGACACCACCTTCACCAGATTCTCGGAATAGAGCTCCCAGCGGGAGATCACATTCTCCAGCGAATCGATCCTGATGGCATTCTGCACGGCCGTGCGCTTGGTGTGGGAATCGGGATATCCGGGGATGACGGTCTTCAGCGGAGTGAGCGCGAAGATGGCGAACACTATGGCGAAGACCACCAGCAAAGAACTGGCTATCAATATGGTGAATCCCATTCTCGAGAACTGCGCCCCCCAGATTTTCCGGTGGGTTTCGGCATCCGTGAGCTGGAATCTGAAAATGTTGACTTTTTGAGGTTTATTTGCTTGAGCCATTCGATTTAACTAAATTTGCAGTCTGTATGGACAGACTCATCGGAATAGATTACGGAAGAAAACGCACGGGGATTGCCGCCAGCGACCCTCTGGGTATCTTCGCATCCGCCCTTGAGACCGTACCGAGTGCAAAGATAATAGAATATCTTCAAAATTACGCCCTGCACGAGACCATCACCGACATAGTGATAGGCTATCCGAAGAATCTCAACGGTCAGCCGTCCGAAGCCGCGAAGGATGTGGACGCTTTCCTGCCCTGCCTGCGCAAGGCTTTCCCGGAGGTGCCGATTCATCTTGAGGATGAGAGATTCACCTCCGTCCTGGCCCATCGGGCGATGATAGACGGCGGTATGAAATACAAGGACCGCCGGGACAAAGCTTCGGTGGACAAGATCAGCGCGGCAATAATTTTGCAGGGATTCATGGACCGCAAGGCAAAAGGATTATGATGCGGGGCCCGCGTGCGCGGGACCCGTACAATGACAGAATTATGATTCAACCTATATACATTTACGGCTCTGAAGTGCTCAGAGCGAAAGCCCCGGAGGCGGACATCCAGGACAGGGAAGGCCTCACCGGACTCATTACGGACCTCAAGGACACATTGGCCAAAGCCGACGGCTGCGGCCTCGCCGCTCCACAGATCGGAGTAAGCACGCGGGTGCTCATCGTGGACGGTACCGGAATGGCTGATGTTTACGATTACCTCAAGGATTTCAGGCGGACGATGATAAATCCGGTCATAGTGGAGGAAAGTTCCTCGAAATGCGAATATGACGAGGGCTGCCTCAGCATCCCGGGCGTTTACTGCGCCGTGACCCGTCCCGAAAAGATGACCGTCGAGTATTACAATGAAAATTTCGAGAAGGTCACCGAGACTTTCGACCGTTTCGCCTGCCGTATGGTGCAGCACGAGATGTCCCATCTGGACGGCATCCTCTTCACCGACCTCGTGGCGCCGATAAGAAAGAAGATCATAGCGAAAAAGCTGCAGAACATCTCCAGGGGCAAGGTTTCCGCCCACTATAACATCAAACTCAAATAGATTATGGGGGCATTTCACGCATATGACATCCGCGGCGTTTACGGAGTCGATTTCGACAGGACGACCGCCTACAAGATAGGATATTTCCTTCCGGAACTGCTTGAAACTGACAAGGTTCTGGTGGGACGCGACTGCAGAGTCTCGTCCCCGGAGATTCACGACGCCCTCGTGGAGGGCATCACGGATGCCGGAGCCGACGTTTACGACCTCGGCCTGAGCACCACCCCGATGGTCTACTTCGGCACCGCGAACTACGGCTTCAAAGCTTCGGTACAGATCACCGCTTCGCATAATCCGGCCGAGTACAACGGAATGAAGGTCAGCCGCGAGAACGCCCTTCCGGTCGGCCTGGACACGGGTCTGGGCCGGATAAAGGAGTGGATTGACAGCGGCCGCGAGACTCCTGCCGCCGCACGCAGGGGCGAAGTCCATCCGATGGACATCCACAAGGACTATATGGACTTCATGCTGAAATACAAGGGCGACTACAGCGGTCTGAACATCGCTTTTGACCTGTCGAACGGAATGTCGAACCTCTTCGCGAAGGAAGTCTACGGCGACAAGCCTTCGTACATCTTCGACGAGATGGACGGAAGATTCCCGAACCACGAGCCCAATCCCCTGGTACCGAAGAATGTGGAACCTCTCCGCGAACTCGTGCGCAAAACGGGCGCCGATGTGGGCGTCATATATGACGGCGATGCCGACCGAGTGATGTTCGTGGACGACAAGGCGCAGTTCGTGGCCCCGGACCTGGTCATCGCGCTGATGAGCAGATACTTCATAGGCGAAAGGGGCGAGAAGAACCCGCGCGTGCTTCAGGAGATCCGCTCCTCGAAGGCTGTGGGAGAGTATCTGCGTCCGCTCGGCGTGGATCTGCACACCTGGAGGGTGGGACGCGCCTTCGCGGCCCCGAAGCTCCGCGAGATCGACGGCCTGTGGGGCGGCGAGCTCGCAGGACATTATTATTTCAAGGACTTCTTCTACTCGGACAGCGGCCTGCTCGCCTCGATGATCGTTCTGAGAATCGTGGCGCAGCTCAAGAAAGAAGGCAGCAGTCTCAGCGAGGCTATGGCAAAGATTGCGAAATACCGCAATTCGGGTGAAATAAATTTCAAGCTCGAGAACAAGAAAGGCGCTATGGACGCCGTACGCGATTATTTCACTTCGAAGGAGCAGCCTACGGCCTTTATGGATTTCGACGGCTACAGAGTCGAATTCCCTCAGTGGTGGTTCAATATCCGTCCTTCGAACACAGAGCCTTACCTGCGTTTCATCTGCGAGGCGGTTTCGGATGACCTTCTGAAAGAGAAAGTCGCCGAAGCCACGGAACTTCTAAAAACCAGATTCAATGCGGTACAATAGACTCTTTATTCTCGCGGCAATGGCCGTGACGGTCATTTCGGGAGCATCGGCAGCAGCCCAGACACAGGAACAGACACAGAATCAGACTCAGAATCAGGCGGACACCACCCGCAAGCTCACGCGCAAAAAAGCGGAGCTGCTGATTCCACGGCAGGCCCTGAAGCCCGTCAAATCGATGATTCCGGGCCAGACCTACGCCCTGGACACCATCGACACGTCGAATCCGCGGATCAAGCTCGTGCTCTACGATGACAATACCTGGAAATACGTCAAGGACGGGGACCTCATAAAGAACGACTCCACTTTCGTATCATACTGGAGTGACTGTCAGGCCAATCCTTACAAGACCACCTTTACGGAGCTCCCTGACAGGGTCTCCCTCTGGCTGGTGGATTCCACGTCGGAATTCTGCGTGCCGTATCAGACGAAAATCTATTCCCGTTTCGGAATCCGCCGCGGCCGCAGGCATCAGGGCGTGGATCTTCCCCTCAAGACAGGTGACCCCGTACACGCCGCATTCGACGGCAAGGTCAGGGTTTCAAGCTATATGAAAGGCTACGGCAATCTCGTGGTAATCCGCCACGAAAACGGTCTGGAGACCTTCTACGGGCATCTTTCCAAACGCAATGTGGAAGTGAACCAGTGGGTGCACGCCGGTGACGTAGTCGGGCTCGGCGGCTCCACAGGCCGCTCGACCGGGCCTCACCTGCATTTCGAGACCCGTTATCAGGGCTTTGCTTTCGACCCTTCGTGGATTGCCGATTTCGAGCAGGGAACTCTGCGCAGCGGAGTTTTCACCCTGAAAAAGAGATATTTGAACGCCCGCAGCAACTACGTTCCGGAGTCCGAGGACGAGGAGGAGGACATCCTCATCGCCGAGAAGGAGGACCGCGAGGAAGAGGCCAGATTGGCCGCCGAGGAGGCGGCCAAGCGCTATCACACGATCAAGTCGGGTGACACGCTCGGAGCTCTCGCGGTGAAATACCACACCACAGTACGTCAGCTCTGTGCCTGGAACGGCATCAAGGCCACGACGACGCTGCGGCTCGGGCGCAAACTCAGAGTGAAGTAAATCAACAATTTAAATTCAAATAAAATGAATCTTAACGACAAGAAGTATTCTTCCTATTTCCTCGTAAAGGAAATGATGGACACCGTAAATGTGGTCCGCAATTTCGACCCTGCAGCCTCGAGCTTCGTATCTGACGAGGTGATCAAGACACGCCACCTGCTCTACTCAGGCGAGGGCTCAAGCCGCATTATGCCTTCGAAGAACGCTCTGCGCAAGGTCAAGACCTGGGGTCTGGACATCAACGCGCAGACCGAGGGCGCGCATCAGGCAAGCGAGTACGACCTGAGCAAATTCACAGTCCTGCTCGCATCGAACTCCGGACGCACGAAGGAGACTCTGCTCCTCGCCGAGAAGCTCAAGTCCCAGGGCCATACTTTCTACGGCCTTACGGCCAATGCAGGTACGCCTCTCGATGAGATCAGCACAAAGGCTTTCGTTCTGAAGTGCGGTTGGGAGAATGCCGTAGCCGCCACCAAGAGCGTGGTAGAGCAGGCCCTCTTCTGCGAGTCAGTGGTATGGAACGTGGCCGGAAAGGATATGAAGGCCGCTATGGCAGGCCTCGCCGAGAAGGTGGAGACAGCCCTCACTCTTGACATCCCTGCTGAGGTGGTAGAGTGGGCCCGCAACGCCAGGACCATCTATTTCGCCGGTATGAATGACGGTGTGGCTGAGGAGCTTACGCTGAAAACCAACGAGATCGTCCGCCACAAGAGCGACTTCCTCGAGGGCACATACGCCCTGCACGGACCGGAAGAGGTTATGGAGGACGGCGATATCGTATTCGTTGTGAATCCTATCGAGAGCGAGTATGAGAAGTATCAGAAGGTATTCGGCGGAGCCAATGTACACGTCGTAGCCATCGACACCAAGCAGACTCCTTTCACTACTGTAGTGGTTCCTGAGGCAGGTGAGCTGCAGCAGTATGTTTACCTCTGCGCAGGCTGGAACATCCTCGTGGAGATCGGTCTTTCGCTCGGCGTAAACCTCGACAAGCCTTCACGCGCACGCAAGGTCGGCAACGAGATGTAGTCATTTCTCGTATGTCATATCGAAAAAGCGGTCCCTTTGCGGGGCCGCTTTTCGTTTATCTACTGGGGGACGTTTCCCCCAGACCCCCTAACCCCGTTAGGAGCTCCGAAACACCGATATGGCAGTTCAATCCCCGCAGATAAGGCGGGCGAGATCTTCAGGGGTGAGGGCGTCGAAGTAGTTCTGTACTCCCCTGTCGGATAGTGTTTTACAGACTTCGCCGTATTCGAAGCGGCAGCCCGTCAGGGACTTTGCGAGGTCTTCGGAGGGAAGGTTTCCGAGAAAGTCTCCACCGAAATCCAGCTGCGAAATCAGTCCCCGCTCCACGCTCAGGGACACCTCCACCGTGCCGCAGGACGGGAACTTCGCCCTTACATTGCGCGAAGCCTTCGGCGAGCGCGAATATATCCACTCCCAGGTCGCGAACTTGCTGTCGCGGATGGCGCGGACAGTATCCAAGTCGCTCTGCGAGAGGGTTAGTTCGGAGTCGAGATGGCCGCGGGAGAGAATATCCTCGAGAGCCGCCTGAAGCTCCTTAACATTATGGAGCTGAGGAAGATACTCCTTCAGATTCGCGACGCGGCTGCGCACCGACGCTATGCCTGCGGCCTGGAGCTTGCTGCCATCGACAGCGAGCGCGCGCGTAAGTGCCTCGATATCCACATCATACATCAGCGTGCCGTGCACCATCAGACGGTCCTTGTAGACGCGCTTCGCATAGCCGGAGACCTTGCGCGAATCGACCATAATGTCATTGCGGCCGCTCAGCTCCGCTTTCACGTCCAATGAGCGCAGAGCGTCTATGATGTAATGCATATACCCGGGGCAGTCCCTTTCGAGATCCCGCGAGCGGCCCACGATGGTATAGTTCAGATTCTGCAGATCGTGATAAACGGCACCGCCTCCCGTTACGCGTCGCGCGAGAATGATGCCGTTTTCTTTCAGATATTTGAGGTTGACCTCGTTATAGGCGTTCTGATTCAGGCCGATGATGACGGCCGGAGCGTTCTGCCAGAGGTAGAACAGGGGCTCGTCGAGCGGCAGGCTTTCCAGACAGAATTCGTCGAAAGCCATATTCCAGTGCGGGTCGGTGCAGTCGTTTTTCAGATATCGCATAGGCCTTCCCGCACGGGGATTATCTGATCACAATCTCCTTTCTGTCAGGTCCGACGGAGATGATTCTGACAGGACAGCCGGTTTCCTTCTCGATGAAGGAGACATAGTCCTTCAGCTCCTGAGGGAAGTCGGCGTAGTCGCGTACGCCGCAGATATCCTTCTTCCAGCCCTTGAACTCAGTATAGACAGGCTTAACCTCGTCACTTTCGTAAGGGAAGTAGTCAAGGGTCTTACCGTCAATGGTGTAGGCCGTAGCCACCTTGATGGTGTCGAAGTCGTTCAGAACGTCGGCTTTCATCATTATGAGCTCGGTCACGCCGTTCATCATCACGGCGTATTTCAGGGCTACCATATCCAGCCAGCCGCAGCGGCGCGGACGGCCTGTGGTGGCGCCGAACTCGTGACCGATCTGACGCAGGGTCTCCCCCGTCCCGTCGAGAAGCTCGGTAGGGAACGGACCGCTGCCCACTCTGGTGCAATAGGCCTTGAAGATGCCCATCACCTTTCCGACCCGGTTCGGAGCGATTCCAAGGCCCGTGCAGACGCCGGCAGTCATAGTGTTCGAGGATGTCACGAACGGATATGTACCGAAATCGATGTCCAGCATAGAGCCCTGGGCGCCTTCGGCAAGGATAGGTGTGTCGCCGTCGAGATATCTGTTGATGACGAACTCGCTGTCGATGAAGCGGAAGCGCTTCATCTGCTCCACCGCCTGCATCCACTGCTGCTCGTACTCGGTAATGTCGTACTTGTAATCATACTGTGCGAGAAGGCCGAAGTGCTTCTTTTTCAGGGTTTCATACTTCTGTGTGAAATCCTTCGAAAGCAGGTCTCCGACGCGCAGGCCATTGCGGCCGGTCTTGTCCATATAGGTAGGTCCGATGCCCTTCAGGGTGGAGCCTATCTTGGACTTGCCTTTGGCAGCCTCGCTGGCGGCATCCAGGATGCGGTGGGTAGGGAGAATCAGCTGGGCGCGCTTCGAGATCTGAAGTTTGCCGCTGATGTCCCCGGCCTTCGCCTCGATGGCCCGGATCTCATCCATAAGGATGACCGGATCGAGAACCACTCCGTTGCCGATGATATTCATAGAGTCCTTGCGGAAGATGCCCGAAGGCACCGTATGGAGGACAAAGCCGTCCCCGTCGAATTTCAGGGAATGACCTGCGTTAGGACCGCCCTGGAAGCGTGCGATCACCTTGTAGTCTGGGGTCAATACATCGACCACCTTTCCTTTACCCTCGTCTCCCCACTGGAGGCCAAGGACCACATCAAGTTTAGACATAAATATATCAGTTAATTAGAATGCGTATTTGAGCATCATCTGGACGCGGTGGTTGGTCACCCAGTGCAGGCCCTTGTCATAGAGGGCGTTCTCAGTGTTGATGCCGTACTGCTTGTCACCGTACTGTACGGAAGTGATTTCGTACTCAAGACCTAATGTAACCTTGCCGAAATTGCGGATGACGGTCGGAGAGAGACGGTACATCCGGTTCATATTGGAGAAGCTGTTCTTGGCGAAGTACAGATAGTCAGCGCTTACGATATCCTTTGCCGTACCGAAATTCCTGGCATAACCGGCGAAGAGTACAGCCTGCCAATCCTTTCCGTAGGTGAGGCTGAGCCAGCTGGAAGAATTGCGTGTAGGAGTGTATTTGCCGTCAGCGGTGAGGGCGTAGCCGCCGTTAAGGTTCATATGCTCGCCTGCCTGGGCATAGACGGATTTGAACTTGGCGGAGAAGAGACCGGTCTTGTACTGGGCGTAGAAGAACGGAGTAAGCGCATTCATTCTGACCTTGTCGGCCTTTACAGGCATAATGCTGAGGAAATCGGCGCCGACTCTTACGAGACCGCCTTTCCACTTGTAGTTGAGGCCTGCGTAAATCTCAGGGATTCCGTTGTATTTCATATAGTTGGCAGTATAGCCCTCCGGACCTGCGGAGGTATATTGCATCTGCCAGATGGCTGCCGCAGTGAGTGACCAGGCCTTATCCTCATCGAAGTTCCAGTCCAGCTGGACCAGAGGGGTGCGGCAGAACGGTCCGAACGGTGCACCGGTGTTAAGGGAAATCACATCCGGCAAATCGGCTGCGGTAGGATGCCAGGTCTGACCGACCTTGAGGGAGGCTTTCGTCCAGTCGAAATTCACATAAGCCTGACGCAGACGCAGCTGGGCGGTTCCGGTGACGCCGGACACTCCGCTGTAGAAGTCGCTTTCGATCTTGGCGCTGACTTTGACTCCGTTGTATTCGTAGCCGGTGACATTCACTCCCAGACGGGAAGTGATGGCTGTGAAATGCCAGGTGACGTCTTCATTGTCATTGTCGAGGGGAAGATAGGAGAAAAGGTCCGCTGTGAGGGCTTTGGTCTCGTGGGTGTCCACGTGAGCATAGTTACGTATAAAGCCGTAGAGCTTTATCTGAGTGTTCTGGGCGGAAGCGCCGGCTGCACAGAGAAGGGAGAGTGCGGCGGCTGACAAGAATTTAAGATTCATAATTCGATAAACTTCATATTTTGCGTCTGCTGTCCGTTCCGGGGACAGTGCAGACCGGGGGTTCGTTTTACACAGAAAAAAGCGAAGGCCCCAGAGGGGGCCCCCGCATATTGATGATCCGCTCTTATCAGGCGAACGGGAAAATCTTGGTAAGCCAGAAGTAGCCGAGGATGAAACCTACGACACCGATGATGATGCCGACCTTGACCATATCCTTGGTCTGAACCAGACCTGTGGAGCAGGCGATGGCATTCGGAGGTGTAGAGATAGGGAAGAGCATCGCAATGGATGCGCAGACTGCCACGAAGATGATCATCGCGTGAGTACCGCCGAGAGCTACGAATGCAGCGTTGTTAGCGGCTGCAGGATCAGCCATACCCATAGCTACCACGATAAGGATAGGGATAACGAGGGCCGCGGTGGCGGAGTTGCTGATGAAGTTGCTGAGGAAGTAGGTGACGAAACCTGCGACGATGATGACGAGAACGACTGACATAGAACCGAACGGAATGGCCTCGATGAGAACCTTGGCAAGGCCTGTGCCCTGAAGGTCGGTACCGAGGGCGAAACCTCCGGCAACGAGCCAGAGCACGCTCCAGTTGATTTCCTTGATGTCCTCTTTACCGAAGATGCCTGTGCAGGTGAATACTGCGAGAGGAATCAGGGCGACGATATTGGAGTTGATTCCGGTCAGCTGCTCTGTAGCCCAGAGAAGGATGGTGAGACCGAAGGTGATCCATACGGTATAGGTCTTCCAGTCCTTCTTTCTCTTGTTCTCAGGGATTTCGAGGACGAGCTTGTCGGTCTTGAACGGGAAGAAGAGAAGGAGCAGGAACCAGGCGAAGAGAATCATAACGATCACGTAAGGAATCATTCTGAAGGCCCACTCGGCGAAACCGACTTCCAGACCTGCCTGACTGAGGAACTTAACCGCAGTGGCGTTAGGAGGGGTTCCGATAGGGGTACCCATACCGCCGAGGTTGGCAGCGATAGGGATGGACAGCGCGAGACCGATCTTACCCTTGTCGTCATTAGGCAGAACTGCAAGTACAGGAGCGAGGAATGCGAGCATCATGGCTGCCGTAGCGGTGTTGCTCATAAACATCGAGAATACGCTGATGACTACGAGGAAACCGAGGAGCACCATCTTAGGCTTGGTTCCGAAAGGCTTCAGGAGCACGCGTGCGAGGGTGACATCCAGACCGTACTTGGTGGCCATGATCGCGAGGACGAAACCGCCGAGGAACAGCATTACCACAGGATCGGCGAAAGCCGCCATAATGTCCTTGTAAGGAACCAGTGTTCCGTACTCAGGTTTGCAGAGGAAGCCGAGTCCCTTGTTCGAAACGGTGAGCAGGGAGATGACGATGATGAGGACTGAGGTGGTCCAGTTAGGAATGACCTCGAACATCCACATCAGGGCGGCGAATACGAAGATAGCGATTACTCGCTGCTGAGAAACTGTGAGTGCGTCAATGCCGAAGAAGCTCGTAGGCACGGCCCAGAGGAAAGCTGTGACGAGCAGAATAATCGGCAGAATCACGCAGAACTTCACGTTCAGTTTTTTTGTTGCCATTATAAAATTTGAATAGGATTAATCGGTTTATAACAAAATATCTGCAAATATAGGTATTAAAGTGATGAATCGGAAATAAAAACCGGATGATTTAGTTCTTCACGCATCTTACCGGAGCTGCAATGCGGTAGCTCTGCTTGGCGCCGTTTACGGTACCGTTATTCTTCATCGGCATCAGGGACCAGAACTGGAAATTCGTTATGACTCCGTCTTTTTCATTGAGTGACGCGAAGGATGAGCCGCAGATATATCCGGATGCCACCCCGGATGTGTAGGTCTTAAGGAAGCCCATAAGTTTGCCCGATTTCGAATCATTGCCCTGAATGGTCACGGCGCCGTAGGCGTCGACATTGAAGCCGTCGGAATTTATAAGGCTCATCAGAGCTTTTCCCTGAACTGCATCATAATATGGAGCCGCCGTATTGATATTTTCATAGGTCGCAAGATAGCCCACGAGGTTGCACCAGTCGTCTATTGTCGGCACCCGCCAGCCCGGAGGGCAGATGCCCTGAGCACCTTCGAGGGAGCGCGCCTGCTCTTCGGTCTTAAGGTCTCCGACAGAGAGGCCGAGGGCCGTCTCTATCTGATAAAGATAGCCGTTCGACTTGATGACGGACTTGTCACGGGTCTGCACGGCGGCGGTATGGTCGGCATTGAGAACTATCGGATAATAGATTCCGGCGGTCAGGTTGGCGATATCATCGCAAGGAGTGAGCCCCGAAGGAATAACACGCAGATTCTCAGCCATCCAGGTCTTGCCGTCCTTCAGAGTGACGGTCTTGTAGGTCTCTCCGTTGTAGATGAAATATCCGTCATACTCCTCGAAACCTTCGACAGGTGTCGGATCAGGGTCGGGATCAGGATCAGGTTCCGGTGTCGGATCGGGATCTTCGCCCGGAGTGACCTCCCCGCCATCCTCCCAGGCATCGATCTCGCCGGAAAGGCTGAAGCGGATGCCCTCGGCAAGTACCTCAGCTTCAATCCTGTACGAATAGCCAGGCTTCATAGTGACTTCAGTGAAATCCTTCACGACCGATCCTCCTGAAGCTGTCTTTATGCCCACGCCAAATGCGATGGTCTGAGGCACCGCGATGGCGCGGTACTTCACTCCCTTGCCGACCTCCTCCATAATTATATCCTTAAGGCCCGCGCTCTCATCCGCCGTGAATTCAGTTCCGGCCTCGGACAGAACGCATTTATACATCAGCCCCTTCAGCGTAATCGCATCTATTGCAATCCCCGCTTCATTCTTCACGTTCATCACAATCTGCGAAAGCTGGTGGCGGAAAGCCATAGTGACAGCCGCCTCCTGAGGCTTCACGGGAGATTTCGTAGCGAGCATCAGGTCATAAGCCCCCGCGCCGCTCCTCTGGTCAGTTCCGACTTCGAAGGATTGAGGGAAGCCGGACTCGGAATAAGGATAGTAAGCCGTCAGGCTGCTGCTCTCGCCGCCGTCCCCGTACCATTTCAGGTCTCCGGAGAAAACCCCGTCCGAGTAGCTCAGAAGTGCATTTTCAGCATAGCTCGAGCCGTCCTCGCGGGTCACGGCCAGACCGATGCGGTCGCCGGCTTCGAAATTCACCTCAGTCGCACGGGTGATGAGAGGGTCGATGCTCAGCGCCGGTGCTTCGACTGAAGCCTGAGGCTGCTTTTCGCAGGAAATCACAAGCGGCGCGGCCAATGCTGACACGATGGCCACGGCCAATGTCATCTTTTTCATATATCTCCAATTATCAAAATGTTATTCCCAAACTAATGCGGGCTTCCCTGCGGGAAGAACCCGGAACGGTTTCGAGACCGAATGCCTTGCGGAAGAGTCCCGAGACCTCAACGTAAATGCCTTTGGCAAAAGTGTATCTTATATTCAGCCCCACATCCGCACGGCCGCAGCTGCGGTATTCGGTATCCCAGGCGTAATAATCCTCCAGGCGGTAGAGGGAAGTCTGCACACCGGAAGTTTCGCTCACTGAGGATGAATCCTCCCTGACATTGCCGTCAGACCATTTCAGAAGGGCGCTCCACTGCCAGGAACCTGCGCGGAGCACCGGCTCGGCGCTCAGACTCCATTCCACAAACTTCTGAGTCACGATGAAAGGATACATCTGCGAGGCCTTCGATTTGGTGCGGGTACGGTCCCAGCGCAGAGTCAGGTCGAAGCGGTCAGAAAGATACTGATACTCATCGAAAAGGGTGAACTTTTTCTGCGTAAGTATCCGGTTCTGACCGTATTCCACCACTGTGGAGACTCCGTTTTCAGTCACCTTGTCAAGGGCGGTCTCATAATTTTTCAGCCACTCGAAATTGACCCCGGCGCGGGAATAAACCCAACCGCCCGCCGCTTCGCTGCGGGAAGAAGCAATGACATCAAGGATATTCGAAGGGCTGCGGTACCAGATGGACTGCTTCTCGCCGATGGTCGTGAACGAATGCAGATAGGTGTATTGGACGAAAGAATCTTCGTCCGCGAGCTGGGCTGACACGCCGTGGATGCTGCGCTTGACCGGAAAACCGTTTATGCCGGCCTCGGCAAGGTGCACTCCGCTTCCGCTCCAGACCTCGTTGCGCCCGTAGTACAGACCTTTGTCCAGAAAAGCGTAATAGCTTGACTCTCCGGTGCCTACCTGCTCAGCGCTTATGGTCTCGCTGTCTTTGGAGAAGATGTAGTTCAGTCCGACGGAAGTCGGAATTCCGGAGAAACGGTACTGGATGCCCGGAGCTACGGTCATATCCAGACGGTAGTTCGTATGGCGGAGGTCCTTGCGCTTCGAAAGGTTCGAGGAGCGGTAGTCCATCTTCGCGCCAATCCTCCAGGAATCGGAAAGATCCACGCTGAGCCCCCCGTCGAAAGCATAGCTCTGAAGGGTTTTGCGGCCAGGAGTAAATTCCAGAATGTCAACGGGATAAAGGCCCGGAGTGATGAACATCGAGCCGCACATATTCCGGCCTTCCTTCTGCTCGAAGGAGAAGCTCCCGATCATCGAGAATTTCTCCAGATGCTTGATGGTGGAGGCCTTAGCCCCGGCATTCCAGGCGGATGTAGCCTCATTGCTGCGACGGAAATTCCCGCCCTCGGCCCCGCCGAAAAGTTCGGCATACGAGATGGATGCGGTGTCTTCGCGCAGGCCGGCCACATTATAGCCGTCATTCCAGAGATTCTGCCTGAAAACCCGCTCATAAGTATTCTGGGCAGCAAGCGACAGCGCTGTCACAAAGAACAGCGACAAGGGGGCAATGACCCTATTTATGCAGACTCTGAGTTTCGCGTTCATAGAAATCATCACTTGAATTGTTACTGTCTGAAAGAATCTCATAACCGGCTGCCGCAGAGGCTGTTTCATCGGTTTTACGGAAGAGTGTGTGACCGAGATAGGTGTCAGAAAGGGTGGTATAGCCTGCGTCCAGCGAAGGCGGGAGGCGTTTGGCATTGGACGATGACGTCCCGCTGAACACCTCGACCGCATCGACCACCCAGTCCAGAGGAATGGCTGTGACCTGCGCGCCGGTGCTGCCCGGTATCGGAATCACGGCGCCGGAAGTCTGCACGAACTCGCGCATCGTCATCCCCTGCGCGCGGTAGAGGACCACCGCCGGAGAGTTGATGGAGAAGGTGTAGGCATTTGCTATGCCGGTCTTTACGACCACCTCGAGATAGTGGTCCTGGGCTATGTTCGTGCCCGGAGCGGGATGATAGTTCGTGTTCGTGAAGTAGCTGCTGTTGTAGCAGACGAAGTATCCCTCCACGTTCAGATCGACCGAAAGCGGGAACTGGCGGGTGTGGTCGATTGCGCCCTTCAGGCAGACGACCGCGTCCTCACCCGGAGCGAGCGGGAAGCTTTCCCCGTCGCCGCCGAACATCCAGACTGCCTCGGAAACCGGCACATAGTCGGGATATACCGTCTCGCCCGTGGCCGGGTCCTTGGAAATGAAAGGATTGGAAGCCATCGCGTTATACGGATGCAGAGACCCTACGCAGAGTCCGTCCAGGTACTGCGTGCGATAGTCATTGTTATGCAGAATGAGGTACTGGTCATAAAAATAGTTACCCTCCTGAGGCAGGCGCTTGCAGCCGCCGCAATAAATCTCCTTGATTACGATGGAGCCGGAGCGGGAGTGCATCAGGCTGATATTCAGGCTCCCGGAGGCATTCACGCTCACCTTGTCGGCGGCTCCGTTGAAGATGTCCGAGTCGAGCACGTCGGAGATGTTCACGCGGTAGACTCCTTTCGGAAGGCTGAAGTTCGCGACGCCCGAAGCGTCGGTCAGGGCGGTGTAGCGCGCGCCGAGGTTCACGTCCTCGACCTTGACATCCACACCCTCGCGGACATACTGCGTGTAGCCGTCCGGATAGACAGCCGTCACGCTAAGGGTGCAGAGACTGCTCTCATACGGGTCCCTGTCTATAAAACGGCCGCAGGAGAGGGCTGAAGCCAATATTATAAGATACAATATATACTTTTTCATACGGCGTTACATTTTGATTCTGCAGCTGAGTCCGTAGTAGAACGACGGAGTGAATATGGCGCCCACACCCGTAGCCATCGAGATGACGTAAGGGCGGGAGTTCGTGAAGTTGTTCGCGAAGAACGACAGCGAGACGTGCTCGCCGATTTCCTTCGTAATGCTCAGATTAGCAGAGAAATAGGCCGGATAGCCGTCCTGGGCGAAGGTATAGGCGTTGCCCGACTTTATGATGAGGTTCCGGAACTCCGGCAGAGCCGCTTCGGCTGCAGTGAACTCGTGGACGTTGCCGTCCAGATCCATATAGGCGACAGGCCAGACGGCGGTGTAGGAGTCCCCGTCATAGATGTTCCCGCCCGTCGCCGTCTTGCTGTCAGAGGAAACCGTGAACGCGTAATCGCCTCCGTTATAGCGGGAAAGATTGCGCGAACGCGTCAGAAGCGACGCCTCGAGGCGGCAGGTGATGATCAGGCGCGCCTGCGGAATGTGCGTGATGGCCGTGAGGTTCGCGTCCAGATTATGCGTGACCTTGCCGTTCACCACCGCCGTGGAATTGCCGCCGTTGGCATAGATGCCGACATACTGATATGAGCGGTTCGCGATGCTGGTGTGCGACCATCCAGTCTGGTAGTAGTACGCGAGCGACTCGTCCACGGTGCGCGTCCAGGTGTAGGAAGCGTCGAGGCGGAACTGCGTGAAAATCGGCTCGATCTGAGGGAAATCCACGGTGAGCTCGGCTCCCGCACGGTCAGCTTTCGCGCCGTTGTCCTGATAGGTGGACTTGACGAAGGTGCGGTCAGTGACCTTAGTCTCCATCTGAGTCCAGAAATCGCTGTCGGATTCGCGGAGATAGACCGCTCCCGTATTGCTGTCCACCTTTATCTGAGGGTCGTCCGGAATGCTGTAGCCGTCCGGCAGGCGCAGGATGTCGTAGGAAATCGGAGTGTAGCTCGAAGAGAGCCTGTAAGGATAGAGCGTGCGATTCCAGAAGCCCACGAGCGAGACCTTCGTGCCGAGGAAGGAGGCGTCGATGCCAACTTCCGCATTGCGGCCGCGCTGCCATTTCAGATTCTCGTTATAGAGCACGCTATATGGCTGGGTATAATACACATAGGATGACGATTCGCCGTGCGAGAAGCCGAATGTCTGGATGTCGCGGTACTCCTGCTTCGGGTAGAGGATGTAGAACGAAGGCAGTTTCTCCGTGATGCCCCAGCCGGCGCGCAGCGCGAGTCCTTCGAGAAGAGTCCACTTTGCGTTGAAGCGCGGCGAGAGCGTGTTCATATCCTCGTAGCGGCTCCCCCTGATATAGACCGTCTCCATTCGCAGGCCCCCGACAAGCTGCAGCCGCGTGCTTCCGAGAGGCAGAGTGACGTCCTCCTCCGCATAATAGGACACGTTGTGCATGAACGGGTAGTCGCTGTACGGCCGCGGCCGGTACCCGTTCGCGGCCAATGCCGGATCTTCGTACCACTCTCCCCTGCCGACGTTTCCGTTAGCCTTCCACTGGACTCCCGCTTTCAGATGGCTGCGGACATCCCCGAATCGGCGGTCCCAGTCATATTTGAATGAGGCGGCATAGTCGAGTTCCTTCGAATCCACAATCTGGTCCGAATAATAGGTAAGCGGCAGACGGTCAGAGAGATAGTAACCCTCGCTCTCGGCGTGTACCGCCGGCTGGACGGAGCCGTAGGTATTGAATTCATGGTCGTGGGTACGGTTGTCGGCATAGTTTACCGAGCCCTCCAGTTTCAGGCTCGTGATCCAGCTGCGGTTCAGCTGCCAGGTCAGCGAAGTGTTCGCGCGCAGGGAATTGTCCCTGGCCTTGCTGTATTCTCCCGAGAATGCGTCCGGGTCATCCTCGCTGTTCATTCCGCCGAGGTTTCCGGTCACACCAGCCTCGAAACGCAGTTTCCCCGCGAAAGTGTTCGAGTAGGCAAGGCTGAGGCCGGTACGGGTATATGATTCATAAGGAGACACGAGTTTTTTCGTGGCGCGCGCCCATTCGGCGCTGACATTCAGCACGCCGCGGTTCTTCTGCAGGTCCACGCCCTTGGATACTGACGTCTGGTAAGTGCGGGGATTCACGGAGAAGGATACACGGAGCGGGGTGCGGCCCTTGCGGGTGTGAATCCGGACCATACCGCTGTTCAGGTCACCGTATTCCACTGACGGAACGCCGGTTACAATCTCCACAGACTCCACGTTGTCCACCGCGATGCTTCGGGTGTCCACACCGCTCATCGAGCCGAAGGCCGCGTTGTTTCCAAGTCGCACACCATCCACCTCAACCGCCGTGGAGAATGCGGCATTGGCGGCTGAAGAGCCGCCGGAGCGAAGGGAAAAGCTGCTCGAAGACGTCAGGTCAGGGTTCACGGTCTTGCCGCCCGGCAGGAGCGCGGCCATATCCGACATACTCGACATCTGCAGGTGGTTCAGCGCGTCGCGCCCGAGGGTGTGCGAGGTGCCCACGGCGTCGCTCCCCTTCTGCGCGGTCACGACAACTTCCTTCAGCGCGAGCGAGCTCTCGTGCAGGATGAACTTCAGACCGCTCATATCCCCCTTCACGCTGATGCTCTGCGATGCATCGACATATCCGAGGCAACTCGCTGCCAATGTGTAGCTTCCGCTCTGGACATTCGTGAGACGGAATTCTCCCTTCTCGTCGGTGACCGCCCAGAGCGTTCCCCCGTCCAGAGTCACCACGACGCCCGCAAGCGGAGCGTTACCGTCGGCGTCCAGCACGACTCCCTCGAGAGTGTGCCCCGTCGGCGCAGCGCCCAGACTCCAGGCCAGAAGTGTCAGCAATATGCTGGTTACAAGTCTCATAACTGTCCGATTTCTTCAAGAATCCTGTCCATCTTCGCGTAGTTGCGCAGGGTCCAGAGCACATAACGGATATCCACGTTCACGCAGTGGTTGTACTGCGGAGTGTAGTCCACGTCGCTCGCAAGCGACTCCTTGTTCCCGTCGAAGGCGAGGCCTATGAGTTCTCCCCTCGCGTTCAGCACCGGGCTGCCGGAATTGCCTCCGGTTATATCATTGTCCGTCAGGAAATTGACCCACATTTCGCGGCCCTGCGATTCCAGCAGGGACTTCCACTCGGGCTTGAGGGAATAGTCGTAATCCTGCGGATCGTATTTCTCGAGTATGCCGTCGGCCGTCGAATGGGACGAGCAATAGACTCCGTCATAAGGCTCGTATCCTCCAACCGTTCCGTAAGTCAGTCTCATAGTGGAGTTTGCGTCCGGATACTGCTCGATGCCGAGGTCACTGCGCATTTCGTAGAGGGCGTGCGTGTAGTCCTTGCCCAGGGCGGTCGGAGTGCGGTCCCCCTGCAGGCGGTCGATTTCTTCATTGAAGTCATTGATTTTCACCTCCTGAAGGAAGTTGAAAAGCGAGTCGTCGCAGTATTTCTCCATCTCGGGGCCATCGCAAGTCAGGAACTCCGCGATCCGTTTCTCGTCCGTCAGCCAGCTGCTCCCCCAGAGCGCGTCCGCAAGGGCCTGACAGTCACCGTTGTAGTCCTCGAAGAGACTCTTCTGGAATTCTCCCCAGAAACGCCCGTCCACATTGGCGTAATAACTTGCGACGCTGTAGCGGAAAAGTTCCTTCTCGACGCCCAGATCCAGTTTAGAATAGGTCTGAGCATCGCTGTGCTTCATTATGTTCACAGAGCGCGGGTTAGAGAGGTTGCGGCGCGAGGAGTTCAGGCGCGTCGCCACGACCGCCAGCCTCGTGCCCCGCACGATCGTCTCGCGATACCAGATGCGGCTGCGGTCCGCATTCTCTATGGCAGAGTAAACGCTGTCCAATCCCGCAAGCACTCCGCCCCATTTCTGCTCACGTCCGCTATCCGCAAGAATCCATTTCTGAAGCTCGGAGTCCTGCGCGCGGCGCTGCGCGGTGACGCCGAAGCGCTTGATACACTGCACCATACCTTCGTTATTCTCCTGGATATTGCTCAGGGTGAAATAATAGTCGGAATATTTCAGTCTCACCGCAGGGTCGGCGTTCATCGCCTCGGAAACTATCTTCATCTGCGCGGCGCGAACTTCGTTCGTGATAGGATAACTTACTGTTTCTTCGTAATTTACCTTCGCAGCCGAGGCATAGCGGTCAGTTCTTCCCGGATAGCCGATGACCATAGCGAAGTCGCCGTCAGCATAGCCCTGAGTCGAAATCGTGAGCCTGCGCTTCGGCTTCAGCGGGACATTGTCCGCACTGTACTCCGCCGGAGTGCCGTCAGGAGCCGTATAAATGCGGTAGAGCGCGAAATCGCATTTCTGCTGAGGCCACTCCCAGTTGTCCACGTCCCCGCCGAAAGCCGCGATGCTCACAGGCGGAGCCGCTACGAGGCGGATGTCTTTGTAAACAGTGTAGAGCGCCATATAGTACTTGCTGCCCGCCCACATCGAGGAGAGCGAAGCCTCGCAGCCCGAATCGGCCGCGTACCTCTTCTCAAGCTGATAGGCAATCTTCCGGAAACCCATTGGCCGGCCTTCGGCGGCCGCCTCGGCCAATACTGCACTGACCTCGTCTGTAACGTCTATCACCTTGCGCAGCAGATAGATGCTCTTGCCTTCGATCGGGACCTCATCGGTGGATTTGAGCGCCCAGAAGCCGTCTTCGAGGAAGTTGTGCGAGTCGGAGCTGAGCTTGTAGACATCCGAGTACGCGCAATGGTGGTTGGTGATGACCAGACCCTCGTCTGAAATTATGCTGCCCGTGCAGCCGAAGTCCATCGAGACCACGGCATCGGTGAGTCCGCCGGACTCGGCATTGTATATTTCATTCGCGGAGAGCTGCAGACCTTTTTCCTGCATCCGGGCCTCCAGGGCTTTGGAGATGAGATTCACCATCCACATTCCTTCGTCCGCGCGCGCGTTCACTTCTGTCAGCAACAGCGCGGCAAGGGCTGCGCCAATAACCAATCTTCCTTTCATAATACCTAACTATGGGTATTTCACATCGTGAAATATCCCTAATTCAAAACAAGTTTTTATCTTTGCGACTTCGGGTCATCCCGAGAAGGGGTTTCACCCGAATGACAGGTACAAATATATGAATATTATGGAATTTTCAGAAGTCATTGCCAAAAGACATAGCGTCAGGAATTATACTGACGCGGAAGTGGAGCGCGAAGTGCTCGACAGAATCATAGATGTGGCGAACACCGCCCCGTCATCCAGGAACTGCAAGAGTTCGGCTTTCCTTATCATAGAGGACAAGGACACTCTGGCGGCCATTTCGGAGATGAGGACCTCCGGTGCGACTTTCGTCAAGGACGCTCCTGCCGCCATCGTGGTTATGGGCGACAGCGAAGCTACGGAAATGTGGGTGGAGAATTCCTCCATCTCCGCCACTTTCATCCAGCTCGCGGCCACGGCCTTCGGGCTGGGCAGCTGCTGGGTTCAGGTGCGCGGACGCCTGCGCGACAAAAACGACGCGTCGAAGGGTACTGCAGAGGAGTATCTGCGCGGGCTGCTCGGCATCAAGGAGCGCTACAGCGTACTCTGCGTGATAGCTCTCGGATATGAGGCAGAATAATTATCAATTAACTAATACACAAATCATTATGAAACGAATTTTAGTTATGGTCGCATCTGCCGTCCTCCTTCTGGGCCTGGCCGGATGTTCGGATCTCAAAGATCGTGTGGACCAGCTCGAAAATGATGTAGAGGAGCTGCAGGCCGGGCTCAAGACCCTTCAGGCTGCAGTCGATGCCAAGCTTACCATTACAGGAGTAACGCCGACTGAAAACGGATACCTGATTACTTTCTCCGACAACACCGACGTCATCCTCAACGACGGGACAGACGGTGAGAACGGCAAGGACGGTGAAACGCTCATCGGAAGCATCAGCGTGAAGGACGGCGTGGCATATATCACTCTCGCCGACGGGACATCCTTCACATTTGCGGTTTCCACTCCGCTCAGCGCTCTGAAGGGTCTCGTGTTCATTCCTGAGTACAATGACGGAAAGGGCACAATCAATGTCGGCGGTATCGGCAGGCTCCGTTTCAGCATCGTTCCTGCAAGCGCTGCAAAAGCCCTCGAAGAGGCTTGGAAAAACGAGACCATCTATGCAATGCTGAACTATCAGTTCCCTGAAACCCGTGATGATGACGATGATGATGTCGCAAACTACAATGTCAGAATAGACGGTGACCTGGCCTATGTGGACGTCACCGACATCAACACCAATATCGTGAACAGCGAAAACATCGCGCTCGCCTTCAGCCTCTCCGATGATTTCACCTCCGTGTCTTCCGAATACATTCAGATGGTAAAGGAAGACTTCGTCACATATGACGGCATCAAGTATTCCGCAAGGAAGATGAAGGACGGCAAGGTCTGGATGACCGAGAACCTCCGCTACATCCCTCAGGGATACACCCCGTCCGATGATGTAAACAACGTAACTGCAGGTGTTTATTATCCTGTAACCCTCAACGCTGCGGGAGACGGAATGGAGTTCAGCAAGGATGCATCCGTCATCGAGGCCAACGGTTATCTCTACCAGTCCGAAGTCGCTCTCGGCCGCAAGGTAGGCTATATACAGGACGAGGAGACAGCCAAGGCTCTGGAAGGCGCGCAGGGCATCTGCCCTAAGGGATGGCACATCCCTACGGCCGCAGACATTATGGGTCTCGTGGGCAAGGCAGTCACTCCATACACGACGAATGAGGACGCCCCATATTATGACAAGGACAAGAAGAACGCCACTCTCGCTCTTCTCAACGAGGACGGCTTCAACTTCTACCCTTGCGGCGCCGTCACCATCGCCAACTTGACCGCCACGAAGGCAGGCCTTATGGGATACCTCAAGACAAACCCGGGCAAGATCTCCTCAGGTTACTACTGCGGTTCCACCAGCACAGGAGCCACCAAGGACAAGTCCGGCAACATCACCGGCTACCAGTTCCTCGCCATTATGCCTATGGCGAACAACGGCACGGCGAACGGCTCCAAGCTCAGCCACCGCATCGGCGCCAGCGTCCGCTGCGTGATGGATTAAGCGGTCTCTTACATAAATTGAAAGAGGACGGTCCTTTTCGGGGCCGCCCTCTTTTCGTTCTATGTATCTGAAGATTAGATGATACCCTGCTCAAGCATGGCGGTGGCGACCTTCATGAAGCCGGCGATGTTGGCGCCCTTCACATAGTCCACGTGACCGTCAGGCTGTGTGCCGTACTTCACGCAAGCCTCGTGAATGGAATTCATAATGAAATGAAGCTTCTCGTCCACTTCCTTGCCGCTCCAGCTGATGTGGGATGCGTTCTGGGTCATTTCGAGGCCTGATGTAGCCACGCCGCCCGCATTCACTGCCTTTCCGGGAGCGAAGTAAACGCCGTTGTTCTGGAAGTAGTGGATGGCGCCAGGCTGGCAGCCCATATTGGAAACCTCGCAGCAGCACCAGGTGCCGTTGGCCTTGAGTTCCTTCGCGTCGTCCTCTGAGAGCTCGTTCTGGAATGCGCAAGGGAGAGCGATGTCGCACTTGACGCTCCAGGACTTCTTTCCAGGAGTGAAGATGACCTTTCCTGGGAACTTGTCGGCCATATCCTGAACCTTGTTGCGGTTCGATGCGCGCATAACGAGCATATAGTCGATCATCTCAGGAGTGATGCCGTCAGGAATCTCGCAGACACCGTCCGGACCTGAAACTGCAACAACCTTTGCACCGAGCTCGACAGCCTTCTTGCAGGCTCCCCAAGCCACGTTGCCGAAGCCTGAAACGGCGATTCTGCAGCCCTGGATGTCCTTTCCGGCCTTGTGGAGAAGGTTCTGTGTGAAATAGAGGGCACCGTAACCGGTAGCCTCAGGACGAAGAATGGAGCCTCCCCAGGTAGCGCCCTTTCCGGTGAGAACGCCGGTATTGTACTCGCGTGCGAGTTTCTTGTACATTCCGTAGAGATATCCGATCTCGCGGCCGCCTACACCTACGTCACCGGCAGGGATATCCTGGTCAGGGCCGATGCAGTTCCAGAGCTCAAGCATAAAGGCCTGGCAGAAGCGCATAATCTCATCGTTGCTCTTTCCTACAGGGTCGAAATCGGAACCGCCCTTAGCGCCGCCCATAGGCAGAGTGGTGAGAGCGTTCTTGAATGTCTGCTCGAAACCGAGGAATTTGAGCATGGAAGGAGTTACAGCCTTGTGGAAGCGGAGACCTCCCTTATATGGTCCGATGGCGCTGTTGAACTGGATACGGTAGCCGGTGTTCGTCTGAACCTCGCCCTTGTCGTCAACCCAGGTGACACGGAAGGTGAAGATGCGGTCCGGTTCCACCATACGCTCTACGATTTTAGCCTTCTCGAACTCAGGATGCTGGTTGTAAACATCTTCGATAGATTCCAAAACCTCCTGTACAGCCTGGAGATACTCGTTCTCGCCAGGGTACTTGGCCTGGAGTTTGGCCATAATTTCTGTTGTTTTCATTTTAATGTGATTAGTGTATTCTCTCTATTTTACTTCCCAGGTGGAACCGCTGTGGAGCAGCTCGTCCACCGAGTGAATCTTGCTTTTCATCATCACGTCCTTCACCTGATCGCGGACGCCGTCATCATAGGTGACATCCTTCACGTCACGGATAACTCCCAGAGCCACAGGATATTCAGGACCCTTCATATCTGCGAGGGCCATCTGCAGGCCGATATTGTCCGCGTGAGCGTCGTGAATGAGAATGTCCTCCTCGGTGAAGCCTCCCTCGCCGATGTGCACGGCGCGGATCTTCTTGCCGTCGAAGATGAGACCCTTGTCGCGGTTCTTGCCGAAAATCATCCTCTGGCCCTGACGCAGGGTGATGGTGCGGTCGGCACGGACTGCAGGATCGGAAATGTCCTTATGGGTTCCGTCATTGAAAATCACGCAGTTGGTGAGCATTTCCATAACGGAGCAGCCATCGTGGAGGGCAGCTGCGGTCATCACTTCCTCATTGAGCGCAAGCTCGACATCGAGACTGCGGGCGAAGAATGTTCCCTTCGCGCCGAGCACGAGGCTTCCCGGGTTGAACGGATGCTCGACGGTGCCGTACGGAGACGTCTTGGTGATGGCTCCGAACTTCGATGTCGGCGAATACTGTCCCTTCGTGAGGCCGTAGATGCGGTTGTTGAAGAGTATGATGTTTATGTCGATGTTTCTGCGGATGGCGTGGATGAAATGGTTTCCGCCGATTGCGAGCGCATCGCCGTCACCGCAGGCCTGCCATACGGTCAGGTTCGGGTTGGCCACCTTGATGCCGGTGGAGACAGCCGTAGCGCGGCCGTGGATGCTGTGGAAACCGTAAGTGTCCATATAGTACGGAAGACGGGAGGAGCAGCCGATGCCAGAAACGACCACGTAACGCTCCTTCTCGTAATTGAGCGCCTGACTGACCTTCGGAAGCGCGCGCTGCAGAGCCGCGAGGACCGCGTGGTCACCGCAGCCCGGACACCAGCGAACTTCCTGATCGCTCTTGAAATCCTTAAAAGTCAAATTTGCCATAGTGTGATGTCCTCCTATAATTCTTTCCTGATAGCCTCGACCAGCTCGCCGATAAGGAACGGCTGGCCCTGTATCTTGTTATACTTCACAAAGTTGCACTCCGGGAACAGATTTCTCAGATACGCCGCGAACTGTCCGGTATTCAGCTCGCACACGAGAATCTTCTCATAGCGGGAGAAGAGCTCCTTCGTGTTGCGCGGGAGCGGATCGATGAAGTCGAAGTGCGTGTATGCCACCTGCTCGCCAATCTCGTGGACTGCGGACAGCAGGTGTCCGTAAGTTCCACCCCAGCCGACGACCAGCAGTTTTCCCTTTTCAGGGCCGAAGGCCAATGTCTGCTCTGGAATGCAGTTCGCAATCCTGGCGACTTTCTCTGCACGTTCGTGAACCATAAGTTCGTGATTTGCAGGATCGGAAGAGAGCACTCCCCCGTGGGTCTTCTCCAGACCGCCGACTCTGTGCTCGAATCCTCTCTGTCCGGGCAGAGCCCATTTGCGGACCAGAGTTTCAGGGTCACGCTCGAAAGGCTTGAACTTGCCCTCGCAGGACTCCGCGAAAGGCGGATGGATTTCAGGATAATCCTTCATCGAAGGAATGAGCCACGGCTCGCTGCCGTTTCCGAGGAATCCTTCGGAAAGCAGCATCACAGGAGTCATATGCTCGAGAGCTATCTTGCAGGCCATAAAGGCGGCATCGAAGCAGTGTGCAGGGGAATGGGCCGCTATCACAGGGATAGGGCACTCGCCGTTGCGGCCGTAGAGGGCCTGGTTAAGGTCGGTCTGCTCGGTCTTCGTAGGGATACCGGTGGAAGGGCCGGCTCTCTGGACATCGACTACCACGAGAGGGAGCTCGGTCATCACGGCAAGTCCGAGAGCCTCGCTCTTCAGCGAGAGGCCCGGGCCCGAAGTGGTGGTGACGGCAAGGTTTCCTGCAAAGGACGCGCCGATGGCGGTACAGATGCCCGCAATCTCGTCCTCAGCCTGCAGTGTCTTGGCACCGAGGCTCTTGTGGATGGCCAGTTCCTCGAGTATGGCGGTAGCCGGTGTGATGGGATATGAGCCGCAGAAGAGAGGGAGTCCTGACTTCTCGGAGGCTGCAAGCAGACCCCAGGCCACAGCCTGGTTTCCGGTGATGTTGCGGTATGTGCCTTTCTTCTTGTGCTCGGCCGGAGCGATGGTGTAGGTGTTCGGGATGAGCTGGATGTTAGCCGCATAGTTGAAGCCCGCATTGAGGACTTTCTTGTTCGGCTCTATCATCTCCGGATGCTTCTTCGCGAACTTGCGCTCCAGATACTGGAATATGTACTCCAGAGGGCGGCTGTAGATGAAGCAGGCCATACCCAGAGTGAACATATTCTTGCACTTGTGGATGCTCTTGCTGTCCATCCCGCTGTCCTTCAGGCACTCCTCGGTGAGGGTGGTGATAGGAGAGATGATGAGGGTGCGGTCCTCCACGTGAAGCTCGGTGAACGGGTCTTTGGTGGCGAAGCCGGCCCTTTCCATCGAGGCATCGCTGAAGGCGTCCTGATCCACAAGTATCATAGCGTGACGCTTGCACCATTTCGCATTTGCTTTCAGAGCGGCAGGATTCATCGCCACGAGCAGGTCACAGTAATCGCCCGGGGTGTTCACATCCTGGCTGCCGATGTGCACCTGGAATCCGGATACGCCGGACACCGTGTCGTGCGGAGCTCTGATCTCGGCAGGATAGTCGGGGAATGTCGAGAGTTCGTTGCCGTAAATGGCGGACATATCAGCAAAAAGAGACCCGGTGAGCTGCATTCCGTCACCTGAATCTCCCGCAAAACGAATCACAACATCTTTAGCATCAATAACTTTATGTTGCATTGCTTCTGATAGATATTAGTTTCTTTTAATTTTTGCCAAAGGTATATATTTTAATGCGAATTTGATACCGAAAAGGCGAATATTTCATCAAAATAAAAGTTTTTACGAACATCCAGCTTATACAGGCGCAATGTTCCGGGATAAAAAAGGCTGAGCCCGGATCATCTCCGGGTCTCAGCCTCTCTGCCTTATGCAGTTACATTCCCCTACTCTGCTGCCTGCTGAGCCTGAAGCTCTGCCTGGAGAGTCTCGAGGGTGCGTCCCTCAGGGATGTTCAGGGCCTTTCTCGCTGCAGGTGTGAGGTCCACACTCTGGGTGTCATCCTTGTAGATGAAGGTGCCGGCATCGAACACATAGATGTAGCCGCCTTCCTTTGCGAGCTTGTTTATGGTCTCGATGGCCTTCTGCTGGATAGGGGTGATGAGCTGGTTCTGCTGAGCCTCGAGATCCTGGCTTGCAGACTGCTGGAACTCCTGAATCCTCTGCTGCATATCTGCGAGTTCCTTTTCCTTGCTCTCGCGGATGGTGGCTGTCCAGGTGCCGGCCTTCTGCTGGTAGGTGGAGTATTTGGAATTGAATTCATCCACCATAGCCTGATATGTCTCCTGAGTTTCCTTGCTGGAAGCGTTCATAACCTTGCGGGCTTCGTCCATTTCAGGCATAAGCTGAATAACCTCAGTGAGGTTCACGTGAGCGAACTTCTGAGCGAAAGCCGCTGTGGAAAGGAGTGCCAATGCGGCAACCAAAAGAATTTTCTTCATATTACGATAGTTTTAAATTATTATTTTTCACATTAGAATTGCTGTCCGATCACGAAGTGGAACTGACTCTTCTTGTCGTCGGTAGAGTCGAATCCATAGCCCCAGTCGACTCCGAGGAGTCCGATCATAGGGAGGTAAACTCTCACGCCCACACCCGCAGACCTCTTGATCTGGAACGGGTTGAACTCGCGGATGTCAGCCCAGCAGTTTCCGCCTTCGAGGAAAGCCAGCGCATAGATGGTCGATGAAGGCTGGAGGATCACAGGGTAACGGAGCTCGACCGTGAACTTGTCATAGACGTTACCGGCGTAAGCCGTACCGTTGGAGTTATATGAAGTGCTCCTGAGCGGAGTCAGGGAGTAGTTCTCGTAACCGCGGAGAGCGATGACCTCAGAACCGTAGGTGCTGTAGCCGGACATACCGTCACCGCCGACAAGGAAGCCCTCGAACGGAGAATAGCCCCACTTTCTGTTATAGTAGCCGAGGTAGCCGAACTGGGCCCTGCTCATAAGCACGAGGTCTCCGACCAATTTGGTATATACGGTTCCCGAAAATTTCCACTTGTGGTACTCAATCCACTTGAAGCGCTTGTCCGAGCTCCAGTTGTCATAATTGATGTCTTTCCAGCTGTCGACCTTCATCGGTTCGCCGTTGGCGTCGAGATTGCCCCAGTCCTTCTTGCGCAGGAGGGAGAACGGAGGAGTAAGCTGCACCGATGCGGAGAACTCTGATCCGGAACGCGGATAGATCATCTGGTCGGAGGAGTTTCTCGAGAGGGTCAGGGAGTAGCTGATGTTGTGGGAGACGCCGTCATCGAAGAAGAAATATCCGGAATACCAGTTGTGCAGATCGTAAGTCTGCCAGCTCAGACCGTTATAGAGGATGAAGTAGTTGTCAGGCCATTTCAGACGGCGGCCCAGGGTGGCGGAGAGTCCGTAAATCTCCATCATTCTGTCCTTGTTGAGAATGTTCAGATATATATAGGAACTCGTCTGACGGGTGTAATAGGCCGAGAGGTTCAGGGAAGTAGGTCTCTTTCCGAAGAGCCACGGCTCCGTGAAGCTGGCCGTGAGGGCCGTGTAGTAGGTTCCGTTAGTCTGGAAGCGGAATGCCAGATTCTGAGCATCTCCCAGAGGGACAGGCTGCCAGGCGTGCTTGTCGAACATACGCTTGGTGGAGAAGTTGTTGAATACCACGCCGGCGGTAGCCACGAAGGTGTTTCCTCCCCAGCCTCCGGAGAGCTCCAGCTGGCTGGAGGACTTCTCGGTCACGTTATAGACGATATCGACGGTATTGTTTATCTGGTTAGGAAGAATGGACCAGCTTTCCGGCTTCATAATCTCCTCCGGATCGAACTGTCCCAGAGAGGCGATCTCTCGGATGGAACGCTCGAAGTCACTCTGGCTGAAGAGGTAGCCCGGACGGGTGAAAATCTGACGGCGGACGATTTTCTCGTTCGTGAGGGTGTTGCCGTTGATGACGATGTTGTTCAGGGTGGCCTGCTTGCCCTCGCTGATGCGCATCTCCACATCCACGGAGTCATTCTGGATGTTCAGCTCGACAGGAGTCACATTGAAGAAGAGGTAACCGTTGTCGGTGTAGAGCTTGTTCACGGCGGCCTCGTTCTCCTTGCCGCCTCCGCGGAGGCGCTGTTCCATAGTGACGACATCATAAACGTCGCCCTTGCTGATGCCCAGGATCTCGTTCAGTACATCTGTGGAATAGACGGAGTTACCCGTCCAGGAGATGTCGCGGAAATAGTATTTGTCGCCCTGGTCGAACTTGAAGTCGATTCCCAGGCGGTTCACCTTGCCGTTCTTCTTCGGCGGCAGATAATATATGGAGTCTTTCAGGATGCGGGCGTCGCGGTAACCGGCCTCGTTGAAGGCGGTGATGAGGCCCTTCTTGTCATTCTCGTACTCCTTTTCATTGAACTTCTTACTGCTGAAGAAGTTGTAAATCTTGTTCGATTTGGTCTTCTTCATCGACTTGGCGAGTTTGAAGTCCTTGACGTCGGTATTGCCCTCGAAATTGATGGTCTTGATGCGGATGCGGTTGCCGCGGTCGACCTTGAACGTGACGCGGATGGCGTTGCGGATGACGCTGTCCTTCTTCACCTCAGGGGTCACGGTGGTGTTTATGAATCCCTTCTCCGCGTAGAAACGCTTGATGATGTCGGAAGATGTCTTGGCCACGTACTCGGAATACTCGCCTCCGCGGCGCAGGTTAAGTCTCTCCTGGAGGTCTTTCTTCTCGCCGCTCCTCACTCCGGTGAAGTCCCAGCGGGACACTCTCGGACGCTCCTTGATGGCGATTCTCAGATAGACGGAATCCCGCGCGGTGCTGAGGCTGTCGATATAGACGGCCACATCCTCGAAATACCGCTGAAGCCAGAGGCGGTTCACGATGTTCGAGATGTCATCTCCCGGGATGGTGACTTCCATTCCTTTCTGGAGACCCGTAAGGGATATTATCTGGGAATTTCCGAAATAGTGGTTTCCGGAAACGGTAACTCCGCCCACGGTGTATTTGCGCGGAGCGTTATAATCCACCGTCACATCCGCCTGCTGAGCCTCTGCCAGACACGGCATCAGGAACAGCAGGGCCAATACGGCAATCTTAATTTTCTGCATCAACTGACTTTTCATTCTTAACAAACTGCAAATATAAGCAATTATTTCACTTTTCCATACCGGCGGTCTCTCTTTGAGTATTCCTCAAGGGCTTTGAAGAAACTTTCGCGGCGGAAATCAGGCCAGAGAGTGTCTGTAAAATAAAATTCCGAATAGGCTCCCTGCCAGAGAAGGTAATTGCTCAGGCGCTGCTCTCCGGAGGTGCGGATGATAAGGTCCGGATCCGGGATTCCGGAAGTGATGAGCAGTTTGTCAAAATCATCAAGACTCACATTTTCAATATCTTCCGGATGTCCGGCATAGTCGCGGGCAAGCTGCTTCGCGGCGCGCAGGATATCCCATTTGCCGCTGTAGCTGAAGAAAAGCACGAGGGTCAGGCGCTCATTGGACGCGGTAGCGGCCTCCATCTCATCGATGCGCGAGAGCATCTTTCCGCTGAAGCGGGAGCGGTTGCCGAGCACGCGGAAACGGATGCCGTTGCGCAGGAAAGTCTCGAGCTCGGAGGCCATCGTGTCGAACATCAGGTGCATAAGCGTCTCGACTTCCGCTTGCGGACGGCCCCAGTTCTCCTCGCTGAACGCGAAGAGCGACAGGTACCTGACCCCTGCCTCGACTGCCGCCTCGGTGACATCGCGCACACTTTCCACGCCTTCGAAATGACCGGCCACGCGTTCGAGTCCCCGCTCGCGGGCCCATCGTCCATTGCCATCCATTATGATGGACACGTGGACGGGAATCCGTTTGTTTTCTTCCATTTTAGAAGCTTCTTAGAGATTTCTGACATCCTCGCCCCAGAACAGCTTGCTGTTAAGAGCTTTTATGAAATTTGACTTTTCTAGCCGGATCCTCTTGAGCGAAAACTGTGCCAGCGAAATGCCCATACGCACGCCCGACGGCACGCTGAAGGTCTGGTTATCCACGCTGAGCGTTATGTTCCCGTCACGCGAAAACGCTGAGAGGCAAACCTTTGTGCTGTCCGGAACGATGAGCGGACGCATATTCAGATTATGCGGAGCGACAGGTGCAATTATCAGAACTTTCGCCTCCGGAGTGCAGATCGGACCGCCCACGCTCAGCGAATATGCTGTCGAGCCGGAGCTGGTCGCGACGAGCAGACCGTCCGCCCAGTAGGTCGGCAGCGCGACAGCGTCGATCTCGGCGACAATGCTGAGCATCGCGGTGCCGGTGCGGTGCACGCAGACTTCGTTCAGGCAGAAGAGCGGCCGCTCCAGACCTTCGACCCTCGCTTCCAGCATCTCGCGGTCCTCGATTATCCATTGGCCTCCGGCCAATGCGGACACGACTTCGCCGGGCTCGTACTCCGAGAGGAAGCCCAGACGGCCGAGGTTCACGCCCAGCACCGGGACGCCCTGCGGAGCCGCAAGCCGGGCGGCAGAGAGGAACGTGCCGTCTCCTCCGACGCTCAGCAGAGCGTCTGTCTGTCCGTTCAGAACCTCATCCTCAACGATATACAGTTCATCCACCCTGGAGCGGAGGGCCTCCAGAAGATTTCTGAGCTTGTCTTCCGAGAGCAGTTCCTCCTTTTTTATGTAAACGCCTATTCTCATTTCTGTGTCTGCGTCCTTTTCTGCGGTGACGCATAATGCTCCAAAATTATCAACTATTTTCCAATTATTGCTATTTTTGTCCCGAAATGACAAGGTTAAGTGTAAATATAAACAAGATCGCCACGCTCAGAAATGCCCGCGGCGGGAATGTCCCTGACGTGGAGAAAGCCGCAGTGGACTGCGAGTCTTTCGGCGCCGAGGGCATCACGGTGCATCCGCGACCTGACGAGCGGCACATCAGATACTCTGACGTGCGCGCGCTCAGACCGCTCATAAAGACTGAACTCAATATCGAGGGAAACCCGATTCCGAGTTTCGTGGACCTCGTCTGCGAGGTGCTGCCGCATCAGGTGACCCTCGTTCCGGACGGGAACGACGTGCTCACCTCGAACCAGGGCTGGGACACCATAAGAAACAGGGAGTTTCTCACGCGGACCTGCGCGCTTTTCCGCAGCCGGGGCATCCGCACTTCCATATTCATCGACCCTTCGCCCCAGATGGCGGAAGGCGCCGCGCAGTGCGGAGCCGACCGGGTGGAGATGTACACCGCGGCTTATGCCGAAGAGTACCCTTCAGACCCGTCGAAGGCCATCCGGGACTACATCGCCACGGCGCAGAGGGCGAGGGAATGCGGTCTGGGGCTCAATGCCGGGCACGACCTCAGTCTGGAGAACCTCACATATTTCATAAAGTGCATCCCCTGGACGGATGAAGTCTCCATCGGGCACGCGCTCATTTCGGACGCCCTCTATATGGGTCTGGAGAATACGGTGAAGGCCTATCTGGAAGCCATCCGGAAAGCGTTCTGAAACATCCTTTTATAAAATCTGTTTTCTGTTAGGCGGAAATTATAAGTTTTTTGCCTACTTTTGCAGTTCCCACCCGTCAAACACTGTTTGGAAATTAAAATTTAAGTTACAATATGAAAAAGACAAGTCTGATTCTCAGCCTCGCAGTCATTATGGCTGCAACCCTCACATCCTGCCAGAACACTGCCGGCACAGCCGCACAGTCGGAGCAGAGCACCGAAGCCGCCGCACAGAAAGGCGCCATCGTTTACTTCGACCTCGACAGAGTACTCCAGGAGTACGATATGGCAAATGACCTCAGCAGCGTAGTGCAGACCAAGGCTCAGAGCATCGAGCAGGAACTGAACAGAAAGGGCAACAAGCTCCAGAACGACGTGAACGCTTTCCAGCAGAAGATCGACAAGGGTCTTCTCACCCGTTCGGTGGCAGAGGCTCAGAGCAGCAAGCTTCAGCAGCAGCAGAACGAGTTCCAGAACTACTATGCACAGAAGCAGCAGGAGATGCAGGAGGAGCAGAACGTGATGATGAATCAGATCGCTGACGCGATCAAGGCGTTCCTCGACAAGTTCAACGAGGAGAAGCAGTACGCTCTGATTATCGCCAACCAGGGTTCCATTCTTCCTTCCCCTATCGCTACGGGCGATCCTGAGCTCGACATCACCGATGAGATTCTCGAGGGACTGAATGCCGAGTATGTGAAGACCAAGAACAACGGTACCAGCGAAAAATAGTACTTTGAAAATAGCCATACTGTCGTGCTTCTATCCTTTCAGAGGAGGTATAGCTCAGTTTAATGCAAGTCTGTATGGAGAACTGAGCAGGGGCAATGTGGTCAAGGCGTTCAATTTCTCAAGACAATACCCTGACTTCCTCTTCCCCGGCAAGACACAGTATGTGACCCCGGACGATGAAGCCGTGCCCGTAGAGAGCGAGTCTCTGCTGGACACGGCCAATCCGTTTACTTATGTCAAAACTTTGCGGGCCATACGCGAGTGGGGACCTGACCTGCTGATAATGCGCTACTGGATGTCCTGGTTCGGGCCTTCGCTGGGCTTCGTGAGCCGGCATCTGAAAAAGGAGTGCAAGGTCATCTCCATTCTGGACAATGTCATCCCGCACGAGCCGCGCATCATAGACAAGCCTTTCACGAAATACTTCCTGAAGGGCAGCCACGGCTACATCACACTCTGCAACGAGGTGTCGCAGGACCTTCTGAGACTGTGTCCGGACGCCAAGTACAGGGTGCTTTTCCATCCCCTCTACTCCCATTTCGGGGAGAAACTCCCGCGCCCGGAAGCCGAGAAGGCCCTCGGGCTTGCGCCGGGTTGCCGCAACATCCTCTTTTTCGGGCTCATACGCGAATACAAGGGGCTGGACATCCTTCTGGAAGCATTCAGGGATTTGGGAGAGGGGTACAACCTCATCATCGCCGGAGAGCCGTACGGTTCCTTCGACAAATATCAGAAACTCATCGACCTCTGTCCGAACCGGGACCACATCCACGTGTTCCCAAGCTATATCAGGGACTCCGAGGTCAAGCGGTATTTCTCCGCCGCAGATGTCACTGTGCTTCCTTACAGGAGCGCAACCCAGAGCGGCATCAGCTCCATCTCCTACCATTTCGAAGTGCCGATGATCGTGACGGCGGTGGGAGGCCTGAAGGAGACCATCGGAGATACCGGCACAGGAATTGCCGTGGACGAGCCTTCGGCGGCCTGCATAAGGGAAGCCATAGATAATTATTTCAGCGACGCCTCTGTGCGGGAGAAGTGCGTGGAGAGCATACGCGCCGAAAAGCAGCGTCTTTCCTGGAAATCCTTCTGCGAGGGTCTTCTGGACTTCGCCGAGAAACTATAACCGCGGTTGCGAAACCCTAACAATATGAAACTGAGACTTATATATCTGACAATATTGTGCATTCTGCTGCCAGTCTGCGGAAATGTCACCACTGCCCAGGAATACAAGCAGGTACCCGTCACCATCTCCAAGGAGAAGGTGAAGAACAATGGAAAGCTCTACTACTCGCACGTGGTTCTGGAGCGCCAGACGCTCTATTCCATCAGCAAGGCCTACGGAGTCACGCTTCAGGAGATCTATGACGCGAATCCTACCCTGAACCTGGAAGCCGAAGGCCTGAAGCAGTATCAGATTCTCCTGATTCCTGTCACCGGCCAGTCTTCCAAGACTGAAGAGAGCGCGCAGCCTGCCGTCACGGAGCAGGCTGGCCCGACGGCCAATCCTGAGGAAACTGTTTCCCCGGAAGAGGAGAGCCAGGAGGAAGAGTTCATAATCCACAAGGTCAAGTGGTATGAGGAGCTTTCGGACATCGCCGCCAAATATGACGTAAGCTCCAAAATCATAATGAATTACAATGGCCTCACCAGCACGGAGGTAAACCGCAGGATGAGACTCCGCATTCCTCAGGGAAATACTCTGAGGCGTCTGGAAGGCAGGGAGGGAGAGATCGTGAACGAAGAGGTTTCTCAGACGGAGCAGACTGAAGTTCAGGAGAATCCGTCTTCGGAAGATACGGAGGAAGACTCCCCTTTCCTCTTCCCGTTCGGCAAGCGTCAGGTGCACGCAGCTCTGGTTCTGCCTTTCGAGTCCAACGGCCAGAGTTCCGACAATATGTATGACTTCTACTGCGGAGCCCTTCTGGCAGTCAAAGACCTTGAGACAGAGGGCATCACCACGAATCTCAGCGTCTATGACCTCTCCGGCGGAACGCTTGGCGAGAGCTCGCTTTCCGCAAAGGATGTGATCCTCGGCCCGGTATCCGCTACCGACATAAGCAAGGTGCTTCCGCTCTGTCCTTCAGGCAAATACCTCGTTTCGCCGCTCGAGCCGAAGGCTGCCGCGCTGGCGCAGTCGCAGGACGGTATCGTGCAGGCTCCGAGTTCTTCAGAAAGCCAGTGTCAGGAGCTCATCACCTGGCTAAGGGAGGATCTGCGCAGCACCGACAAGGTTCTGCTGTTCTGTGAGAAAGGAGCCACGCTTACCGCCAACGCCACAGAGCTGAAGCGGGATTTGGAGAACAGCGGAATCGCCTATGAGACCATCAGTTACGCCATCCTCGAGGGGCGCAGCATAATAGACCGAATCGAGCGCGTCTCGACTCTTCAGGGCACGAACCGCATCGTGGTGGCGTCCGAGAGCGAAGCCTTCGTGAATGACGTGATCCGAAACGTGAACCTGATGCTGCACCGCAAACTGGAGACCGTCATCTACTGCCTGTCCAAGGTCCGCAATTTCGACACCATCGAGGTCAGCAACTTCCACAATGCGAGAATGCACTGCTGCAGTTCGTACTATATCGACTATGACTATGAAAAGGTGAAGGCATTCCTCAGCGCCTACCGCGCTCTCTACGGAGCTGAGCCGGGTCCGTTCGCTTTCCAGGGCTATGACAGCGCCTACCTCGCCGTCAAGTCCTGCTCGCTCTACGGCCGCAACTGGACCGACAGGATCGAGGGCAAACTCAGCCACGGCCTCCAGTCCGACTTCAAGTTCAGCAAGCTCGAGTCGGGCAGTCTCGTGAACAAGGCCGTCCGCCGCATCATCTATGACGAGGGGTATAGGATTCGCCTGGTGAAGTAAGTGACTATCTTCGAGAATATTATATTGAAATTGGCCGATTTTTCAAGCGGCCGATTTTAAACTCCCCCTCGGTCCCCCAGACGGGGGAAGCGGTCCTCCGCGCGAGCTATCTCACAGGCTCACCCTTCTCGCGCTGCGGACGCCGCCTGACGCGGCTTGTCAGGAGCTCCGATTCAACATTTCAGAACAGCTCAATCACGTCGTCGAGCGTGAGAGCGCCTTCGATCGTGCAGCCGGCATTGCGTGTGCGGCGAAGACTGTAGAGGAAGGCTCCGCTGCCGAGAGCTTCGCCGAGGTCCCGCGCCAGGGCTCTGATGTACGTGCCTTTGCTGCAGTCCACGCGGATATCCGCGCAAGGCAGGTCCTCAGGCACTGCCGCTACGTTTATGCGCGCGGACCTTTCGCTGACCTGCTCCTGCGGTTCGTCTTTCAGAAAAGAAGCATCATCGTGCCAGGCGAGAAGCTCGAGCGAAGATATATTAATCCATTGACGTGTAAGCAATTCCGAGGCGCTGTGGTCGAACTCTCCCCCGCTGCGCGCAGCATCCCTGTAAGCCTTGCGGGCGATTTCGTATGCGCGCACGCCGTCCACCGACTTCGCGGAAAAAAGCGGCGCGACCTGCCACTGTTCGCCCACGAACGACGGAAGTATTTCCCGCACAGTCTCTTCCCGGACTCCGTCCAATGCGCACCTTCTGTCGACGTCTTTTTCTCTGTCATAGGACGGGGTCGTAGCGCCGAAGGCCACTCCTGCAATGTATTGCTTGTCAGAGTGTTGGAAATCCTGAGCAAGTTTTGTGGCCTTGCCGATGCACACCAGAAGGAGGCCCGTTGCGAGCGGGTCCAGAGTGCCGGCGTGGCCGACTTTCAGATTCTTTTTATGGAAATGCCGGCAGGCGGCCCATTTCACCTTGCGGATGACATCGGCCGAAGTCCAGCGGTAAGGCTTGTCCACCGCCAGAACGATACCCTCCGGGTAATCTTCGATATTGTCCGTAAGGACCTCGCCGCGACGGGCGTAGAGCGGCTGCGACATTACGCTACGGGGATTTTGTCGATGCGTCTCTGATGTCTTCCGCCCTCGAACTCTGTCGTGAGGTAGGTGCGTACGATGCTGACTGCCATACGGTAGCTGATGAAGCGGGCCGGCATCACGAGGACGTTCGCATTGTTGTGCTGGCGGATGAGTCTGGCGATTTCGTTGTTCCAGGCGAGTCCCGCGCGGATCTTCTGATGATGGTTCAGAGTCATCGCCATTCCGTTTCCGGTGCCGCAGAGAGCGATGCCACGATCCACTTCGCCACGCTCCACAGCCTCGGCGAGAGGGTGTGCAAAGTCAGGATAATCAACGCTTTCCGTCGAATCAGTTCCAAAATTCACCACTTCGTGTCCCTTGCCGAGAAGGTAAGAGATGAGCTTGGTCTTGTACTCCACGCCGGCGTGGTCGCTGCAGATTCCGATTTTCATATTTCCAAAATTTCAGGGAGGTTTTTTATAAAAAATATATATTTCTTAAAAATCCGCCGTTTTCGCGAACAAAAATAGTCCGTTTTTTCACCATTGGCAAGTTTTTCATAAATTTGTGGAGATGCTTCAGAGGTAATGGAGAAAAAGTACACAGACAAGGTTGTGGGAGAGGTGACCCTGCGAAAGACCGCCAGGGCCAGAGGCATCGGCATCAGAGTCTATCCCGACGGCAGGACGAGCGTAAGTATGCCTTCGTGGGCGCGGTACGACGCAGGCATCCGGGTGCTCGAAGCGCGAAGGGAGTGGATACTCGCCGCACGGGAGAAATTCGCAAAGAGGAATACAGGATTGGACGCATCTGCGTCCAATGTGGATATTGAGAAGATGCGCGCTCAGGCTCGCGCGGAGCTGCCCCCTCGACTTCTGGAACTGGCACGGCTGCACGGCTTCCGGGTGAACGGCGTGAGGGTGAAGCACAACCGCTCGAACTGGGGAAGCTGCTCGGTGCGAGGAAATATCAACCTGAATATCAATCTGGTACGGCTCCCCTCAGAACTGCGGGACTATGTCCTTCTGCACGAACTCTGCCACCTGCGGCATATGAATCACGGGAGGGAATTTCACGCGCTGCTGGAGAGCGTCTGTCCGGGGCATCTGGAGCTGCGGCGGGAACTGAAAAATTGGAGAATTATATAGTTTATGGAAGACGAAGGACATAACGGAGCCTGCTCAGGGCTTGAGGCTGAAGAAGTTATGAAGCTTCACGGGGTGAAGCCGACGGCGGTGCGCACCCTGGTGTTCCGCTCGATGATGGAGTTTCACGACACCTTCAGTATGAGCGACCTGGAGGATGCGCTTGAGAGCGTGGACAAGTCCTCGATTTTCAGGACCTTGACCCTCTTCGCGGAGCATCATCTGGTGCACGAGATCGAGGACGGAAGCGGCTCGACGAAGTACTGCTTCTGCCCGAACGACCACGAATGCAGCATCGAGGAACTGCATTGCCACTTCTACTGCGAGTCCTGCCACAAGACTTTCTGCCTGAGCCATACGCATATCCCCATTGTCCGCTACCCCGAAGGCTTTGAGCTTCAAAGGATTGACTACCTTATGAAGGGCCTCTGCCCCGAATGCAGCAAAAAGAGACGGGGATGAGGTCTTTTTACCGGCTTTGCGTTCTGATTCTGCTGGCGGCTCTGACGGGTTGCAGCGATGCGACTGTGCCGGAGACTCTGTTGGCGCCGGAGCTGCCTTCTGCGAGCGCTGCCGCGGATGGGAGAGATGTGACGCTGACGGCAGCATTTCCTGACGGTTTTGACACTTCCCGCCTGAGCGCTTTCGGCTTCTATTTCGGTGAGAATGAGGCGTCTATGGAAAAGATGGAAGTGTCTGAAACGGACGTCGCCGGATATTCTCTGACTCTGGGCGGGCTGGAATTTTCGCGGGACTATCATTTCTGCGCCTGGGTGAGCAACGGGCGGGACGAGCTGAGTTCCGCCGTGATGACTGTGCGGACCGGGAACAAGCCGGCGGGGGAAATTAAGTTTAAAGACTTGGCTGTCAAAAAGATTTGTATCGAGAACTGGGATTTCGACGCAGACGGGGTGTTCACTCTGGAAGAAGCGAAGATGGTCAGAAGTCTGGGATTTGCGTTCAAGCGTAACGATGACATCACATCTTTTGATGAACTGGAGCATTTCACCGGACTCCGGGCAATCCCCGATTCCGCATTTCTCTCGTGCCGGAATCTGACCTCGGTGAAACTGCCCGAGGGCGTGACCGGTATCGGAAATTTCGCGTTCATGGACTGTCTGGAGCTGAAAGAAGTCGCTCTGCCTGAGGGGCTTGAATCCATCGGGGACAATGCTCTCAATGCGTGCCCGAAGCTCGATTTCGAGAGCCTTCCGGACGGGCTGGTATCGATTGGCTATTCCGGCCTCGCGAGTTGCGGTTCGCTGTCTCTGACCTCACTCCCCGAAACGCTCACCTCCATCGGGGACTGGGCTTTCGCCGGAGATGTGGAACTGGCTTTGAAGGAGTTGCCGCCGCATCTGACTTCTATCGGGGACGGCACATTCGACGGATGTTACAAACTCTGTATCAGCAAAATCCCCGAGGGTATCGTTTCCATCGGGAAAATAGCTTTCGGCACCAACCGGAGTCTGACCCGACTGACCCTGCCGGCAAGCCTGCGCAGCATAGGCGAGGCGGCCTTTTCGGATTGCAACTCGCTCTCCGTCATCACTTCCCTTGCGGCGACTCCCCCATCGGCCGAAGGCTCTATGGTCGGCGAATACGCCCACACCATCTACGTCCCCGCCGCCGCCCTCTCCGCCTACCACTCCGCCCCCGGCTGGAGTGCCTGGGCTGAGAAATTCGTCGGGATGACGGAATAAGGATTGCCCTTTCTCAGTTGGGTCAGATTGCCAGATTTCAGCAGCCATATACTTCATTATTACTCGGCCAAAACTCTCATTTTTTAAGAGATTTGGCTCGCGAATAATTATAGGTGCGCCAAAACTCGCGATTTTCGCGAGATTTGGCTCACCTATTTTTGGATTATTTCGAAGGATTGTATAGCTTTGCCACTGATTAATCGACAAGATATGAGCAGGTTAATAGGGCGAAAGATTGAGCAGACGCAACTGAAAGAAACCGCATTTCCGATTTTGAAGCAGAGACAGGGATAAACACAGCCATACATCTGACCCTGATTACGACCTTCGGGCTCAAATCAAATACCCACTCTCCGAAATCACGAATGTGATACTTCTGGATGACCTCTTTGCATAGTCTACTCCCCGTCACCTGCCCGAAGTCGAGGGGACTGGTCTGGATGGGAAAAGTTAAGTTCCCGAAAAATAAAGCCTTGTCTTAATCCTCTTCTCAAAAGCTGCCGTTCAAGAATGCACGCGTCTGCACATAACTTGGCTCGTAGTAGGCTCCTGTATCGTAGTCATCAATGTTTTCGCAGACGGGAGAATTGTATATCTTCCGAAAAGTCCCTGCCAAATCATCCGTATCATCCAATGACTGAATCAGACGTGCATAGACTTTTCCCATCTGCGTCGGCGATGGGACTTTGGTTGCAAAGCGTGAATCAATGGCAGTCACATCGAAATCTCCACTTTCCAGATGGTATTCATTAATCCAGTCTTCTTCCACCTGGAGCGGATTGAGGCAATGATTCGTGTCGGCGATTGAGAGTTGACGCTTCAGCCCGTCAGTGCCGAGATGTTCCACCACATATCTGTTATGCTGATGAAGCCGGCGTGCGACTCGCTCTATCATATAGCAGACAAAATAGATTTCATTGAATCCTATCTGCTCGTCTGGGAAGTAGATATTGTTCATAACTCGTAATATGATTCGAATCTGATCGTTTGGAGAGCACGGTCGGTACAGAATAGTATCTGATGAGTAGGATGTTTGAAACGGGCCAGTGCCCAGAAAGCCTCTCTGCTGATGCGCCCGGCAAGGAAGTCCTCCACGTAGTCCCACACTTCATCATCAGCCATAGGTCCCTCAACGATGTCATAAGAATGAGGCTCACCGTGCCTGCAGGCAGCGATGAAGTCGAGCCATTCCTCAGTCATTTCAGGAAAGATTTTTGAATTAAGGGAATTGTCAGACGTATATTCGTATTTGCAGACTATATGTCTCATATACCTGTTGAGAGCCCATCGCTGTGCCTGATGTTCAAAACGTGTACAGTAGAAACCAAAGCCAAAGTCTTTGTTGAATCCGGATATGCGAATCTCCGGATTCCTCACGATGGTGTTGGTCCCGTGAAAAATGATTATGGGTGATTCAGCCGCCATTATATAATCAGTTTAAAATAAAAGGAGAGTATTGCACCGTCAAGGGTCAGCCCTCGTCCGCCATCAGGACAAGATTATAAATCATTTCTGTCTTGTCAACATAGACGTATCCGCCTTCGCGAATCTTGTCAAATGTCTGTATCCCGATCGGATACCTTATCCTTTTTGCCTCCATAGCCTGTCCTTTTTGTACAATGCCAAAGATAACAATTATTTTCAAAATCAGGCTCCGGAGGCGTAATCTTGATTATATGTTCTCCCCCCTTTCGCTGCCAAATGCCAGCATTTATAACACCTCAACCATAATGAACCAGTTTTGAACCTACCCCCCCCCTTATTTTTATGTATGTTTGTATAAAATGTTTTACCCAAAAGTTAACGAAAGAGCCTGCTAAAATTTAATCGATCCTATGAATATCCAAGAGTTCTTATACCAGCTTCCAGAAGAAAAACTGCAGGAAGTTCAGTTGCTTATCAACAACTTCCTGGCAGACAATGTCATTACGGACAAGGAGCGTTCGATTCTCCATCAGACCATTGCCGAATCCGGCATCGATTCCCAAGACATCGATGAATTCATCGATGAGTTAGTAAAACGCTGGGAGGGACTGAACAGTCTTTCTGACGTTTTCCTGAGCAATAACGGAGACAATATAATCACTGAGAAAGAACGGCAGTTGCTGCTTAATAAAGCAAAGGAGCTCGGAATAGACCCTGACAGTTTTAATTCCCTTATTGACAAGAAAATAGAAGCATCCCGCACAGTTAAGAAAGAGGAAGAAACTACAGTTTCGGAAGTTACACCGGACATAATTATATATCCTCCACAGGAAACAGGCTTAACGGAATCCTCCACGGATAATAGACAGCCCAAAGCCAAAGGCGGATCTTCCTGTCTATTATGGCTTTCGATTATAGTCATCTTACTTTGTGCAGGGTGCATCTATATGATGTCCGGCAAGAAGAAACAGCCCGTTCCTCTCGACAAATATATCGAAGATAACCCCACATTGGTCTTCCAAACCGCAACTATGCAAAAATATCTTGTGTGGGGGACTCAGGCCGGGACTGATGCCAAGTTTGCGAAACTGCAGGTATTTCAAGTTCAGGCAAAAGCGGACTTTACTTTCGATCTCACAAAATTGAAAGAGAACCACAAAAAGACGGACCCCGATAATGGCATTTTGTACCTTGATTATGTCAGTGACACATACTTTCCGTTCAGCGTAGATGTGGACATTCCGCAAGACAAGGTGGTCGAAATCGAAAAAATCAACCCCGAAGCGATTTCACAGGAAGAGGCTGAAAAAATTGCCAAACCAGTTTCTGCAATCGCAGCAGGTTTGGGAGCTGTTGCTGGCGGTAAAGTTGGGGAAAAATTAGGCTCAACCTGGGGTATAACAGGCAAGTTAATCGGCTCAGGTATTGGTGCCCTGTTAGGAGGCGGAGCTGCCGGGTATTCTTCTTATGTATGGACACGCAATTTCCTATGCGGGCTAAAGTTAAGTTCAGATATCAGCATCGGCCAGACCGAAGAGTTCATTTCCGCATCGAAGGCCATATTGGCAGATGAAATGTTAAATCTCAACCTTGACAGCGAAAAAGAACTGGAATCTCTTCGCAATGACTATCAGAAAGATATTGAGAAACAAATACAGTCATTATGGGCGCATTGGGGCTGGACAGAAGTTCATATCGATTTTAAGTATAACAGTAAATAAATCCTGTCATGAGTACAAAAAATAAAACAGGCCTTGTATTTATCTGCATTATGATGATAATGCTTTGTATCACATTGTATCTGTCCCATAAGCTGGATTTCAGATTGAAAGATATTTTTGCAAAAACAGAGATCAAAAGCACAAAACCATACGCCCTCAAATTTACCAAGACAAACCGTATCAAGAACATTACGGGCTCCGTCGATTACTATGTCTCAATAAAAGACAATGTTGCAGGCCGGCACGTCTCCTGCATTTACAGTTTCGACATTTCCGCCGGCAGTGATTTCACTAATGATGAAATCCGACAATATCAGGATTCCATTCTGTTTCCATATCCGACGGTAACGGTCGACCAAAATGACACAGACCCGGTATTGGTTATCGATGAGAGGGGAGAGTTCAAATGGAATGACGAACTACAACCCCTGAAACGTGCGATGGAAATGATGGCAACTGATTATGGACGACGTTACCTCACTGCCGAAAGTTCCGTATCTCTCAAGGATTATTTCGAGCAGATTGACTCGCTGCACAGGGTTGGTTTCTATCAGAATCATCTGCATACCCCACTTGACATATCATCGGAACTTCTCCCATTCGACATCAGATTATTTCCTGATCTGCTTGACCACAATTTGACCCCTGTGTGTCAGGATTCTATCTTTACCAGACAAAGCGTCCAGTTTTATGATGGTGATGAACAGGTCATATCTATCAGTTACTTAGGCCCGTGGAGGCTTTCCTTTGATGAGACAAAGGAGTATTTTGAGGAAAGGTTCACATATTCTGTCAGATTTATTGACCCGTTCAACCCTAAAGAAAAATGCATCTATGTAGCCAAGGACCTGCAGTGCGCATATATAATCCTTGACGGGATTGATTTTATCGTTGACTATAAGGATGACAACTATTTCTCTGACATGTTTTACATAATGTCAACTATTTGTAATACCGGCGACAAGCAGTTTTCAACAAGATATCAGTATTGGATTGATGAATATGATGACCTCATCCACAAAATCAACAAGGGGCAATTTAAAGAAGCAAAGTTAAACCTGGAGCGAATGAAAGATTTACAGCAAAAGGATCTGTCCTGGGATGAGCTGTGCTTTGAGGGATTACTTAATGTTTTGAATGGGGCAAAAAGCACTCGTCAAACAGGGGATGAGTATTTCGACAGAATTGTTGCCGGTTATGCAGATATCGCGAATAATTCTGCAAAGGGGATTTTGAAGGATGAAGAAGAACGGGAGTCATTAATTAATACCATCCGATACCTCGGAAACTCCGAAGAAGTTATTGAAAATATAGAGCGATATCTTGTCAGCCATAATTCCAAGAGTAATTGCACTGCACAAGAAATTCAGCAGTATATCAGCAACCTGTCTCAGAAGGGTGGCCTGCTTGATGGGAATATTATTTCAAGTATGGAGGCCGACTCTTTCTTGGATTACATCAATAATGTCATGTATAATTCTTTAAGGAGCCTTCACCAATACGACTTTGAGAATAAAACAATCGAAGACTGTTTTAAATCTCAACCTTTAAGCGGGCATGACAACATTGTGATAGTCAAAGATTGTAGAGACTTCGATGAAAGCTTTTACGGCGACACAGATGAACAAATTCTACAATCTATTGGTATTCGGTCCGATTTGGAGGACCCCGTATTTATAATATTGTACCCCGAAGATCGCGGCACTTTTAGGGCCTGGGATAAAGACGCAGTTATATTCTTCAAGGATTATATGCGTCATGTGCCAAATTATAGCGGAATGACAGGAAATCCGTCATCTGCGACTTATTACAAAGACTTGGAAATCGGCAGGGATGTAATCAGAGTTAATACGCGGAATAAATTCAACATAAAAGAACCATACATCATTCAAATGTGTTCCAGTTTGAAAAAATCATATCTCGCAGACTCGAATTCATATGGAAAAGATTTGAAGCGTAGCATGGGACAGTATCTTGTCTGGATGGTTAATTCTTATATCGAACCCGCCCCATACTATTACGGCTATCATGAGTATATAGAAAAATCCGTAATTCCTGAGAAATAACACCCTCAACGGCAAATTATTACTCAGCTGAATATTTCGGAGCATAAGCACCCAGCGTTTCAGTCGAAAATCCACTCCGTTTT